>JBARAK010000506.1:0-3009 GCA_049791955.1 Caulobacteraceae bacterium
GTGCTGATCGGCCCCGAAGGCGGTTTCGCGCCGGAGGAGCGGTCGCGCCTGCGCGGCCTTCCCTTCGTGACCCCCGTGACCCTTGGCCCGCGCATCCTGCGCGCCGACACCGCGGCGATCTCGGCCCTCTCGCTCTGGCAGGCCGCTATCGGAGACTGGCGCACGCCAGCCTGAACGGCCAAGCTTCATCGCCCGGCGCCCTTGAGCAGCCTTCGCGGGACGCCTATGTGGCGCCATGATGGCGGCGTCCCTGGGTCGGACGGTCCGTTCCTAGGAGACTTCATGGGCGACGCCGCTTTGCAAGATACGCCGCTCCAACTCTCCGACCTCGCCGGATACCTGGCCAGCGGCAGCAAGCCGCCGTCCCAGTTCCGCGTCGGCGCCGAGCACGAGAAGTTCGGCTTCCGCCCCGGTTCTTTCCAGCCGATCCCCTATTACGGCGAGGACGGCATCGAAGCCCTGCTCAAGGGCCTGATGCAGTTCGGCTGGGCCGGCGTCTACGAAGACCGCGACGGCGGCGAGACCCTGATCGGCCTGACCCGCGGCGGCGAGAACGTCAGCCTGGAGCCGGGCGGCCAGTTCGAGCTCTCCGGCGCCCCGCTGGAGACCATGCACGACATCTGCTGCGAGACCTCCAAGCACCTGAAGGAGACCAAGGCGGTCGCCGACAAGCTCGGCATCGCCTTCCTGGGCCTCGGCTTCACGCCGATCTGGCGCCGCGACGAGGTGCCGGTCATGCCCAAGGGCCGCTACAAGATCATGCGCGCCTACATGCCCAAGGTCGGCTCCCAGGGCCTGGACATGATGTTCCGCACCTGCACGGTGCAGGCCAACCTCGACTTCGCCTCCGAAGCCGACATGGTGAAGAAGTTCCGGGTCAGCCTGGCGCTCCAACCCGTCGCCACCGCCCTGTTCGCCAACTCGCCGTTCACCGAGGGCAAGCCCAACGGCTGGCTGTCGGCGCGCGCGGCGGTGTGGACCGACACCGATCCCGATCGCACCGGCCTGCTCGACTTCGTGTTCAAGGACGGCTTCGGGTTCGAGACCTATGCGAACTACGCGCTCGACGTGCCGATGTACTTCGCCAAGCGCAACGGCCGTTACGTCGACCTGTCGGGCAAGTCCTTCCGCGCCTTCCTGGCCGGCCAACTGGCGGAACTGCCGGGCGAGCGGCCCACCATGAAGGATTGGGGCGACCACCTCACCACCCTGTTCCCGGAAGTCAGGCTCAAGACCTATCTGGAGATGCGGGGCGCCGACTCCGGCCCGCAGCCGAGCCTCTGCGCCCTGCCGGCGCTGTGGACCGGCATCCTGTACGACGGCGCGGCGCTGGATGCGGCCTGGGAACTCTGCAAGGACTGGACGACCGAGCAGCGCGCGGCGCTGCGTATCGACGCCGCCCGCCACGGGCTGAAGGCGGTGATCGACGGCCGCTCGCTGCAGGACGTGGCCAAGGACGTGGTCGAGATCGCCCGCGAAGGGTTGAAGAGCCGCGCCCGCTTCAACGCCGCCGGCCAGGACGAACGCGCCTTCCTCAACCCGGTGGCCGAGGTGGCCGAAAGCGGGATCACCCCCGCCGAACGCCTGCTGGAGCTGTACAACGGCCCCTGGGCTGGCGACGTGCAGCGGGTGTTCGAACTGGCGTACTGAGCGCGGGCGCCGTTCTGGTAGGCGGGACAGGGCGGGCGGCCGGGTCCATAACGGCTTCCTGATCAAGCGAGGCGAGCCATGATCCGTGTCGGCATCGGCGGGTGGACCTTCGAGCCCTGGCGGGGGACCTTCTTCCCCGACAAGCTGGCCCACGCGCGCGAGTTGGAATACGCCTCGCGCCAGGTGACCTCGATCGAGATCAACGGCACTTACTACCGCACCCAGCAGCCCTCGACCTTCGCCAAGTGGGCCGAGGAGACGCCGGGCGATTTCGTGTTCGCGGTGAAGGCGCTGCGCTTCTGCACCAACCGCAAGGTGCTGGCGGAGGCCGGCGAGTCGGTGGGCAAGTTCCTCGACAGCGGCCTGGTGGAGCTGGCCGACAAGCTCGGTCCGATCCTGTGGCAGTTCATGCCCACCAAGAAGTTCGACCCGGCGGATTTCGGCGGCTTCCTTGACCTGCTGCCGGACGAGGTCGGCGGACGGCGGCTGCGCCACGCGCTGGAGGTCCGCCACGACAGCTTCAGGACGCCCGCCTTCGTGGAGATGGCGAGGAAGCGGGGCGCGGCGATCGTGTTCGCGGACTCGGCCACCTATCCGACCCTGGCCGACATCACCGCCGACTTCGTCTACGCCCGGCTGGAGAACGCCCAGGAGGACGTAGAGACGGGCTACACCTCCGATGAACTCGACCGCTGGGCCGAGATCGCCAAGACCTGGGCCAGGGGCGGCGCGCCGGAGGGATTGGACTATGTGGAGAAGACGGCTCCGCCGGAAAAGACCCGGGACGCCTTCGTCTTCATGATCAACGGGGCCAAGGTGCGCGCGCCGGCGGCGGCCAGGGGGCTGCTGGAGCGGCTGTGAGCATGGGTCCGAGTCTTCGAAATCCGGGCGTGGTCATCGCCCTGGCCCTGCTCGTCCTGGTGCTCGGCGCAGCCCTCTATTTCCTGGGTCATGAGCCGCACACGCCCGACGCGTTCACCGGCCATGTCTACCCGCTGAGCCTTCGTCCGATCGGGGTCGTCTACCTGACCGACGTCGAGCACGACCTGCTGGGGATCGGCTTCTTCGCCGCCGTCGCCGTGCTGCTGGTCGGCGTGGGCCTGCGGGGCGTGATCGCCCAACGCAGACGCTGACCGTGGTCGCCGCCCTGGACACCGTCGCCGCCCTGGACGCGGTGGAAGTGGACTATGCCGGCCGCCGCGCGCTCGGCCCCATATCCATGGCGGTGCGGGCCGGCGAGACGGTCGCGCTGGTCGGCCCGTCCGGATGCGGCAAGTCCACGGCCCTGCGGCTACTGGCGGGGCTGGAAGCGCCCAGCCGGGGCGCGGTGCGGCGTACGCTGGAACGGGGCGAGACCTC
>JBARAK010000507.1:0-3178 GCA_049791955.1 Caulobacteraceae bacterium
GGCGAACCCCGGCGCTTCTTGTCGTCTGGTCCTCAAGAAGCGGAAGCCGCTCCGACAGGTCTTTAGGCGGTGGCCGCGGCGGCCGACGCCACCCGGCGGCGACGCAGGGCGAAGCCCGTCAGGCCGAGGCCCGCGATCATCAGGCCCCAGGAGGCCGGCTCGGGAACCGCCGCCGCGACGCTGTCCACGGTCAGGGTCACGTCGTCCTGGACGTGACCGCCGAATTGCACGCCCTTGAGGTCTTCGAAGCTGACGGTGAACGTCGAGCCGTCAGACGTGGTCAAGGTCTGCACCGGATCCGACCAGCTCAGCACGCCGCCGCTCACGACGCCGAAGGCGGTGAAGTACTTGGCGGAGCCGCCGGTCGAGGCCGTGCCGGTGTCGGGCGTCAGGAAGGCCAGGGTGGCGCTGACGTCATAGGTTTCGCCGCCAATGCCGCGGGGCGAGATGGTGAAGTTCGCGAAATCGAAGGTCTGCGAGTCGCCCTGCGCGATGGTCATCGGGGTGAACGGCGTCGCCAGGCTGGCGCTCAGATTGCAGTTGCCCAGGCAGAGGCCGCTGTCCTTGCTGACAGAGACGTTCGACAGCGTCGGGTCGATGTTGAACACGATCGAGGCGGCGCTCGCGGTCGACGCTGTGAAGATTGCAGCCGCAGCCATGGCGGCCATAACGAGCTTATTCATGGTGCTCCCCTAACCACCGAGAAAATGACGTTGGGGACGCCGGTGGATCGTCGACCCCGCCGCATAGTTAGAAATTTGTTAAATTGGTGACAAGCGCGAACAACCTTATGGCGAAGCTGACTGCTGCAAATGCGGGGGGATTTGCAGCAAATCCACAGGGGCCCGGCTGATGTGAAGCAGTGGCGATTCCGCGGGCGGATCAGCGCCGTGCAAAGGGGGCGTTTAGCCATGCGGCGTAGCCGAAATCCGCCAGATGATTCTGATCCGGTTGTCATCCGTCTGCTGAGGGCGGACATCCCGCGGTTCTCCCTCCCGGCGAGGCGGCGGCGCACCGGAAATTAACGGCCGGTCGGATAGACGCGGCCTATGCTGTCACACTTGGCGCGCCTCCTGTCGTCTCCGCCCGCCCGCAACCCTGCCGGGCGTGAGCGGCGGCGCAGGGCGCTTTCCCCGCCGTGGCTGCTGTGCGCCGCCGCGGTCCTGGGCGTCATCGTGTTCGCGACCCTGTGCCCGGTCGGGTGGCGGCCGCGTCTGTTCAGGAATCCCGATCTGGAGCGCTTCGCCGCCTTCGTCGCCCTGGGCTTTGCCGCCAAACTGGCTCTTCCCCGCAAGGACCATCTGACCTTGCCGGTCCTGCTGCTCTTCGCAATCGGGCTGGAGGCCGCCCAGCTGCTCATCCCGGGCCGCGACGCCCGCCTGCAGGACGGGCTGGTCAAGGCGTTCGGCACCCTGGCGGGCGTCCAGCTCGGCCAGGTGTTCTTCTCCCTCAGGCGCGCCACTCGCCGCTGGGCCGCCCGCTGGCTGGAACGGCGCGCCGACGGTCCCGACAGCGCGCCCTTGTGAGCGGGCGCGATGCCGGTCGAAATGCGACACGGGCTGGGTTTCGTTGGGATGTTTGGCTAATTGACAAAAAATTCAATGAATTCAACGATGGTCGGCTCCCCTTCGCCAACGCGTATCGAATGATGTGCCGGGTTCCATCCCCGGCTTTCCGCGACCACTGAAGGTCACTCCACCACAATGGCGGAGCGGCGTAACGGCGGCCATCGGATGTGCGCCTTCGCGTATTTGGTCTTGAGGAAGCTGAAGTCGTTGCGCCAATCGGCGACGGCGTCAGAGTTGCGGACCAGATTGCGGTTGTTGTTGACGGAGTCGGCGATGTGATCGGCGATCTGCTGCAGGCGGTGATCGCTTCGAGGCTCCCCCCAGACCTGCATGACCCTGGCGCTGAAGGCGGGCATAAGCGGTTCTTCCGCACAACGCCTCAAGACTTCGCGTCGAACCGGGGTCGGAAGACCAAAGCGGCGACCCACATGGTAGCCGTGGGCCGTCAAAGGGGTGTGCTTTTGTGGCCCCTGGGCTTTCTGGCGCGTGAACTCGTTGTTGACGGGCCAATCGTCGATCGGGTCGCCCGGCAGGGGCGTATCGCTTCGACGCGCCCATTCCAGGTGCATGGCCGCGATCAGGCGTTCGGCTTCCTCGTGATCGGTGGAGGAGAGGGCGTCATCGGAGAGCCGGCGCACCGCATTGAGCCAGGATCCTGCCATCCGGTGCAGCGGCATCTGCGGAAGCGTCGCGATCACACCGGCTGAATTGATCATCGCCCTCGCTCCCAAGCCCCGGCTTAATCCGCCTCACCGCTGAAAAGGGGCGAGCGAGACGTTGGATGCATGTAACGGCCCTGACGATTTTTGGCTTGCGGCCTGAGACTTGGCAATGGGGCAGGCACTTACTGGCGCGTGAACGAGACGCGTTGAGCGCTACGCTCGAGGTGGCTCCGCGGGTAGGATTCGAACCTACGACCAGCCGGTTAACAGCCGGCTGCTCTACCACTGAGCTACCGCGGATCAGCGCTCGTCGAGGCGGGGGCTATACGCTGGCCGGCTGCTTCGCGCAAGGGCGTGGGCTCCCCGAAAAAAGAGCCCGGCCGAGGGCCGGGCTCTTGCAGTGGATGGTGATGGTGGGTGTCTTCGAGAAGAAGACAGGGGCAGGCTCGCTGCTTCGCGGTTAATCAAGTCTTAACCGGGGTCCGGCGCGGCTGTTTCCGCCGCGGCCTTGGCGAGCTCAAAGGCGCGCCTTACAAACCCTGGCATGATCGGCGGTTCCTCCAACACGCTGCAGGCGCTCCTGCAGGCCGGCTTCCAGTGGCTGCAGCAGGGACAGGCGGAGGAGGCGTGGAACGCTTTCCATCAGGTGCTGCGGCTCGATCCGGACAACGCCCTGGCCCACCACATGGTCGGGCTGATCGCCATGCAGGCGGGCCAGCTGGAGATGGGGGTCGAGAGCATGCGGCGCTCGATCGCGCTGGAGCCCAACGACCCGGTGGCCTACGGCAATCTCGGCAACGGCCTGCGTGACCTGGGGCGCACGGATGAGGCGCTGGCCGCCTACGGCAAGGCCCTGGCCATGGCCCCGAGCTTCCTGGATGCGCTCAACAACCGCGCCATCCTGTACGGCCGGATCGGACGGTTGCAGGAGGCGCTGCGGGACTACGA
>JBARAK010000508.1:0-8048 GCA_049791955.1 Caulobacteraceae bacterium
GGGCTGTCGCGTCCGCTTCGATGCTGGAAAGCGGCGTGGCGAGGAACACCTGGGAGCCGCCCCAGTCATAAAGCGCCCGGCCGCCGACCATGCCGACGGTGCGCGCGGCCTGGGTGGCGGGGCCCAGCAGGCGCCACAGGCATTCGTCGGGCCTGATGATCATCACGGACAGGTCGCGGACCCCGGCCCAGAAGGCGGCGCTCTGTTCGCCTTCCATCCGGCTGACGTCGGCGGACCTGTGCAGCAGGGCTTCGAGGCTGGCCATGCGGTCCGCCACGGACTTAGGTGGCCCCTCCAGCCTGAGCGCGGTCATGGGCGTGGACGCCAGGGGGACGGGCAGGTGCGCGGCGCAGGTGACGCCGGCGGAGGTGGCCAGCGCATCGATCAGCAGTCCGATGGCCTGTCTGGCGTCCGGCCCGGACAGGATCAGCGTCGTCTCGCTGGCGGGGCAGGGCGTCACCTTCAAGGTGACCGAGGTAATGGCGGCCAACGTGCCGTATGAGCCGGCGACGAGCTTGGACAGGTCGAAGCCGGTGACGTTCTTCACCGTGCGGCCGCCGGCCTTGAACGGCTCGCCGCGCCCGTTCACACCTTCAAACCCCAGCAGGGCGTCGCGGGGCGCGCCGCCGGAGAGGCGCGCGGGCCCCGCCAGGTTGGTGGCGACGATCCCCCCGATGGTGCCGCCGCCGGCGATCCCCAGAACAGCCGCATAGTCGGGAGGATCGAAGGGCAATTGCTGGTTCTTGGCCGCCAGGAGGGTCCGTAGCTGACTGACCGGTAGGCCCGCCTGCACCCGGATCACCAGTTCCTCGGGCTCGTAGAAGTCGACGCCTACGAGCTTGGACAGGTCCAGGACTCCAGGCGCGCTGACCGGGGCGCCGAGCTGGAGCTTGGTGCCGCCGCCGATGATCTCCACGGCCCTGCCGTCGGCGGAAAAATAGCGGATGGCCGGCGCGACTTCTCCAGGGCTCGCCGGCTGGACGCGCTCGCGCGCAGGCGCCGAGGTCAAGGTCGTCCCGCTCATCTCAGAACCTGGGGATGTTGCTGAAGCGGGTCTTGCCGCCGTGCACGTGCATGCGGCCGAAGTCGACGCACTGGCAGGGCGTGGGATAGACCTTGCCGGGGTTCAGCAGGTTGTCGGGGTCGAAGGCGCACTTGACCCGCTGCTGTTGCTCCAGGTCGACCTGGGTGAACTGGTAGGGCATCAGGTCACGCTTCTCGACGCCCACCCCGTGCTCGCCGGTGAGCACCCCGCCCACGTCCACGCAAGCTTTCAAGATGTCGGCCCCGAAGGCCTCGGCCTTCTCCAGGTCGCCCGGCGTGGCCGAGTCGTACATGACGATCGGGTGCAGGTTGCCGTCGCCGGCGTGGAAGCAGTTGGCGTAGCGCAGACCGTACTTATGAGACATGTCTTCCATCCGGCTCAGCACTTCTGGAAGCTGGCCGCGGGGGATGGTGCCGTCGGTGCAATAGTAATCGCGGGTGATGCGGCCAATGGCGCCGAACACCGACTTGCGGCCGCGCCAGATGTTCTCCCGCTCAGCTTCGCTCGAGGAGATGCGGACCTCGATCGCGGCGCCCTTGCGCGCGATGGTCTCCACGGTCTCCACCCGCTCGTCCACCTCGACCACGGGGCCGTCGAGCTCGCACAGCAGTATGGCCTGGACCTCGGGCGGGTGGGTCTCGCCCAGCAGGCTGGAGACGGCGTCGATCGTAGTGCGGTCCATGAACTCCAGGCCCGCGGGGATGATGCCCTGGCCGATGATCGCGCCCACGCAGGCGCTGGCGTCCATCACCGTGGTGAAGCCGAGCGAGAGCACGCGCGCGGTGGTCGGCTTGGGCGTAAGCCGCAGCGTCGCCTCGGTGACGAAGGCGAGCATTCCCTCCGAGCCGACCAGCACGCCGGCGAGGTTCAGCTCGTCGTCCGCGACCCCCAGATAGTCGCCGCCGAGGTCGACCACGTCGCCGGTGATCAGCACGGCCTTCATGCCGAGGACGTGGTTGGCGGTCACGCCGTACTTCAGGCAGTGCACTCCGCCGGAGTTCTCCGCCAGGTTGCCGCCGATGGTGGCGATCGCCCCGCTCGACGGGTCGGGCATGTAGCAGAAGCCCAGATGCTCGACGGCCTCGGTGACGCGGATATTCTGGATGCCGGTCTGAACCTTGATGGTGCGGTCGCGCGGGTTGATATCCAGCACCCGATTCATGCGGGCGGTCGTGATCAGCACCCCGTCTTCCAGGGGCAGGGCGCCGCCGGACAGCGAGCTGCCCGAGCCCCGCGGCACGATCTTGATCCGATGTTCGTTGCAGTAGCGGACAACCCCCTGCACCTCCTCCGTCGTGCCCGGCAGGACCACCAGGAGCGGCAGGGCGCGGTAGGCGGTGAGGCCGTCGAACTCGTAGGGCCGGCGCTCGGATTCGCGGACGAGGACCCACTCGTCGCCCACGATCGCCTTCAGGTCCGCGGCCAGCGCCTCGCGCCTCGCGATGAGGCTGCGATCGGGTTCAGGCATCTGCATTGAATCGAAGTCCCGTCACAAACGATGACCCTTTGTCTTTGCGTGGAGTCCTGCGCGGCCGTTGAGCTGCACAGGCCCGCGCGAACGCGCCCTGAGATGGAGGCAAGCCGGGCCGGGCGAACGGCTGGACCCCGCTGCGCATAAGAAAGCGCCTATCGCGATGCTGCCGCTTCGCCCTCTGGCGGCCCATCCCCCGCGCCGGGGGAGGCCTGAGCGGAAACGGGTGAGCTTTCGCCCCCCGATGGCGGCCTTCTTTAAATCAGACCGAGCGTGCGGGCCCGCCGTACGGCTTCGGCCCTTGTCGCCACCGACAGCTTTGCGAAGATGTTTTTGATGTGCGATTTGACGGTCTCGGGAGAAATTCCCAGAGCCTGTGCGATGCGTTTGTTGACGAGGCCCTCGCTGACAAGCCGAAGGATCGATTCTTCCCTTTCGCTGATCGGGGACTCGTTGCGCGCCGCCCGACGCCCGTAATTGCGGGCCAGCGCATCGGCGTGGTCCTGCGTCAGCAGGGTTTGGATGTAGAGACGCGTTTCCATTCGCGTATCCTGGGCGGAAAGGTCCAGCAGCAGGGCTTGGACCGAGGCGCCGCCTTGCGCCAAGGTGTGGAACAGCCCCACCGAGGCGCCGAACGCGGTCACCTCGGCCAGCGTCGTCAGGGCGTTCTCCCAGTCGCCGAGCTCGGCCAGAAGGCCCGCCAAGGAGACGGTGTGCTGGACGGCCTGGCGCAGGTCGCGACGCGCCAGGGCGTCGCCCTTCAGGTGGCGATAGACCGCCGCAACCCGCTGGCTGGGCGCGGCGACCCGCTCGAATTGCGCCCTGCCCTGCAGGGATACGCGCCGCAGGTCGTCGTGGGCCACATGATCGCCGGCGGCCGGGTAGCTCGCGAGCTGATCGAGCCGGACGACGCACTGGTTCGCTTCATCAAGCCTACGCTGCTGCAACAGCAGCTCCAACTTGGTCAGGGTGCAGCCGGCGACAAGGCGAGGCCAGTTGCGCCGGTCCCCCAGGGCGGCCCCATCCTCGAGAACCCGGGCCGCCACGACCTGCCGCCCCGCAGCATGGGCGACGCGGGCAAGGACGTCATAGACCCGGATGGCGGATTCGATGTCGCCCTGCGCCCGAATTCCGGTGACGCGCTCCGAGACCAGGCGTTCAGCCTCCTCCAGGCGTCCCTCTTCCAAGGCGAGATGTGCAGCCGTCGCGGCGGCCAGGCCCGCGACCGGCGTGTTACGGCCGAAGGCCTTCTCGGCGACGTAAAGGGCGTCCCAAGCCAGCCGCTTGGCCAGTGGGAAGCGAAGCTCCTCGAACGCCACCGCGGCTTCGACGGACAGATCGAGCACCGCCGGCAAGACGCCGCGCCGCGTGCCCGCAGCCGGCATCCTGGCCACGGGAAGTTGCCGCAGACCTTCGAAGTCACGCTGGCGCCAATAGGCCAGCCGGCAGAGGGCGGTGGCGACCACGCCATGCAGGCCCGGTTCCGCCAGCCCACGTCTGGCGACGGCCAGGCTTGCGGCGGGTTCGTCCCGGATGGCGTGGATCGCTCCCCGGATGAGATTCAGTTCCGCATGGAGGTGCGCCGCCTTCTCGAAAGAGAGCTCCGAGACCTCCCACTCCACAGCGGTGATGTGATCGTGGGCGTCGGCCAGCCGCAACGCCAGGACGGCGGCCCAGGAACGCTGCAGCCGCCTCAAGACACGGGCCGAGGTTTCCACGCCCGCCGAGGGCTCTGCACGCTTGTGGGACTTGACCAGTATCCAGCCCGGTACGGGTGGACCGCTGTCGCCCTGGTATCCTTCGCCCGGGCATCCTTCGAAGGTGAAGCCGGGCGCCCGGATCGACGCGGAGCCGACCGGCCGCTGGATCAGTTGGGCGATCTCGTCGGCCATCTTGCCGTCGCCGTTGAGGCGAAGCGGTGCGCCGCCATCGCGACCGGGACCCCTGGCGGTTTCAAGTCCAGTCGCGCTGCCCATACGCCTCTCCAGCCTTGGAGCGGTAGCTTGAGATTTCGCCAACCTGCTTCGCACCACCTTCGCGCCCGCCACGCGTCACGTGGAGTGAAATGTTGCACAGATTTGTCTAGGCGATGATCGGCCGAGGGTTCGGGTTTGTAGCTGGCGCCCACTTCGCAGCACTGAGGAAGCTGCGCCCGGAATTGCCCTCCACACGCCACGGTCGAAGACTATAAATTGTTGAGTCACAACCTTGGCGAGAAAGTCTTCAGGTGAGAAGCGCCCAAGTCTGTTTGCTTCAGCCCTTCGCGCTCGGCGATCGAAAACTGCAGCCATGGCTCTGCTGCCTTATGTCTGGATGGGGCCCTTTGATCGATTTCGGGGCTGAACCACCAGCGCGCTTCATGTGAGGCGCGATCTTAGGCCCTGGGGGACCGCGCGCCCCCCACGGTGGCAGGGAAGGCCACCCTTACGGGGGATTCAGGCTCCGCCAGCTTGACCCTAGTGTCCGGGAGCTCGCACGAGGTCTGGACCTGCCGCTCCACGACCTCGCCATGCACCCTCTACAGGCTTCTCCCGGGATTGTGTGTCAAAGACTGCAGGTGTGGGGTGATGGCGGCGATCGCGTCTTACAGGTTCGCGGAAAGCGAGCGGCCGAGCTTCCCTGGGGGGCCGTTCGTCCCGGCGCACCCGCTCAAGCGTCGGATCGCCTATGGCCTTGTCGGCCTGCTCATCGGCGCCTGCACGACCTTTCCCAATGGGCTGATCACCGCCAACACGGCCACCCTGCCGGGCTCGATCGGCATCTATGTCGTCCAGATGAGCTGGCTGCCCGCCCTCTATGTCGCGATGAACGCCAGCGCGAACCTGACGCTCGTCAAGGCCAGGATTCAGTTCGGTATACCGGCGGTCACCCTCACCCTGCTCACGCTCTATGCGGTCGCGGACCTCGCGCAGCTCATCTACCCGAATTTCGCGACCGCCGTCGTCGCGGTCGTCGTCAACGGAATAATGGCCGGCGCCCTCACCAGCCTTTCCACCTACTACCTGATCCAGGTCTTAACGCCGAAAACCCGCCCCCTGGCCCTGGTCATAGCCATGGGCCTGACGCAGTTCGGCCTTCCGCTCGCCCGGATGGTGCCGGTGGAGTTCCTGGCCGCTGGCGAATGGCGAGGGCTGCACCTGCTCGACCTGCTTGTCGCGGTGGTGCTGATCGCCGCCACACTGGCCGTTCCCCTGCCGCCGTCGGAGCTCCGAAAGACCTTTTCACGGCTGGACTTCGTGACGATCAGCCTGATGGTGCCGGGCTTCGTGCTTGGCTGTGGGGTCCTGGGCCTCGGTCGGGTGGTCTGGTGGACCGACGCGCCCTTTTTGGGGTGGATGCTGCTCGGCGCGATTCCGCTGCTGGCTGCGGGCTGCCTCATCGAGCTGCACCGAAGCAATCCGCTGCTGCAACTGCGCTGGTTCGGCAGCCTGGACATCGTCCGTTTCGCCGCCGTCGCGGCCCTGGTGCGTCTCGCCCTGGTGGAGCAGACCTACGGATCGGTTGGCCTGCTGACCGCGGGTGGATTGACCAATGACCAGTTGCGCCTGTTGTTCGCGTGCGTCGCGTTGTCGATGGCCGCCGGTCTTGGGACGGCGGTCGTCACCCTGTCCCAGGCGCGTCTTCCTTTCCAGGTGATGGCCGCAGCCCTGATCATCGCGGCCGGCGCCTATCTCGATTCCAACGCCACCAGCCTGACCCGGCCGCCGGAACTCTTCCTCAGCCAATGCCTCCTTGGGTTCGGGGCGACGCTCTTCATAGGGCCCGCCATGGTCTACGGCTTCCTGCAGATGAGGGAGCGGGGCCCAGGCTTTTTCGTCACCTTCGTCGTCCTGTTCGGAACGACCCAGAACGTCGGCAGCTTGGCGGGCTCGGCGCTTCTCGGCAGCTATCAGAACATAGAGGCGCACGCGCATAGCTTGACCGTTGGCGACCATGTCGTCGCCGCGAACCCAATTGTGGTCAGCCGCATCGGGTCCGGCGCCAGTGCGCTCGCCGGGGCGATCACTGACCCTACCCTGAGGGTCCAGGAGAGCGGAAAGCTGCTCGGGCAGGCTTTGGGAGAGCAGTCAGCGGTGCTCGCGTTCAACGATGTCTTCCGGCTGGTCTCGATCCTGGGCGTGCTGACGGCCGGCTATGTCCTCTACCTTCTGACGTTCAGCAAGGTCCTCGCCTGGATCCCTCTCTTGCGCAGGAGGGTGTCATGACGGACGCCGCCCAATCTCCCCCGGCCGCCGCAGCGCCGGAGGCCGCCCACTGGTCGCCCAAGCCACGCAGCATGCTGGTCACCATCACGATCGTCGCCGCGGCGCTGGTGGCCCTGTTCGCTGTCCTGTCGGCCTGGAGGCTGCCGCCGTTCGCCAGTCCGATCGAGCGCACGGACAACGCCTACGTCCGCGGCTTCGTCACGGTCATCTCGCCCCAGGTCAGTGGCTATGTCGTGGAGGTGCGGGTGAAAGACTACGCCCAGGTGCAGGCGGGTGAAGTCCTGGTGCGGATAGACGATCGCCCCTACCGGGCGCGGGTGGACCAGGCTCGGGCCAACCTGGCCGCGGCGAAGGCGAACCTGGCGAACAGCGCGCAGGCGCGGAGGTCCCGGGCGGCAGGCATCCTCAATCAGGCCGCCGGCCTCAGCAACGCCAAGGCCCAGCTGCTTCGGGCGCAGGCTGACATGGTCCGGGCGGACGAACTGGTGAGCGACGGGTCCATTTCGAAGCGGGAACGGGATCAGACCGTGGCCTCGCTCAAGGCCGCGGAGGCGCAGGTCCGCCAGGCCGAGGCCGCCGGATCGATCGCCGCCGAGGATCTGAGAACGGTCGACGTCGGCCGGGGAGGGCTGCAGGCGCAGGTCGAGGCGGCGCAGGCTCAGCTCGATGCGGCCCTGATCGATCTGGAGCATACCGTCATTCGCGCGCCTGAAAGCGGGCGCCTTGGCGAGGTCGGCGTCCGGCTCGGCCAGTTCGTCACCAACGGGACCCAGCTTGTGGCCCTGGTCCCGCCTGAGCGCTGGGTGATCGCGGACTACAAGGAGGCCCAGACCTCGCGCATGGCCCCCGGACAACCGGCCAGCTTCACCGTGGACGCCCTGGCCGGCGCGCGTCTTCGGGGGCGGGTCGAGCGGCTGTCGCCGGCGGCGGGCTCGGAGTTCGCCGTCCTCAAGCCGGACAATGCGACCGGCAACTTCGTGAAGGTTCCCCAGCGTATCGGCATCCGGATCAGCGTCGACCCCGACCAGCCGCTCGCGGATCGGCTGCGGCCCGGCATGTCGGTCGAGGCGAACGTGGACACCAGGCTGCAACGATGAAGCGCTGGCTGCTGGCTTTCGGCCTGGTCCTGATCGCCGGATGCGCCGGTCCTCGGCCGGAGGTCCCCCGGGAGGCGGTGATCGCCCCGCCAACGGCCTGGCGCGACGGCGACAGGCCGGGCGGCGCGCTGGCGCCGGACTGGTGGACGAGCTTCGGCGATCCGATCCTGACCCGCACCGTCGAGGAGGCGCTGGCCCACAACGACGACGTCGCGATCGCGGCGGAGAGG
>JBARAK010000509.1:0-13411 GCA_049791955.1 Caulobacteraceae bacterium
GCTCGAGCCCGTAACCCAGGCGGCGGAGCGGAATGTGGCCGAGGATGATCCCCCGTTCGACCTGGATGACGGGCCGGCCATTCCCTTCACCACCGACACCCCGGTCGCCGGCCTGCGCTCCGTCGGCAAGCTCTCTGCCCGGGAGCAGCGCGAGAGCCAGAAGACCCTGGACCTCGGCGACGCCGAAGAGGCTTTCCAGTTGCCTGAACTGGCCATGCTGGCCAAGCCCAAGCCTCGCGCAGCTGGCGTCGACGAGGCGTCGCTGCGCCAGAACGCCCGTATGCTGGAGACCGTGCTGGCCGAGTTCGGCGTACGCGGCCAGATCGATCAGATCCGCCCCGGCCCCGTCGTCACCCTGTACGAACTGGTGCCGGCGGCGGGCGTGAAATCCTCCCGCGTCATCGCGCTCTCCGACGATATCGCCCGCTCAATGAGCGCGCGCGCCTGCCGGGTCTCGGTGGTCCAGGGGCGCAACGCCATCGGCATCGAACTACCCAATGCGCACCGCGAGACGGTGTATCTGCGCGACCTGCTGTCCTCGGCCGAATACGAGAAGCCCGGACACAACCTGCCCATGGCGTTGGGCGAAAGCATCGGCGGGGAGCCCTATGTGGCCGACCTGTCCAAGATGCCCCACCTGCTGATCGCGGGCACCACCGGCTCGGGCAAGTCGGTGGGGGTCAACGCGATGATCCTGTCGATCCTGTACCGGCTCAGTCCCGACCAGTGCCGCTTCATCATGATCGACCCGAAGATGCTGGAGCTCTCGGTCTACGACGGCATCCCGCACCTGCTGGCTCCGGTGGTCACCGACCCGAAGAAGGCGGTGGTGGCGCTGAAGTGGACGGTGCGGGAGATGGAGAACCGTTATCGCCTGATGTCCAAGATTGGCGTGCGCAACGTGGCCGGCTACAACGAGAAGGCTCGCGAGGCCCTGGCCAAGGGCGAGCACTTCGAGCGCACGGTGCAGACCGGCTTCGACGACAGCGGCCGGCCGATCTACGAGTCCGAGAAGCTCACGCCCCAGCCGATGCCGTACCTGGTGGTGGTCATCGACGAGGTGGCCGATCTGATGATGGTGGCGGGCAAGGACATCGAAGGCGCGGTGCAGCGTCTGGCCCAAATGGCCCGCGCCGCCGGCATCCATCTGATCATGGCCACGCAGCGGCCGTCGGTGGACGTCATCACCGGCACCATCAAGGCCAACTTCCCGACCCGGATCAGCTTCCAAGTCACCTCCAAGATCGACGCCCGCACTATCCTCGGCGAGCAGGGGGCCGAGCAACTGCTTGGCCAGGGCGACATGCTCTACATGGCCGGCGGCGGTCGCATCACCCGCCTGCACGGCCCCTTCGTCTCGGATCAGGAGGTCGAGGACGTCGCCCGCTTCCTGCGCGACCAGGGCGTGCCAAACTATCTGGAAGACGTCACGGCGGCGCCGGAAGGGGACGAGGACGGCGGTGGGGCGATCGACGGCGAAAGCCTGTCGAGCAACGACTTGTACGATCAGGCCGTGGCCATCGTCACCCGGGACAAGAAGGCCTCCACCTCCTACGTCCAACGCCGCCTGCAGATCGGCTACAACCGCGCCGCTTCGCTGATCGAGCGGATGGAGAAGGAGGGCGTGGTCAGCGCCGCCAATCACGCGGGCAAGCGCGAGATCCTTGCCCCGCCACCTCCACCGCTATGAGCTGAAAACCGCCGCTATTGCGCCTTCGTCCGGAACCTCGGACGGCGTTACAAGCTTTGGCGTGAAGCCCCGCCTGAGGACCCCCGCACCTTGATCTTCCGTCGCCAGACCGCAGCCTGCCTCGCCGCCTTGACCCTGTCGGTCGCGCCCGTGATCGCGCCCTCCGTCGCTGATGCCCGCACGGCCAGATCCCTGACGGCCGAACAGCAGGCCCTGGTGAACCGGGCGGCCGACTACATCCAGAACCTGAAGACCGTGCGCGGCCGTTTCACCCAGGTGGACGGGACGGGCGCGGTGACCACCGGCGTGCTGTACCTGCAGCGGCCCGGCAAGGCCCGGTTCGAATACGACCCGCCCGCCAGCCTGCTGGTGGTGTCGGACGGTTTCAATGTGGCGGTCCATGACCGCAAACTGAAGAACTGGAACATCTATCCGCTTGGGCAGACGCCCTTGGTTCTGCTGCTGGCGCGCCATGTCCGGCTGGACCGGGGTGTGCTCATCACCGACGTCGAGCAGGTCCCTGGCGGTTTCACGATCGACGCCCAGGACGGCAGCAAGAAAGCTCCGGGGCGGATCGTCATGAACTTCAGCGACAATGGGGCCATCGCCCTGCGCGGCTGGACCATCGTGGATCTCCAGGGAAGGGAGACACGCGTCCAGCTCGGACCCCTGACCGCCGCCGATCACCTGAACCCGGACCTGTTCAATATCCGCAGCCAATAAGGGCTGTGTCTTATTTACGACATGCAAGTTAACGGTGTATCGCCCTTGACTTTTTGGGCGTGAGTGGCAATTTAACAACGCACCGGATGCGGCCCTTGGTCGCTTCCGGGCCGCTTTCGGATAATCCCCTCCCGAAATGCAGGCCATAGACTTGGAGCCCGGACACCCGAGTGGTGGCCGGGCTTCTCTTTTCCCGTCGGAGGTTTTGCATTGCGACTGAGGGTGGCGACCTGGAACGTGAATTCGGTGCGCCTGCGCGCCGAGCAGGTGGCGCGCTTCGTCGCCGAGACGGCGCCCGACGTGATCTGCATGCAGGAGACCAAGTGCCGTGAGGCCGAGTTTCCCGTGCGGGCTTTCGAGGAGATGGGCCTGCCGCATCTCGCCATCGCGGGCCAGAAGGGATGGCACGGGGTGGCTATCGCCTCGCGCCTGCCGATCGAGCCGGCCGCGCCGTTCGACGCCTGCCGCGAGGGCCATGCACGCTGCGTGTCGGGTGTCATCGCGGGGGTGGAGGTGCGCAACTTCTACATCCCGGCGGGCGGCGACATCCCCGATCGGGCGGTCAATCCGAAGTTCGATCACAAGCTTGACTTCTACGAGCGGCTAACGCGCGAGATGGCGGGGCGCAATCCTACTGATCCCATCCTGGTCGCGGGCGATCTGAACGTGGCGCCGGGTGAGCATGACGTCTGGAACCACCGCTACATGTCCAAGGTCGTTAGCCACACGCCTGTGGAGATCCAGGCCATGGCCGACTTGCACGCCTCCCTGGGGTTCACGGATCTGGTCCGCGCAGCGATTCCCGACCCGGAGAAGCTGTTCACCTGGTGGAGCTATCGGGCCCAGGACTTCCGGGCCTCCAACCGGGGCCTGCGCCTGGACCACCTGCTCGCCTCGCCCGGATTGATGCCGGCGGCCGTGAAGGGAGGCGAGGTGTTGGCGAGGGTCCACGATGAGGTGCGTGAATGGGAGCGGCCTTCCGACCACGCGCCGGTCACGGTGGACCTGGAGGTCTGACCCCAGGCATGGGCCGGATGCGCCTGCGACCGCATGTGATAGTGTATAAGTCGTAAACGCCCATCGCCTTTCGCGGGAACTCACCTGATAATCAATTGATTCTGTGGTGGGCGATCCCGATGCGTAAGCTGGCTGCGGCGCTCCTGAGCTGCGCCTACATACTCGCCGCGTTTGCGGTGGCGGCCCTGGTCTGGCGGGCCGGAGCGGGCTGGGGCGCGGGCTTTTCCGCGCTGGCCGGGGCGCTGGGATTCGCCTTTGCGCTACACGCCCTGATCGGGCGTACGCTGGACGGGACGGCGCTTCGCCGCGAAATCGAGGCGCTGCGCGAGGCGCACCGCATCCTCGCCGACCACATCGAGGACGCCCAGGCCGCCATGGAGGCGCTTGGCCACACCGTCCAGGTAGAATCGGCCGAACGGGCGGAGGCCATCGTCTCGGAAGTGCGCATGCTGGAAGACTTGGTGGCGCGGATGGGGGAGACCCTGACCGCCCGTCTGGAGGCGCGGCCACAGTATGGCGCCGCCGCCGGCCCCGCTGGTCCGGCTGGGCCAGGGCGGATCGACCGCCAGCGCGCGGCCTTGCTGGAAACCGTGCGCGAAGCCCTGTCCGAGAACCGCGTCGATCTCTACCTCCAGCCCGTGGTCAGCCTGCCCCAGCGGCGCACCATGTTCTACGAGAGCTTCTCGCGCCTGCGCGACGCCAGCGGCCGGGTGATGATGCCGGCGGAGTACTTGGCGGTCGCCGAGCCCGAAGGCCTGATGCAGGCGATCGACAACCTGCTGCTATTCCGTTGCGTCCAGATCGTGCGTCGGCTTGCCGAGAACGACCGCAAGGTCGGCATCTTCTGCAACATTTCCCTGGCCTCGCTCGGCGACGACGCCTTCTTCCCCCGCTTCCTGGACTTCATGGCCCAGAACCGGGACCTGTCCGGGGCGCTGATCTTCGAACTCGGGCAACGGGCGTTCCGCGAACGCGGCGCGCGTGAGAGCCGTAACATGGCCAAGTTGGCCGACCTCGGCTTCCGGTTCTCGATGGATAAGGTGCACGACCTCGACCTCGACTATTCGGATCTGGCCCGCGCCGACGTGAAGTTCGTCAAGGTGGGGGCCGAGGCGCTGCTGCGTGAACTGACCGAAGTGGACGGACGGGCGGTGTTCAAGAGTGCGCGCGACCTGGACGCCGCCGACTTCGTACCGCTGCTCAGCCGTTATGGCGTGGAGGTCATCGCCGAAAAGATTGAGACCGAGCGGCAGGTGATCGACGTGTTGGAGTTGGACGTGGCGCTGGGCCAGGGCCACCTGTTCGGCGAGCCGCGGCCCATCCGCGACGCGGTGCTGAACGAAACCGCCCCGCCGGTCGAGTTCGTGCGCGGAAGCCTGCGCCGCGCCGTCCGCTGAGCTTTCCCGCCATCGCCTTGCGATGGTAGAGCGAGGCGTTGGTCGTAAGGGGAAGGACCACGCTCCAGGCTCTGCCGATGATCGCGGCGACGCTGGCGATGGCCGGCCCGTCCCATTCGATCCAGACACCCTCTACTTCGGTGCTCGAGATGAAATCCGTCCAGACGGCGTGCCAAAGCCGCTCACTGGACGACAGGTTCGTCATCATGGTCCCCCCCTGCTATGGCGCGAATGGCCTGCTGCGGCTCATCCGGGCTCCCGGGGACGCTACGTGGAGACAGGCGGAGGCGGATAACGGTTTCGGCTGTGTGGTTCAGACGCACGACGCGCCTTAGATCGCGGCGAGCCTCCGCCTTCCTGTTGACCTGCGGGCGCCGGACCTCTAGCCGGCGCGCATGACCGAGCCCCAGATCCTGACCGGCCTCTCCAAGGTTGCGGACCGATACGACGCCCTGCTGTGCGACATCTGGGGCGTGGTCCACAATGGGCGCGAGCCGTTCCGTCTCGGATGCGAGGCGTTGGTCCGCTATCGGGCCGAACGGGGCCCTGTGGTGCTGATCTCCAATTCGCCGCGGCCCGGCGCGGATGTCGTCGCTCAGCTCGACGCGCTCGGCGTGTCGCGGGAAGCGTGGTCGGCGGTGGTCACCTCGGGCGACGCCACCCGCTTCGAGTTGAGGGCGCGCGCGCCGGGGCCGGCATGGGCGTTGGGACCCGCGCGCGACGCCCCGCTCTATGAGGGCACCGGCGTGCGTTTCGCCGAGACGCCGGAGGAGGCGGTGTTCGTGTCATGCACTGGCCTGTTCGACGATGAGGTCGAGACGCCGGAAGATTTCCGCGAGCGGCTGCAGATCTGCGCCGACCGCAAGCTCGTGATGGTCTGCGCCAATCCGGATCGCATCGTGCAGCGCGGCAGCAAGACCATCTTCTGCGCCGGTTCGCTGGCGGACCTCTATGAGACCCTGGGCGGACAGGTGGTGATGGCGGGCAAGCCCTATGCGGCCGTCTATCAGCTCGCCTATGCCGAGGTTGACGGTAAGGCAGGGCGGCTGGTTCCGCGTGATCGGATTCTGGCTATCGGCGACGGCCTCCCGACCGACGTGGCGGGCGCCAATCGCGAAGGTCTGGACATCCTCTTCGCCGCAGGCACCGGCATCCACGCCCCCGACACCCTGCGCGTGGATGGTCGGTTGGACATGGCTGGCGTACAGCGCCTGCTGGACAGGGATCGCTTGAGCGCGACCTACGTCATGGCCGAATTGGAGTGGTGAAGCGCCGCCGTCCGGTGGGCGGGAATGAGAACGCCCAGTGCGCCTCAATCCCGCCGAACGGCTGAATTCACGCGACCCTTAGCGCGTGAACGCTGAACAGGCCTTTGGGGTCGGTCCAGACGGCTTCGGGCGTGTAGCCGGCCTCCCGCGCTAGGGCCTGGAAGCCTTCGATCGTATATTTGTTGGAATCCTCGACGTGGATCTTCTCGCCGGCGCGGAAGTGGAAGCGCTGGCCGGCTACGGTCACGTCCTGGTCGCGCAGGCTTTCGAGGTGGATCGCCACCCGGCCGCTGGCGGGATCGTAGGCGACGTGGTGGCGGAAGGCCGAGAGGTCGAAATCCGCGGCGGCTTCCCGGTTGGCTCGGGCGAGCACATTGAGGCTGAAGGCGGCCGTGACTCCCTGGCTGTCGTCGTAGGCCGGCAGAACGATGTCGACGGACTTTTTAAGGTCCACGCCAACGATCATCGCGCCGTCTTCCGACAGCTGCGGCGCCCAAGCGGCCAGGAAGGCGCGCGCCTCCTCGCGGGGCAGGTTGCCGATGGTGGAGCCGGGGAAGAAGCCGACCCGCCGCGCCCGATTTGAAAACTCCGGCAGTTCGAGCGGCTGGGTGTAGTCGGCGCAGACCGCGGCGATCTGCAGGGCCGGGTGGTCCGCAGCGATCTCTTCGGCGAGTTGGATCAGGTGCTGGCGCGAGATATCGATCGGCACATAGGCGACGGGTTGGTCCAGGGCGTCCAGCACCAGCCGCGCTTTCTGGCTCGATCCGGCGCCGAACTCGACCAGGGCCGCGCACTTGCCAATCACCGCGGCGATCTCGGTCGCGCGGTCGCGCAGGATCGATAACTCCGTGCGGGTCGGATAATATTCCGGCAACTCGCAGATTCGATCGAACAGGTGGGAGCCCGCTTCGTCATAGAGAAAACGGGCAGGGATCGATCTGTCGGGTTGCGACAGGCCTTTCAGCAGGGCGTCGGCGAAGCTCTCCTGGATCGGGGCGAAGTCATACAGGGTCACGCTCGACGCGGCCGTGCGGGTCGCGATGACGCCTGAGGCGAAGGTTTCGGGGCGATCGTCCATGGCGTCCTGCGATTGTGCGGCCCTATTTAGGAAGGGACTCGTCTGGATTTAAGCGCGGCAGGCGCGGATACGTTGCGGCTCGGGAAGCTCGGACGGTGCAACGAACACCGCGAAGTAGCCTAACCCTCCCCTGAGGGGAGCGACGCTGAGCTGGCGGTAGCCCACCGCCTCGAATTCGCAACGGAGCAGGGCGGGGGGCATGCCGTGGGTCTGGGTCGGTCGATCGAGCTCCACCACGCCTACCTTGGCGCCAACCTTCAAAGCCGAGGCGAGGTTGTAGAGGAAGGCGTAGGGGTGGGCGACCTCATGGTACATGTGGACCAGGATGGCCGCGTCGAGCGAGCGCGCGGGGAGGCGCGGGTCCTGAGGTTCGCCCAGCGCGATCACAACGTTATCGAGCTTCAGACGGGAGGCCTCGGTGGATAAAGCCATCAGGTACTGCGGCTCCACATCCTCCGCCACCACTCGGCCGGCGGGGCCCAGCAGGCGCGCCAAGCGCAGGGTGTCGTAGCCCTCTCCAGCCCCAAGGTCGGCCACGGTCATGCCGGACTTCAATCCCATGCGCCTGGCGATCTGGGGCACCTCCTGGGCGGCGTCACGCTGACGGATGTCGCCCCATCCCGACCCCACGATCGGGGCGACGGGGCGGCCGGGCAGGGGAAAGCTGTCAGGGGCCGGGCGCTGGAGCGCAAAGACCGCCGATGGGGCGAGCGTCGCCAGCAACAACGCTCCGATCACAGCCTTCAAAGTTTGCTCCGCCGACATGGTGTGTCGGATGTGAGATTACCGACCTTTCAGTATCGATGCTCGCGCCTTACCGCTAAGACGGGAAAAACTTTGCGAGGAAACGATAGGAATGCGCGAATTTCTGCTGTTGGGTGTAGCTTTGGCGGCCATGGCCGCTACTCCAGCCTTGTCTCAGTCCGGTGGTTCCAGTCCAGTCCTGTCCCCCGACGCCAGAGTGCTGCTGGTCGAGTGGGTTGGCCCCAACGGCGGTGTGCCGCCCTTCGACAAGGTGAAGATTTCCGCGTTCGAGCCCGCGATCGACGAGGCCGTCCGCCAGAACCTGGCCGAGATCGACGCCATCGCCAACAATCCGGCGTCGCCGACCTTCGACAACACCATCGCCGCCCAGGAACGTGCCGGCAAGGCGCTGGCCCGGGTGCTGACGATCTACAATGTGTGGAGCTCTACCGAGAACCTCCCCGACTTCCAGGCGGTGCAGAATCGCATGGACCCCAAGCTGGCCGCCGCCCAGGACAAAATCAGCCAGAACCCCAAACTGTTTGCGCGCGTGGACGCTATCTACAGGCAGCGCGACAGCCTGGGCCTAACGCCGGAGCAGAAGCAGCTCGTCTGGGTCTACTGGGTGGGCATGGTGAAGAACGGCGCCCAGCTGTCGCCCGAAGCGAAGGCCCGGGTCACCGCGATCAACCAGGAACTGGCGGGGCTCTACGCCCAGTTCAGCCAGAACCTGCTGGCGGACGAGGACGGCTACGTCCTTTACCTCAAGGAAACCGACCTCGCGGGGCTGTCCCAATCGGTGCGCGACGCCGCCGCCCAGACCGCCGAAGGCAAGGGCCACAAGGGCGAGTGGGCGATCCAGAACACCCGCTCGTCGATGGATCCCTTCCTGACCTATTCGGATCGCCGCGATCTGCGCGAGAAGGTCTGGCGCACCTTCTACAGCCGGGGCGACAACAAGGACGCCCACGACAACACGACGACGGTCATCCCTCGCATCCTCGCGCTTCGCGCCGAGAAGGCCAAGCTGATGGGCTTCCCCAACTACGCGGCCTGGAAGCTGCAGGACGAGATGGCCAAGACGCCCCAGGCGGCTATGGGGCTGATGCTGCGGGTCTGGCCTGCGGCCGTGGCGCGCGTGCACCAGGAGGTGGCCGACATGCAGGCCGTCGCCGACCAGGAACACGCCAACATCAAGATCGCGCCGTGGGACTACCGCTACTACGCCGAGAAGGTCCGCAAGGCGAAGTACGACGTCGACATGAACCAGGTGAAACCATACCTGCAGCTCGACAATATCCGCCGCGCCATGTTCTGGACCGCCGGCAAGATGTACGGCTTCACCTTCACCAAGGTGGAGGGCCTACCGGTCTACGATCCGGACATGGTGACGTACGAAGTCAAGGACCACGCCGGCGCGCACGTCGGCTACTGGTACTTCGATCCCTACGCCCGGGCGGGCAAGAACTCCGGCGCCTGGATGAGCGACTACCGCGCCCAGCAGAAGCTGGACCACGACGTCCCCGTGATCGTCTCCAACAACGCCAACTTCGTGAAGCCGCCGCCGGGCAAGCCGGTGCTGATCTCATGGGATGACGCGGTGACCATGTTCCACGAATTCGGTCACGCGCTGCACGGGCTGAATTCCAACGTCACCTATCCGTCGCTGGCCAGCCCCAACCAGGCGCAGGACTTTGTGGAGTTCCCCTCCCAGCTCAACGAGAACTGGCTACCCACGCGCGAGGTGCTGGAGCAGTTCGCCGTCAACGCCGAAGGCAAGCCGATCCCTTCGGCCCTGGTCGCCAAGCTGTTGGCCAGCCAGAAGTTCAACACCGGGTTCTCGGTCACCGAGTACCTGTCGGCGGCGATCATCGACATGGAGCTGCACATGACGCCCCAGGGACCGGGCGTCGCGCCGATCGACCCGGACACCTTCGAGAAGACCGAGTTGGCCAAGCTTGGCATGCCGTCGGAATTGGTGATGCGCCACCGCACTCCGCAGTTCCAGCACATCTTCTCCGGCGACGGCTATGCCGCCGGCTACTACAGCTACCTGTGGGCGGAGGTGCTCGACCACGATGCCTTCGAGGCGTTCCAGGAGGCGGGTGGGCCCTACGACCCGGCCATGGCCAAGCGGCTACACGACGACATCATGCAGGTCGGCTATTCCGTCGATCCGGCGGTGGCGTTCCGCAACTTCCGCGGCCGCGATCCGAAGGTTGACGCCTATCTGCGCGCCAAGGGTTTTCCGGTCGAGGCGACCGGCGCTTCGGCAACGGCGAATCCTTAAGGCATAAAAAAGCTCCAGCCGGCGTCGGGCCGGCTGGAGCGTATTGTCTAACCTTGGACGGCTGCGGATCAGCAGCCGTCATTGTTCCAGTGGTAGCGGTTCTGCTGCGCATCCCACACCCAACGGCCGCAGGCGGCGCTGGACGGTGCAATACCGCCTTGCGGCGCGGCGGCCGAGGCCCCGGCCGGCGGCGGGCCGCTGTAGTTCGGCGGCGGAGGCGCTCTGTAGTTCTGGGCCCACGGATCGGTGTAGCCCGAGGCGGGAGGCGGGCCGTAATCGCCATCGTCCCCATAGCCGTAGCCGTAGGGCGAATAGTACGGGGAGTAGCCGTACCAGGGCGAGTAATAGTCATAGGCCCACAACGCACCTAGGCCGAGCCCGAGGCCCAGCCCCCAGTACGGGTAGCCCCAACCACCATAACCCCAGCCGCCGCGGAAACCACCACCGCGGAAACCACCGCCGCGGAAGCCGCCACCATGGAATCCACCTCCGTGGAAACCTCCGCCGCCATGACCACCTCCGCCGCGTTGTGCGGACGCGACGGCCGGCGCCGCGACGACAGCGGCGCAGGCGAGCAATGCAAGAACCTTACGCATGGGAGACCTCCGTTCTCACAAAGCTAGGGTGCGCTTCCTGAACCCAAGCTGAACCACCGGAAGCCGTCTTGCGCAACCGCCGAGCTTGGTGAAGATGCGCGTTACAGATGTAACGGAGCCTGCCTTGCGCCGCCTTGTGTTCCTCGTCGCCCTGTTCGGCTCTGTTTCGGGAGCCGCTTTGGCTCAGGAGTCGCAGCCACAGCCGCAGCCCACCCCGCTTCCTCCACCCGTCGCCGAACCGCGCGATGTTCCCTATCCGGGTGTGATCCAGCTCTCGGTGGACGCCACCGATCTGCAGCGGAAGATCTACCGTATCCACGAGACCATACCGGTCGCGGGGCCCGGCCCGATGGTGCTGCTCTATCCGCAGTGGCTGCCGGGCAACCACTCGCCGAGCGGCCCCGTGGACCAGCTTGGTGGCCTGACGATCACCGGCGGCGGCAAGCGCATCGAATGGACGCGCGATCCGGTGAACGTCTACGCCTTCCATATCGACGTGCCGGAAGGGGTCAGCACGCTCGACCTCACCTTCCAGGACATGACCCCCACCGAGGGGCGGGTCGGCCGTGTGGCGGTCACCCCCGACATGCTGAACGTGGAATGGAACGCCACGACGCTCTATCCGGCCGGCTATTTCTCGCGCCAGATCAATGTGTCGACCACGCTCAAGCTGCCTGAGGGCTGGCGTTTCGGGACCGCGCTGGAACCCGCTTCCAGCCAGGGCGATGTCACCACGTTCAAGACTGTGCCTTTCAACACGCTGGTCGACTCTCCGCTGCTGGCGGGGCGTTATTTCCAGCGGATCGAGCTCGATCCGGGCGGCCCGGTTCCGGTGTATCTGGACGTCGCCGCCGACCGGGAGGACCAGCTCAAGGTCACGCCGGAGCAGGTCGAGGCCCACAAGGGCCTGATCAGCCAAGCCTACAAGTTGTTCGGCTCGCATCACTACGACCACTACGATTTCCTGTTATGGCTGAGCGATGAGATGGGCGGAGAAGGGCTGGAGCATCACCGTTCGAGCGAAGATGGCACCGAGGCCGGCTACTTCGCCGACTGGAAGGGGACGGTGTCCGATCGCGACCTGCTGGCGCACGAATACACCCACTCCTGGAACGGCAAGTTCCGCCGCCCGGCCGACCTGTGGACGCCTAATTTCAACGTGCCCATGCGCGACAGCCTGCTATGGGTCTACGAGGGCCAGACTCAGTACTGGGGCTATGTGCTGGCGGCGCGGGCGGGGCTCTGGACCCGGCAGGAGGCGCTGGACGCCATCGCTTCGACCGCGGCCACCTACGACCACCGGGTCGGCCGCGAGTGGCGGGCCATGGAAGACACCACCAACGACCCGATCATCTCGCGCCGCCATCCGATCTCCTGGCGGAGCTGGCAGCGCAGCGAGGACTATTATTCCGAAGGCCAGCTCGTCTGGTTCGATGTCGATACCCTGATCCGCGAGCGGACCGGCGGAAAGAAATCGCTGGACGATTTCGCCAAGGGCTTCTTCGGGGTCTACAACGGCAGCTACATCACCGATCCATATACCTTCGAGGACGTGGTGAAGGTGTTGAACGCGGTGACGCCCTACGACTGGGCGGCCTTCCTGCGCGAACGCCTTGACGGTCACGCCTCGGGGGCGCCGCTGGATGGTATAAAGCGCGGGGGCTATCGGCTGGTCTACACCGACACGCCGTCATCCTACTTCTCCTCGAACGAGCGTCGCCGGAAGAGCACCGACCTGCTGTTCTCTCTGGGCGTGATCCTCGACAAGGACGGCAAGCCGACCGAGGTGCTGTGGGATGGCCCGGCGTTCAAGGCCGGCCTGATCACCGGCGCGCAGATCGTGGCGGTGAACGGCGTCGCCTATGACGCCGCCAAGCTCAAGGACGCGATCAAGCTGGCCAAGAGGACGAACGCCCCGATCGAACTGCTGGTCAAGGCCGACGACCACTACCGGACCATCAGCGTCGACTACCACGACGGTCTCCGCTACCCGCACCTGGAGCGGATCGAAGGAACCCCGGCTCGGCTGGACGATATCCTGGCCCCGCGGAAGTAAGCTTCTTTCGCCCCTTCCCCCTAGAGTATGATAGCCGAAAGTCGATGTCGGTTTCGGCTATCGTACTATTTCTATTGGGGATTTTGAACCTTTTCGATTTGGTTTGAATCGAAAAGGTTCAAGGGGAGGGGGCGTCAGCCTACCCCCAGGATCCAGCCTTCTTCCCGTTCGACCGTCGCGATCAGTTCCGGCGCGGCGCCCTTGGGCGGGGCGAAGGCGGCGCCGAGGCGGCCCTGCTCATCCAACCGCACGAAGTGTTCGCACAAGGCGCGGACCTGGGCCCGATCCAGTATCTCGCCCGGCTCCGGTTTGGTCTCGACGAGAGCGGGATAGACCTCGGCGACCACCGCCTCGCGGCCCTGCAGGTCAGCAGGCGTCAGTTCGCGCCAGCCGCTCTGGAACGGCCAGAGCAGGGCCTTGTCGCCAAGTTCGTCGATCAGCCGCTTCACGGCGGGGATGCCGACCAGCGTCTGGCCGCCGACCGCGCCGTTGCCGAACACCTGCCACACGCTTTTGGCGCCGCCGCGCGCACCGCCCCCGACTGCGCTGGCC
>JBARAK010000510.1:0-1878 GCA_049791955.1 Caulobacteraceae bacterium
GGCCCCAGCGCCGCTGCGCCCCGGCCGCTGGGCGGGCGTCGACGGCGCCTACCCCGGCGCCGACCGGGTCGGGCTGGTGGACTATCAGGTCGACCGACTGCCGCTGGGCATGGGGCTGATGTTCGGCGCGGGATTGCTCTCGGCGCTGCTGGGCATCGGCAGTGGGGTGCTGAAGATCCCGGCTATGGATTCGGCGCTCCGACTGCCGATCAAGGTCTCCTCCGCCACCTCCAACTTCATGATCGGGGTCACCGCCGCGGCGAGCGCGGTCGCCTATTTCCTGCGCGGCGACATCAAGCCGGCGATCGCCGGGCCGATCGTGCTGGGCTCGGTGCTGGGCGCCGTCGCCGGCGCCAAGCTGGTCCTGGTGCTCCCAGGCGAGCGGCTTCGCCTCCTGTTCGTGGCGGCCCTTGTCCTACTCTCGCTGCAGATGTTGGCCGCCGCGCTCGGCGCCGGCATGACGATGGCGCCGGCATGAGCGCCGCCGCCTTGGAGCCCCGCCTAGCGCGCCTGCTGGGACTGGGAGTCTGGGCCGGTTCGGTCATCGTGGCCGTCGGCTTTCTGGTCTCCCTGCGCCTCCCCGTGGGCGTTCCGATCGAGATGGCGGGCGTCGCCGTCTTCATCCTTCTGCCCATCCTGCGGGTCGCCCTGATGGCGGCGACCTGGGCGCGCCAGCGGGAGCGGCTGTTCGCGGGGGCGGCCGCGCTGGTGCTGGCGGTGATCGCCCTCAGCGCCGTCGTGGGCCTGCACTCGCCGCATTGAGGCGGCGCACGAGGTCCCGCGCGGGCATCTGAGTGTCGCCATGAGACAAGCCTGGGCCGGAGAAGCCGGCGATCTTAGAGCGCGTCGCCGCCCCTTCGTCGCCATGGTGCCCATGTCAGGCCAAGCGCTCTATTCCGGTCCGGTTTTCGAGATGGCGCGCCGAGCGCGACCACATCTCCCAGCGCCAGGCGGCGCTGGCGATCGGCGTCGAGGCCGTGCGCTAAGCCAAGGCGGCCCGGAGCCTGTTTCCCTGAGCACCGGGCGCCGCCAACCCCGATCAATCTCCGCGCACCGCTGAAAGGCGCCCCCCATGCAGACACGCCTACTTGGCCGCGACGGCCCCAGAATCTCGGCGCTGGGGTTCGGCTGCATGGGGCTCGGCGCCACCTATGGCGCGCCTTTGTTCAGGGACGCGGGCATCGCGCTGATCCGCGCCGCTGTTGAGCGCGGCGTCACCTTCTTCGACACCGCCGAGTCCTATGGCCCTTTCATCAACGAGGACCTGGTCGGTGAGGCGCTCGCGCCGTTCCGCAACGATGTGGTGATCGCCACGAAGTTCGGCATGGATATCGACCGCGGGACCGGTAAGGTCTGTGGAGTGACCAGCCGGCCCGAGCGCATCCGCGAGGCTGTCGAAGGCTCGCTGCGCCGCCTACGGGTCGATCGCATCGACCTGGCCTACCAGCATCGGGTGGATCCCCAGGTACCGATCGAGGAGGTGGCGGGCGCGGTGCAGTCCTTGATCGCCGCGGGCAAGGTCCAGCATTTCGGTCTGTCCGAGCCCGGTCTACAGACCCTGCGCCGCGCCCACGCCGTCCAGCCGGTCCTGGCGGTGCAGAGCGAATATTCGCTGTGGTGGCGCGAACCCGAGACCAACGGCGTCCTCGCGG
This sequence comes from Caulobacteraceae bacterium, assembly GCA_049791955.1. Taxonomy (GTDB): domain Bacteria; phylum Pseudomonadota; class Alphaproteobacteria; order Caulobacterales; family Caulobacteraceae; genus CAHJWH01. Next base: position 1,653 of record JBARAK010000510.1, read on the forward strand.
CCTGCGACGACCTTGGGATCGCCTTCGTCCCCTTCAGCCCCCTGGGCAAGGGGTTCCTGACCGGCGCGATGAGCAAGGACAGCTCGCTGGCGGAGACCGACTCGCGCCGGTCGGCGCCGCGCTTCGCGCCACAGGCGATGGAGAAGAACCGGGCCTTCGTCGAGCTGCTCGGCCGGGCGGCGACGGCCCGGGGCGCGACCCCGGCCCAGGTCGCGCTGGCCTGGTT
>JBARAK010000511.1:0-2016 GCA_049791955.1 Caulobacteraceae bacterium
TAGCCTGCCTGAGCCCCGACGAGCGCGAACGCGCCGCCCGCTACCGCACGCCGGAGCTGACCCGCCGCTTCATCGCCGGCCGCACCCTGCTGCGGCGGACCCTGGCGCGGTATCTGGATTGCGCCGCGGACAGCCTGGGCTTCACCTACAATCCTTACGGCCGCCCCAGCCTCGCGAGCGCGCCGTTCGACTTCAACCTGTCCCATAGCGGGAGCGCGGCCCTGATCGCGGTGGCGCGGGAGACCGTGGGCGTGGACATCGAGCATCGCGCCCCGGACGCCGACCTTGCCGGCATGGCCCGCCAGGTGATGTCGCCCATCGAGCTGCGGCAGTTCGAGGCGCTGTCGTCGGAAGACACACGCGTGGCCGCCTTCTACGACCTGTGGACGGCCAAGGAGGCGGTGATCAAGGCGCTGGGGACCGGCTTCTCGCGTGACCCGAGCACCCTGCACATCGGGTGGAACGAACCGCTGGACCTGATCGACGCGGGCTTACGCTATCACGTCCGGCGCGTCTCATTCGGGGATAGCGTCCCGGCCGCCATCGCGCTGGCTGGAAAGATCGTGGCGATCCATCACCGGCTATGAGCCGGTCCCCGTGCGCGGCTTCAAGATCGCCTTCATCCCCCGCGTGGCGATGGCGGGGAATACGGACAGGTGGTCCTCGTCCTGGATGACCTGCATCTGCAGCTTCAGACCAGGATAGCGCCGCGCCGCCAGCGCCTGTTGGAGGCGTCGCAAATCCCCCACCATATCCACGGTCTTGTTGTAGCGGCTGTCTCCGGGGTTGATGGTCTCGTAGCCGCCGACCGCCATGAACACGTCGGCGGGCAGGTCCGTGTGGGTCGCGGCATAGGCGCGCTCATGATCGAACATGACCCTGTGGCCGAACCAGAGCGATGGGCTGCCGATGATGTAGTGCTCGAACATGGCCGGATCGCTCAACAGCATCTGGACGCCGAGCAGACCGCCGTAGGAGTGCCCAAGGTAGGTCTTGTCGTGCATGTCGACCCGATAGGCGCCGGCGACCAGGGGAAACACCTGCTCGGCGATGAAGCGCTGATAGGCCGGCCCCTCGCCGTACGTCACCGGCCGTCCCGGCATGTCGGACACCGCCGCCTTGTCGCCATCCGCGGTCGGCGTGTAGTCGCGCCGCCGGCTGTATTCCGGGGTGTCGCCTGCGGCGTAGGACAGGCCGACGATGACCATGTCCTCCAGGCCGGCGCCCTGGGCGCCCACGCGGCGGACGATGCTGCGCAGCAAGGGGAAGGCGTAGTCCGCGTCGGTGACGAATAGCACCGGGAAGCGATGGCCCGGCCTGCGCGCGTAGGCCACCGGCAGGCTGACGAACAGCTGGTAATCCCGTCCCAGCGTCTTGGCGTGGAGCGTGCGGACTTCCGTGCCGGACAGGACGTAAGGCGGTGGCGCAGCCGCGCTCGCGTCGACCGCCCGCGGTTTTGAGCAGGCCGCCAGCGAGCTGGCCAGCACGGCCACCGCGATAACCCAAGGTCTGGAGCTCATGGACGCGGCGCGGGATCGCCATGGCTGCGGGCCTGGGCGGGGCCGAAGCGGGCCCGGGCGGCGATCCACAGCACCGGCCCCGACTGGAAGAACACCCGGCGGAAGTGGCGGCGCGGATTCTGCAGCAGGCGGTAGAGCCATTCCAGGCTGGCGTTGCGGTAGAAGGCCGAGGCGCGCTTGACCAGGCCGGTCAGGAAGTTCAGCGACCCGCCCACGCACAGGCCGACGCCCACCGCGCCCCCCAGCTCCACCGTCCGGCGGCCCACGAAGTCCGACTGGGGCGCGCCCACGGCGATGAACACGAAGCGGGCGGGATGGTCGCGGATGAAGGCGGCGCAGCGGTCCACCTCGACCGGGTCGCGCCCGAAGCCCATCGGCGGATCGTACCAGGCGATCGAGGTCAGCCCGAACTGCTCGCGCAGCCGCCGCTCAACCTCGGCGCTCCCGCCGATGATGGTGATGGGGTCGTCCGGCCGGATCGCGCGCTCGAACCCGC
>JBARAK010000512.1:0-2467 GCA_049791955.1 Caulobacteraceae bacterium
GCAGAGCAGCAGCGCACGACGGTTCAGGGCCTCGAGCTGGCCGGGCGTGAGCGCCAGCGCCCGGTCGATCCGTTCCAATGCCGGCTGGTCGTGGCCCAGCACCCGCTCGAAATCGGCGGCGAGCAGCAGGGCCTTGATCGTGTTGGGGGCCCGGCAGAGGATCGCCTCCACCACCGCCAGCCCTTCCTGATCGCGTCCGAGCTTGCGCAGCAGGGTGGCGAAGTTGAGCTGGACGCCGGGGGTGTCGGGCGCGCTGGCCAGGGCCGCGCGGTAGCACCGCTCCGCCGCCTCGAACTCGCCGAGCCGCTGCAGCACCAGGGCCAGGTTGTTGTGGGCGCTGACCAGGCCAGGGGCCAGCCGCACCGCCGCGCGGAAGCTGTCGCGGCTTTCCTCCAGCAGGCCCCGGTCGGCCAGGATCGCGCCCAGGATATCCCAAGCCTCGGCGCTGTCCGGCCAGCGGGCCGCCGTCCGCCGGGCGACCGTTTCCGCCTCCGCGAGCTTGCCGCCGCGCAGCAGCATTTCGGCGTGGTGGCAGTGGTGGATCGCCGGCGCTTCGGGCTGGGCGCAGGCCTGGGCGATCAGTGCCTGGGCCGCCTCCACCTCTCCACGCTGGAAGGCCGCGATCGCCTGGGCGTGCAGCGAGGAGATGTCCGACGTCTGCGGCGCGGGCATGGACCTGTTCCGATAGGCGCGCGCCGGTGCGCACCGGCCGATTTACTTCCCTCGATGTCTAAGCCCTTGCGTCCGCTTGGCGTTTGGCCGCGGTGCAACATTCTGAAGCCGGGTGAAATATTCTCAGATGCGGGATGGCTTTCCGGCCGTGTGTCCGGTCGAATCAGGACCCGGCCGGGACATCGGTCGAGAAGGCGAGGTCCTTCTGGGCCTCCAGCAGGGTCAGCCGTTCGGTCAGCGCCTTATGGATCGCGCCATAGGCGTCGCCGCCCAGCACGATACGCTTGGGCGCCGGATGCTGGTCGGCGCTATCGATCATGATCGTGGCCATCCGGGCTGGGTCGCCGATCGGGATGGTCTTGCGCTCCTCGATGATGCGGCGGGACTGGCTGGCGGGGGAGATGTCGTAGGCGTCCAGCTTCGGGGTCAGCCTGGAGCTTCCATAACGGAACGCCGTACGCGCGCCGCCCGGCTCGACGATGGTCAGGCCGATGTTGAACGGCGCGACATCCAGCGCGGTCGCCTCGATGAAGCCCTCGATGCCCCACTTGCCGGCGTGATACAGCGAGCCGCCTGGAAAGGCCGTTTGGCCGCCCACAGTCGAGACCTGGATGATGCGGCCGCCGCCCTGGTCGCGCAGATGGGGCAGGGCCGCGCGCACCACCTGGATCGACCCCATCAGGTTGGTGTCGAGCTGGTGGACGATCTGTTCGTCCGTCGCTTCCTCGGCCGCGCCGATCAGGCCGTAGCCGGCGTTATTGACCACCACGTCGATCCTGCCGAGTTCAGCGAAGGCCTCACCCACCACCCGGCGTATCGCCAGCGTATCGGTCATGTCCAGCTTGGCGAGCCACAGCCGTTCGCCATAGCCGGCTTTCAGGTCGTGCATCGTTTCCAGCCGCCGAACCGTGCCCGCGACCCGGTCGCCGCGCGCCAGGAGTTGCTCGGTCATGCAGCGGCCAAAGCCGCTGTTCACGCCGGTGATGAACCAGGTCCGTTGGGCCATTTCCGATTTCCTCACCGAGGCGGGTTAATAACTAACCAGTTAGATAGATATGCTCGTATCTAACCATTTAGTCAAATGCTAGGATTCGAGATGAGTGGAGGGCCCTGATGCGCAACGCCGAAGCCACGCGGGAGCGGATTTTGGAAGCGGCCATGGCGGAATTCTCCGCCCATGGGATCGCCGGCGCACGCGTGGACCGCATCGCCGCGGCGGCCGGTTGCAACAAGAACCTGATCTACATCTACTTCGAGAACAAGGAGGCCTTGTTCAACACCGTGCTGCAGAAGAATCTGCTGCGGGTCTATGGAGAGATCAAGTTCACGCCGGACGACCTGCCAGGATACGCCCGGCGCACGTTCGATTTCGCGATGGCCAATCCGGACCTGATGCGCCTGATGACCTGGTTCGGCCTAGAACATAGGGGGGAAGGACTGGCGGAGCGGAGCGCCGCCTTCGAGGCCAAGGTCGCGGTTCTGGCCAAGGCGCAGGGCGAGGGCGTGGTGAGCGCGGACTTCCCTCCAACCTTCCTGATCACCGCGATCATGGCGTTGGCCACCGCCTGGACGGCGGTGAACCCGTTCGGAGCCTCGCTCGACGCCGCGGCGCTGGAGCATGTCGACGTCCTGCGGAACGGGATCGTCCACGCCGTTGAACGGCTTGTCGCGCCGGGGACTGACGAGATGCGCAATCGGGCGCGTTTCCCGTCCTGAGCAGGCTTGCGCTCATGAAGACCTATCTCTAGGCGGCGTCACCCCAGCGCGGTCAGGGCGACGCCGAGCGCCACGCCGG
>JBARAK010000513.1:0-1511 GCA_049791955.1 Caulobacteraceae bacterium
TGTGCAGGAGGGCGCGTGCACGCTGCCAAACGGTGCTGTGGTCTCCTTCCGCGTGAACGACGAGCAGGGCGCCGAGGCGCCCGGCGCGCGCGTCTTCGCCGGGCTGCGCATGGACCCCCTGTTCAACGACTCCACCGGGTACGTCGAAACACTCGCCACCCGGCAGCTCGCCTTCCAGTCGAACGGCACCAACGGGGCCGATGGATGGGACATCCTGGGCATCGTCGTCGAGCTCGACGTCGCCACGATGCTCGAGCGGGCGACGGGAACCCTGTTCGCCGTCGCTGCGGAAACGGTCACGGCCGGCAAGTTCCCGGTGCGCCTGGACCGGTTCGGGCGTGCCTTTGTTAAGGGCCAGATGCTCGGCGAGCTCGGAGCCGACACGGTCAACCGCGACCTGGACCTTCGTGAGCTCTGGAACCAGGAAGACCCCTTCCAGCTGGCGCCGAACTACCTCGGCGCCTACCGCGCCCGGCTGAACGCCAACCTGGCCGTCATGGACGGCATCGACGGAAAGACCGACTGGCCCCCGCAGCCGGACGGGACCCACCCGCTGACCGAGCTCTACCTGGGCGACTACCAGGTCGTGGACGTCGCAAAGCCGTACACCGAGGACAGCTACCTCGAGATCGAGCAGGCACTACTGCAGGGCCGCGCACACGCAACCTGCGGTGGCCGGTCGCTCAACGACGACGCGGGCGATACCAATCTCACGTTCGTCATCACGGGCGGGAACGGCCCGCGCATCAGCGACGGTGTCGACCAGGCGACTGTGCGAGCGTCGGACAGCTTCCCCTACCTGGCGTCGCCGAACCCCAACCCGGCCGCCGTCGGCAGGATCCTGGCCCCCTCCAAGGTCGCCGACCAGCTGGCCTTTCTCGAACAAGCCGGCCTAGCGAGCCGCTGAGCAGCCCGAAGCCCGGAGAGCAGTTCAGACATTTATCCAGCGCCCACCCCACCACCTGGGAAGGGGGGGCAGGAAGCGAGCCCCGCATGACCTTCACGCGTTTTACTGTGGACAGCTCGACAGCGTCGCTATGGCGAGTGACCTTCGACCACCCACCGATCAATCTGATCGACCACGTCATGATCGGTGAATTGGGCGAACTCCTCGCCGAAGTCGAAAGGAACGAGGAGCCAGCCGTACTGGTGTTCGACAGCGCTGACCCGGACTACTTCCTGGCGCACTACGACATCGCCGCCGACCCTAGCCTCGTCAACTCACTACCGGCTGGCCCAACCGGCTTCCACCCCTGGGTCGACATCCTGGTACGCGTAAGCAGACTGCCCGCGGTCACGATCTCGGCAATCCGAGGCCGAGCCCGCGCCGCCGGCAGTGAGTTGGTTCTCGCCACCGACGTCCGCTTCGCGAGCCGCGAGCGCGCCGTGCTCGGTCAAGTCGAGGTTGGCTTCGGCGCTATTCCCGGAGGCGGCCCGGCGTCTCGGCTGCCTGGTCTGGTCGGCCGGGGCCGGACGCTCGAGATCTTGCTCGGCGGCGAGGACTTCGATGG
>JBARAK010000514.1:0-2544 GCA_049791955.1 Caulobacteraceae bacterium
TCGCCGGCTGGTCGGCGGTCAGCCTGCAGGTCGGACCCACGGCGAGCCAGGCGCAGAGCGTGCTGGGCGTGGCGGACCTGTCGCCGGACCTGCACGACTTCGATGAAACCGCCGCGCTGGTCTCGAACCTGGACCTGGTGGTGGCGGCCGACACCTCCACGGCCCACCTGGCCGCGGCCCTGGGAAAGCCCACGTGGCTCATGCTGTGGGCCGGGGCGGAGTGGCGATGGCTGGCGAACCGCACCGACTCGCCCTGGTATCCGAGCCTCAGGATCTACCGTCAGGCGCATCCCGGCGATTGGACCGCGGTGGTCGCCCGGATCGCGGCGGACCTCACGGCGCAACGCCGATATTGGTCCAGGCGGAAGCGATCGACCTTTCCGCCGCTGGCCGATCAGCCACCCACCATAACCGGGCTCGGTCCTGGCAGGCTCAGTTCGGGCAGGCTCGGTTCGGGCGGGCCGGTCAGGCGGCCTCGGCGCCGCTGATCAGGACCGGCTGGCAGGCGCGGGCGGCGGCCAGGCTGGGGAAGGCTTCGCGCGTCACCTTGTGGAACCAGCCGACCAGGCGGCGGATCTCGGACAGGTGGCAATCCTCCCGCCGCCAGTAGGCGCGGTAGGGGGTGGGGCGGGGCAGCACGGTGCGATAGGCGATGGCCAGGACGCCGCTCTCGATCTCGGGCAGGGCGAACACCGGATTGACCAGGGTGATGCCCAGCCCCTGCACCGCCGCGCGGATGCGGAGGCTCTGCTCGGACAGGATGATCGTGCGGACCTGGACGGTCGGGTCGACCCCCGCCGAGGTGAACCAGTCGCGCCAGTAGCCGGCGTCGCCGCAGATCAGCGGGACCTGGGCCAGGTCGGCCGGCGAATTCAGGCGCAGGTTCTCCAGCAGGCGAGGGGCGCAGACCGGCATCAGGGCGTCGCGGAACAGCTCGGTCGAGGCGCTGAACTTCTGGCTCAGGTCCGAGCGGCTGATCGCCAGGTCCTCGGGCCCCTGGGTCTCGCGCGGGCCGATGACCACGTTGGGGAACTCCGCGATCAGCGAGGCCACGTGATGGCTCAGCCAGCCGTTGGCGAAGGCCGGGTCGACGCGGATGCGGAAGCAGGTCTGCCCGGGGTCGGACTCCGCCGAGGCGACGCTGTGGGCCAGCGTATTGGTGGCGCGCAGGTAGCCCGCGATCAGCGCCTTGGCCGCCGGCGTCGGCTGCAGGTCGCCCTTGCCGCGCCGGTCGAGCAACTGGCCGAAGCGCGCTTCCAGGCCCGTGATGGCCTGGCTGACCGCCGCATGACTCACCCCGAGTTCCCGCGCCGCGGAGGTCACACTGCCTAGTCGGCAGGCAGCTTCCATGTAACCCAGGGCCGCAAACGAAGGAAGTTTCAGGTGTGGGTTGAGATGATCCATGGTTGCCGATCGCGACAGCGCCCCCCAGGTCACGAATGTCTTACGCATACGCGCCTGTCAGTGTCTGACGGCCATCGGATATTACGCATCTAAAGGCTAGCTCAAATCGGCGAATAGCCGCATGCTGACATCTCAGCCGCGGGGTCGCCCGCCCAGGTCCGGCCGTCATCTCCGCGCAACCATGGGATTCCGCTCGGGTTTTCGCCGGAGGCGTGCTTCGTCGGGGCCGCTGTCGCGCCGGCGCCGGCGGGTGGAACGGGACCTGGGGAAATACAGCTTGAAGCATCTTCTGACGACGTTGCTTGCTTTCGCGCTGCTGGGGGCCGCCGCGCCGCCGCCGCCGGTGACCTATACGTCCTACGCCGGCCAGTTCGACGACTTCGCCGCGCGGACCGGGACCATGCCGCCCGACCGCCGGGTCGCCGGGCTCAAGGCCCTGTTCGGCCGCCTGATGCCCGGGCTCTACGCCGACAAGGACCAGGCCAGGCTCGACCGCAGGATCCGCAAGGCCCTTGCCGGCTTTCCGTCCATCCGGCCGGCCTACCGCGAGGTCGAGCGCCGCTTTCCCGGCGCCCTGTCCCAGGCCGTGGCCGGGTTCCGCACCCAGTTCCCCGACTTCGTTCCGCCCATTCCGATCTATCTGGTCCATGACCTGGGCCAGCGGGACGGCGGGTCCGACTATGTCGGTGGGCGCAAGGTCATGCTGTTCGGGGCCGACCTGATCGCCACCCTCCACGCCGACGACTCGCTCCAGCCCTTCCTCCAGCACGAGCTGTTCCACCTGGAGCACGCCCGCCACTTCGAGGATTGCGACCAGTTCTGGTGTTCGCTGTGGCAGGAGGGCCTGGCCACCTACGCCGCGTCCCGCATGACGCCCGGCGCCACCGACCACCAGCTGATCCTCGACCTGCCCCGCCCGATCCGGAGCGACGTCGACGCCCACTGGGGCCAGGCGCTGTGCCTGGTGGCGGAGCGCTTCGACTCCACCCGCGACGACGACATCGACACGGCCTTCACCGGGGGCGCCAAGCCGGCGTCCCTGCCGTCCCGGTTCGGATACTATGTCGGGCTCCGGATCGCGCAGCGCGCCGGCCAGCACCGCCCGCTGCAGCGGCTGGCCCGGCTCGACGACCGTGACGC
>JBARAK010000515.1:0-2361 GCA_049791955.1 Caulobacteraceae bacterium
GTCCCACGCCGGCATGCGCAGGACAGGCAGCGCGGGATCGAAGAAGGCCAGGGCGTCCACGAAGGCGTCCGCGCGCGTGCCGTCGCGCGCCACGAACACGCTCAGCCCCTTCCGCGCACGTGCGATATCGGCCATCGCCAGGGCGTCGAAACCCTCGGGCGCGCTCGTCAGCTCCAGCCGGCCCGCGCCGTTGGCGATGCGTGACAGATCCACCTTAACTCCGAAAATCTATTGAGTGACGGCGGTGCGCGCCGCGTGGGCCCGGAAGCGGAACGCCCGGATTCGCCCCATCAGCTCCGTATCGAACGCCTCGGGCGTGGGCTTCAGGCCCACGATCCAGCCGTAGAGGTCCTGGTCCGGCTGGTCCAGCAGGCGCTCGAACTCTTCCAGTTCGGCCGGGGACATCGAGCCCACCTGTTCGGTCGCGAACGGGCCCAGGATCAGGTCGGCCTCCAGGAAGCCCCGGCGTGCTGCACGGAAGCAGAGCTTGCGCAGGTGGGCTTCGTGGGCGGCTTGGTCGTTTTCTGACATGGGTCGGCGATATAGGCCCGCTCGCCGCCCGGCGCCACCCGCACCGCGCAACCCACAACGCCGCTGGGGAGAGACGGCCCATCGCCCTTGCGCTCCCCGCCCCCGTCCTGTGATTGAAGGCCAGGAATGCGCCCAGAGATCCTCTTCCCCCTGTTCGCCGACGTCGCCACCCTGAAGGGCGTGGGCGGCAAGCTTGCGCCGTTGGTGGCCAAGGCGGCCGGCGACCGTGTGCGCGACCTGCTGTTCCTGCCCCCCGCAAGCCTGATCGAACGGCCGGTGCGCAAGATCGCCGACGCGGTCGAGGGCGAGGCCCAGACCTTCCTGGTGCGCGTGGACGCCCACATGGCGCCCCATCGATCGGGCGCGCCCTATCGCATCCGGGTCGCCGACGAGACCGGCTTCGCCTTTCTCAACTGGTTCAAGGGCGGCGGCGCGCACCTCGCCCAATCGCACCCGGTGGGATCGACCCGCGCGGTCAGCGGCAAGGCGGAGCGGTTCGGCGTCGAGGTACAGATCGCTCATCCGGATTACATGCTGCCGCTGGAACGGGCCCAGGACATCCCCCGGTTCGAGGCGGTCTATCCCACCACCGCGGGCCTGCCTTCGCGAACCCTGCGCCGGCTGGCGCTCGGCGCCCTGGAGAAGGCGCCGGAGCTGGATGAGTGGATCGATCCCGCCCTGCTGGCGCGAGAGGGCTGGCCGGGCTGGCGCGCAGCGCTGGAAAAGCTGCACGCCCCCACCTCCGAGCTCGACCTCGGCCTGGAGAGCCCGCACCGTCGCCGGCTGGCCTACGACGAGCTGTTCGCCCACCAGCTGGCCATGAACCAGCGCAAGGCCGCCACCCGCGCCGAACCGGCGCCGGCGATCTCGCACAGCGCCCTCTCCGCCCAGGCGCAAGCCGCCCTGCCCTACCAGTTGACCGGGGCCCAGCGGCGCACCCTGTCGGAGATCGGCGGCGACATGGCCTCGGGCCGGCGCATGTCGCGGCTGGTGCAGGGGGACGTGGGGTCAGGCAAGACGGTGGTGGCGATGCTAGCCATGGCCGACGTCGCCGCCTCGGGCCGCCAGTCGGTGCTGATGGCGCCCACCGAGATCCTCGCGCGCCAGCATTTCGAGACCCTGCGCGGGCCGCTGTCGGACGTGGGCGTCTCGGCCATCCTGCTCACCGGGCGCGACAAGGGCGCCGAGCGCCGGGAGAAGCTGGCTGCGCTGGCTTCGGGCCAGGCGGCTGTGGCGGTGGGCACCCACGCCCTGTTCCAGGACGACGTCGCCTTCAGCAACCTCGCCCTGGCGGTGATCGACGAACAGCACCGCTTCGGCGTGGCCGAGCGCCGCCGCCTGCACGCCAAGGGCGAGGCCGTGCACCTGCTGGCGCTGTCCGCCACCCCCATTCCCCGCACGCTGGAGCTGACCGCGCTCGGCGACCTGGACATCTCGCGACTGGACGAGAAGCCGCCGGGCCGAAAACCTGTGGCCACCAGCGCCGTCCCCACCGCCCGCCTGGATGAGGTGGTCGAGCGCCTGCGCCAGGCGCTGGAAGGCGGCGCCCAGGCGTTCTGGATCTGCCCCCTGGTCAGCGAATCGGAGGTGCTGGAGGTCGCTGCGGCCGAGGACCGCGCCGTGGACCTTCGCGCCCGGCTGGGTCCGCGGGTCGGCCTCGCGCACGGCAAGATGCCTCCGGCCGAGAAGGATGCGGTGATGGCCGCCTTCGCCGAGGGTGGAATCGGCGTGCTGGTCGCCACCACGGTGGTGGAGGTCGGGGTCAACGTGCCGCGCGCCAGCATCATGGTGATCGAGCACGCCGAGCGGTTCGGCCTGGCGCAACTGCAC
>JBARAK010000516.1:0-6987 GCA_049791955.1 Caulobacteraceae bacterium
GGGGCGAGCAACCTGGCGACCGTCGCGCGGGCGATCGGCGATCAGGTCTGCGCCGCGGCGACCTGGTCCGATCAGCGCGCGTTCTGGTCAGGCCCCCAGTGGCCATCCGGCCGGGGCGGCCTCGCCCATGGCGTGTCGGGACTGGGCTGGGCGCTGGGCCATCTGGCCAGGGTGGGCGGCGACGAACGGCACGCCTCCACCGCCGCCGGCGCCTTCGCGTTCGAGGCGGCGAACTGGGATGAGGCGGCGGGCGGCTGGGTCGATCTCCGCGGCATCGCGGGACACCGGACCAACACCTCCTGGTGCAACGGATCGGCCGGCATCGCCCTGGCCCAGCTCGACCTGGACCCCCACGGCCTGCAACCGGAAACGCGCCGGACCCTGCAGCGGGCGGCCAGGGAGATCCTGGACCGGGACCGGCATGACAATCATTGCGGGTGCCACGGCCGCCTCGGCTCCTACGAGGTGCTCCAGCGGGCGGCGGCGCTCGGTGCGCTCCCGCCGGCCATCGCCCTGGAGGATGTCCTCAGCGGCATCCTGACCGACATCGAGGACCGGGGGCCCCATTGCGGCTTCCTCGACATCCTGGTGCCGAGCCTGATCTCAGGCCACGGCAGCATCGCCTATCAATTGCTGCGCGCCCACCCCGAAAGCCGGCTCCCCTCGGTGCTGCTGCCCTCGCTTGGCGCGCCCTTGAGCTGATCGGCCCGCCGCGAGCGCCATCAGCCCCCTCACCCGGCAGCGAACACTCTCAAGGATTGAGATAGGTGGGAAGCCGCCCTTGCGCGGCCGTCTCTCCCCACGCCAAACTACCGGGTAACCGAGGGGGCGATGAGCTTGGCGATCTTCAGGCGAGGACTAAGTGGGGGGATCGCAGCCCTTATCCTGTCGGCAGGCGCTCAAGCCGCGGAACCACCAGCCGGCGCGGCAGGCAATGATGCAGGCCCCACAGTCGCCAGCTTCGACTGCACGCACGCGACCTCGTCGCGAGAGCACCTGATATGCGGCGACCCTGCCCTCTCCGCTCTTGATGGGCGGCTCGGACGAATATACCGCGAGCGACAGGCCCTTCTTACCCCACAGGGCGTTAAGCTGCTGCAGGGCTCCGAGCGGAACTGGCTTCGCTTTGTCACTATCGTTTGCCCATTATGCCCTAACGACCCACCAGCGACAGAGGAATGGCGTCTCCCATCGCCTTGAAGCCCGCCACGGACGGGTGAAGATGATCGCCGCTGTCGTAGGCGGCCAGCAGATGGGTGGGATTATCCGGGTCGCGCACGGCCAGGTCGAAGTCGACCACGCCATCGAAATGGCCCGGAGCGCGAATCCACTGGTTGATGGTCTGGCGGTCCTGCTCGTCCGGGGCGTCGGGGTGGTAGTAATGGTCTCCGCCGTAAGGCGTGATGGTTGCGCCGATCATGCGTATGCCGTGGGCATGGGCCCGCTCGATCATTTGCCGGTACGCGCCCAGGACCTGTTCGACGAACGCCTTGTGTTCGTCCGCGCTGACGGGATGGTCGAAGGTGAGCTTGCCGAGATCGTTGATCCCCTCAAGCAGGATGACCGCTTCGACGCCGGGCGGCGAGAGCACGTCCCGGTCGAACCTGGCCAGCGCGTTCACGCCGAGACCGTCGGTCAGAAGATGGTTGCCGCCAAAGCCCTGGTTGATGACCGCGACCAGGCGCGATCCCGGGGCCGCCTGCAGCCGCCCGGCCAGGACGTCGGGCCAGCGGTCAGCCCCATCCAGGGTCGCCGTGACGCCATCGGTGATCGAATCGCCGAACGCGATGATCGCCTTGGCGTGCGCCTGCCCCTGAACGTCGACCTCGGACAGGTTGTACCAGTGGGTCACCGATCCGGCGCCAGGCAGGTCGCGCGCCGCGGTGCGGTCGCCATGGACGAGATAGGTGGTCGTGCGCGAGTCGGCATGGCCGGTCTGCTGGTCGGGCCGGTGAGGAAGATGCAAGCTGATCGCCAGACTTGAAAGCGCCGGCGCAGGTAAATCGACCACATCCGAAAGATAGTCCGCTCCGGCGGGGATCATGACGGCGGTCCGGCCATTGAACGTGACGACCCGGTCGCTGCCGGCGGCCAGTCTTGGCGACCCCGGACCGGCCGAGCGGGCGACGTGGATGGCGTCGATCACCAGCGGCGCCGCGCCGAATGCATTGGACAGGCGGAAGCGAAAGCGCTCCCCGCCGATCGACAGGCGCACGATCTGGCGAAGCGTCACGTCCTCCATATCCGCGGGCGGCGGCACGTCGCGCGGCAGCAGCGCCCACTGCGCGCTGGCCCAGGTCGCCACCCAGTGCGGGAACGGGGGCGGCGGCGGGGCGGAGCCGCCCGTGAGGACTGCGAACGCGATGACCAAAAGAGCCCGGATACGCACTCTAGCCTCATCCAAATGGGAGGGCTTCCGCGGTGTTCGGCCGACGCCCGTCGCCGGTCGCCCCCGCCCCTGGAAATCGCCTCGCCTACCTCGCCTGCGCGATATGATAGCGTTATCTTTCGACGACCTGGCAACATGAAATATGCAGCGGCGCCCATCGGCCTCGCCTGTTTCCGACGCCGCTGCTAAGTCCCCCCGGAACGGAGCATCTGTGATGTCGGAGAAGAGCTGGGACAGGGTTCCGATCAATGCGCAGAGCATCGATGCGCCGCTGTCGCGGGCCGCGGTGTTCCTGGTGGTCACGGTCGGGAGCGACCCTGCCGCGCTGGCCAAGGTCGCGGACGCGCTCGGCGGGCTCGACGACCTGGTCAAGACGGTCGGGTTCCGCGATCTCGGCGGCCGGCTGTCGTGCGTCGCCGGGATCGGCTGCGCGCTTTGGGACCGCCTGCATCCGGACGGGCGGCCGCAGGAACTGAAGCCGTTCGCGGCGATCCGGGGCCCCGCCCACACCGCGCCGTCGACGCCGGGCGATGTGCTGTTCCATATCCGATCCGAACGCGTGGACATGTGCTTTGAATTCGAGCGCATCCTACTGGATAGTCTTGGCGATGCGGTGAGCGTCGTCGACGAGGTCTCGGGTTTCCGCTACTTCGACGCGCGCGACCTGCTTGGCTTTGTCGACGGCACGGCCAACCCCAACGGCCTGGACCTGCCCGATTCAGCGCTGGTCGGCGATGAGGACAGGGACTTCGCCGGCGGCAGCTATATCGTGGTGCAGAAGTACCTGCACGACCTGGACGCCTGGGCCAAGACCCCGGCCCATGTCCAGGAAGCGATCATCGGCCGGACCAAGATCGACAATATCGAGATCGACGACGACGACGCCCCGCGCAAGTCGCACAAGTCGCTGGCCACCATCGTCGACGCCGATGGGAACGAGCACGACATCCTGCGGGACAACATGCCGTTCGGCCGCCCGGGCCAGAAGGAATTCGGCACCTACTTCATCGGCTATTCGCGCCATCTCTGGGTGATCGAGAAGATGTTGCAGCGGATGTTCATCGGCGAGCCGCCGGGCGCCTACGACCGCCTGCTCGACTTCTCCACCGCCCACACCGGCGCGACCTTCTTCGCCCCATCGCGCGCCGTGCTGGAAGCGCTCGGACAGGCGTAGGGCGTAGGGGCGCGCCTCGCCGCCTTTTTGCGGGTTTCAATCGAAACACCTTTCGCGTTGCGAACGTCCCGGGGCAGGGTAAGCATGAGGATGAAATGCCTCAAATGCTAGGCCAATAGAAATATAAAACTGGCATAAGAAGCATTACGCCAGGGCGCCAGGAGAATTCATGCCACTCGATTGGAGAAAGAACTGGAATGTGGCGTCTGGCAAGTTTGCGACCGCAGCCGACGCCCCCGTCAAGGGCATGCTGACTCCGGACGAAGATTCCGTCAGGGAGATTATCAGAGAAGCGGCGCAGTTTGGGGGATTCAACACCCCTCAGGCGAAAGGAATGCTTGACGCTGCAATCGCCCCGAAAGGCCGACAGGTTACGGTCCGAGAGGGGGCGCACCAGATAGAGGAGGGCGAAGAGGGGTTTAGTGTTCACATCGGAACAAAGTTCGCGGTAAGCGTGGAAACCGGCATGTTGAACTACCACCTCAATCTTGCCCAGACGACTCTTGGAACGGCCTATATTACCTCCATAAGCTGGGGAAGCGGCGCAGCTTTCGGGTCTGAGAACAGATCAAGGTCTCCCCCGACGTAGTCGCGGGGCGCTGGGACTGACGTTGACCCAAAGCGCCGTCATCCCAGACGCAGGGCGCCAAGCGACCGGAGATCCGGGATGACGGGTCATTTTGGTGAGGGTCTGTAACGGGTCGAGAGCGTTCGTCGGGCGCCTGTCGGATCACCGGCGGTTCTTAGGCTTCCGCGTCGTGAGACCGAACGCCATCGGCAGGGCGATCAGCCAGGTGATGCCGAAGGTCAGGCCGGCGACCAGCGTGAACCCGCTCACCGCCCAGACCCCGCTCCAGGGCTGGTAGCGCTTGCGGTAGAAGACGATGAACATGGGCAGCAGCCAGACGAACGGGACGGCGAAGCGCCATGCCGTCCCCAGCGCGTGGCCGATCTTGGCCAGGGCGCTGGCCGGAGGCTCCGGCTTCAGGTCGATGGTCACGCCATAGGCGTCCCCGCAGTGGGCGGCATCGTAGCCGGCGCAATTGCGCAGGTGGATGACCCCCGGCGCGACGTGGCCCTCAAGCGAACCGAGGCTGCTGGACAGCCCCTCCAGTCCGGGCGGGTCCACGTCCATGTCCCCATCGCCCTTGAGCACGTAGCCGTTGCGGCCGGCGCGCACCAACGGGCGGTCCGGCTTCATGACGTCCTGTTCGAGTTCGAGCTCGAACAGCTTGAACACGTAGGCCTTGTCGCTTCCCGGGAACCTGACCACGCCATGCCCGCCGTGCCGGTTCATGAAGCCGTCGGTGGTCTCCATGGGCACGGCGATCGGCGCCGTGATCGACCGCCCCACGCTCGGGCGGAGCTGGGTCAGGCCGAGCGTCCCGATCCAGCGCCCATCGATCCAGCCGTCAGGCGACGGCCTGAGGTCGAGGGCGATGCAGGCGGCCAGCAGGCCGACGATCACCAGCCACCCCCAAGGCGCGCCGCGCCGCGCGCCGGGGTCGTCTACGCGTAGAAGCAAGGATGACCCCTCCGGCGGCGAACCTTTCGAGCTAAGCGTGCATTCCGGCTCCATGCCAGCGCTTTTTCAGGACGCGCCGGGATGGCCTGCGGACGGCTGCCGGGATAATTCTCCCGCATGGCGCAAAAGAAGCGAAACCCCGAGGTCGAGATCGAAGTCGATGGGGCGCCCTATGTCTGGCGCATCCAACGGCAGCCCCAGTGGTCCACCGACACCGCGGGGTGGCGCGGCATGGCGATCGCCGTCCGTCACCAGGAAGGCCAGCGCGAAGCCGTGCTGGAGTTTCCCCCGGCGCCGCCTCCCCGGCGGGGAACCCCGCTGATCCAGCCCCCGCAGATCCCGACCCAGGTGGTGGCGAAGGCCATCGCGTCCGCCATCGAGGCGGGCTGGGACCCGCTGTCCCGGGGCAAGACCGTCGCCATCGTCGTGGACGAGACCGGCGGCTGACACCGCCGACCTGACGGGCGACAGGAGCCCCTACCCTCCCTTCCGCACGCCCAGCTCCAGATAGCTCCCCGCCTCCCACCGGATGCTCAGCGGCTTGCCGGCGTCGGCGATGGATTCTCCGCTGACGTCGCGGCCGGTTCCATAGTTGATCTGGGTGTCCGGGCGCTTGGGGACGCCGACGACGGCGAGGATGCGGCTGCCGGGGGCGAGCTGGCGGGCGGTGAGGGTCTGGCTTTCGAAGGCCAGGGTCCGGGGCCGGCCGGGTTGCAGCAGCTGGCGGCGGCTGCGGTCGGCCATGTAGCTTGCCCGCCCCAGGTAGGACGCCAGGGGCAGGATGCGGCCGTCGGCGCGCTGCTCGAAGAAGCCGACCGAGAGGTCGAAGTCCCGCTTGTTGGTCACGATCTCGAACCGGCCCCGGAACAGGCCGTCGACCTCCATCGGGGCGGTCAGGGGCGCGGTGGCGAAGACCAGGGCGTTGCGGGTGTCCAGCCCGTCCGCCGGGGGCGAATAGTCCACGTCGCTGCGGTCGGCGAAGTCCACGCGCAGCTCGGGGCCGGGGGCGGCGCTGAGGTCTGGAGCCGCCTGGCTGAAGCGCAGGCGATCGCCCTCGTGGCCGCCGGTCAGGAACAGGCGCAGGCGGCTGTCGGCCATGGCCTCCAGGCTGGAGACGTGGCGCCATTTGTTCGCGCCCATCACCTCGAAGTTGATCCGGTCGCTCAGGATCCCGGGCAGCGGCGCGCCGTGGAAGACGTGGTCGAACCATTGCAGGCGCACCGCCTGCAGATCGATCTGGGCGGCGCGGTCGATGTCGTAGCCCTCCACGCTCGGCAGGACGCCGGTCTGCATGGCGGTGTGGTGATAGGGCCCGACCAGCAGGCGGTGATCGGCCGAGGGGCGATAGCGATCGTGCTGCTGCAGGTAGTAGAGCGCCCCGACCATGCCGCCGTCGTAGTAGCCGGTCTCGACGAACACCGGGATGTCCACCCGGGCGAACTCGCGCCCATAGGGCAGGAAGCGCCGCCACCAGGCGTCGTAGCCGGGGTGGTCCAGCCAGGTGTCGAACACCGGGTTAGGCTTGCCGTCGATCCGGTCCAGGTCGCGATAGGGCCGGCCGCTGGCGTACCACCTGCGCTGGAGCGCCTCCCACCGGGCGGTGTCGCCATAGGTCGCGTCGTCCAGGCCCTTGGTGTCGGTGGTGTAGAACGGCCAGGGATAGATGAAGCTCTGGAACACCCCGCCCTGCATCGGGGTGTCGATGCCCGGCGCGTTGCTGGCGTTGGTGGCGATGGCCTTCAGCGCCCTGGGCCGGTGCTTGACCGCGCCCCACTGGGTGGAGGCGTTGTAGCTGCCGCTGAACATGCCGACGCGGCCGTCGCTCCAGGGCTGGCGGGCCAGCCAGCCGATCACCGTCTAGCGCCTGTCCCCAACTTGGCGTCAGGCGCCCAGGACCTG
>JBARAK010000517.1:0-1662 GCA_049791955.1 Caulobacteraceae bacterium
CCCGTGCTCGGCGAGGTGTTGGCGCACACTTTGGCGACCCCCGTCTTTCGTCCCTACCTGTCCGACGACCTGATCGGGGCCGAGGCCGGGGGGGCGGTGAAGAACGTGCTGGCGCTGGCCTGCGGCGTGGTCGAGGGACGCGGTCTTGGCCGCAGCGCCCATGCGGGCCTGATCACGCGCGGCTTCGCGGAGATGACCCGGCTGGGCGTGGCGCTCGGCGCCCGGGCGGAGACCCTGGCCGGACTATGCGGGCTGGGCGACCTGGTGCTGACCTGCTCCAGCTCGCAGTCGCGCAACATGAGCCTGGGCGTGGCGCTCGGGCGTGGCGAAACCCTGGAGCAGGCCCTGGCCGGCAAGCGTTCGGTGGCTGAAGGTCTGGCCTCGGCGCCGGCGGTGCGGGCCCTGGCGGCGCGGCTCGGCGTGGAGACGCCGATCTGCGAGGCGGTCGCTGCGGTGGTGGCCGGCGAAACAAGCGTGGAGGCGGCCATCGACGGCCTGCTATCCCGCCCCCTTAGGACGGAAGGCTGAGAGGATATCCATGGCGCTGTTCGTATTGATCGGTCTGGACAAGGCAGGCGGGGCCGAGCTGCGCGCCGCCGTCCGCTCCGAGCATCTAGCCTTCCTGGAATCCTATGGCGACAAGGTGAAGGTCGGCGGTCCGTTCATGGACGAGGCGGGCGGCTCGGTGGGCTCGCTGCTGGTCATCGAGGTGGAGGACCGCGCGGCGGCCGAAGCCATCCAGGCGGCCGATCCCTACGCCAAGGCCGGGCTGTTCGCCTCGACCGAGCTTCGGCCGTGGCGGGTGACGGCCGGCGCCCTGGCGTGAGGATATCGGCGTGAGCTTATTGCCGTGAGCGCCCGGCCCGAACCCGGCCATCTGCTCTGCCGCCTGGATAAGATCGGGGATCCGGGCGCGCTCGGCTTCGTGTTCGGCGAGGGCGACGACCGCTTCGCCGGCTTCGTCGTGCGTCAGGGCGAGGCGGTCAGGGGCTATGTCGATTCCTGTCCGCATGTCGGCCTGCCGCTGGCCCTGACCGCCACAGGCTACCTGACCCGCAGGGGCGACTACATCATGTGCTCGACCCACGGCGCCCTGTTCCAGCCGGCCGACGGCCTGTGCGTCGGCGGCCCGTGCGCCGGCCGCAGCCTGCGGCCCTGGCCGGTGGAGGTGGCGGGGGAAGAGGTCAGGACGCTGTAACCCCTTCCCCGCGGGAGATCGTCAGATCGGCTGGTAGATCTCCGAGCCCAGCTCGCGGAACTTCTCGCTCATCTCGGCCATGCCGGCTTCGGCGACGTCGTTCTGCCCGCGGGCGGTGTCGCGGATCTCCTGCGAGATGCGCATGGAGCAGAACTTCGGCCCGCACATGGAGCAGAAGTGCGCGGTCTTGTGCGCTTCCTTGGGCAGGGTCTCGTCGTGGAACTGGCGCGCGGTCTCCGGATCGAGGCCGAGGTTGAACTGGTCCTCCCAGCGGAACTCGAAGCGGGCGCGCGACAGGGCGTCGTCCCAGGCGCGGGCGGCGGGGTGGCCCTTGGCGAGGTCGGCGGCGTGGGCGGCGATCTTGTAGGCGATCACCCCGTCCTTCACGTCCTGCTTGTCCGGCAGGCCCAGGTGCTCCTTGGGCGTGACGTAGCAGAGCATGGCGGTGCCGAACCAGCCGATCA
>JBARAK010000518.1:0-5218 GCA_049791955.1 Caulobacteraceae bacterium
GTCCCACCGTGCGCATCGTGCCATGGGGCGGATGGGCTGGGGGTCAATTCGCTGTCTCCGCCCCTGGCCGGCCAGAGGGCGGATTACCTGGAGCGCCAGCTGCTGCGCTTCCGCCAGAACGAGCGGCGCGACGATCCGCTGGGCCTGATGCGCGGCATATCGAGCCGCCTCTCGCCGGGTGAGATCCGGGCGGTCGCCGCCTACTACGCCAGCCTCGCGCCCAGACCGCCCGGGACCGGTGGCTCCGCGCCGGGAGCCCGTCGATGAAGCGAAACCCGACTGAACTTGGCCTCGCCATCGCCGCGGTGGTCGGGGTGGGCGTGCTCACCTTCGCCGCCGGCTACGGTCTCAGCCGCCTGACGCCGCCGCCGGCCAGGGCCAAGGTGTTCGCGCCGCCGCCGGAAAGCGCGATCCCGAAGTCGGATTTCGGCCGCCAGGTGGCGCTCGGCCGCGCGATCTTCGACGACCCGGGCCGCTACGCCCATGCCTTCGTCGGCAACGACCTGAAGTGCTCCAACTGCCACCTGGGCGAGGGACGGGTGGCGGACTCCGCCCCCCTGTGGGGGGCCTACGTGGCCTATCCGCAGTACCGGGCCAAGAACGGCCATGTGAACACCTTCGCCGAGCGGCTGCAGGGCTGCTTCCGGTTCAGCGAGAATGGCAAGGCGCCGCCGCTGGGCGACCCGGTGCTGGTGGCGCTGGAGAGCTACGCCTACTTCCTGGCCAAGGGCGCGCCGACCGGCGTCAAGCTGCCCGGGGCCGGGTTCCCGAAGCTGCCCAAGTCCGCGTCCCTGGACTATTCGCGCGGACAGGACATCTACACCGCCAACTGCGCCCTGTGCCACGGCTTCGACGGCGCCGGCCAGGCCGCGCGCGGCCAGGTGGTGTTCCCGCCGTTGTGGGGACCCAGGTCCTACAACTGGGGGGCCGGCATGGCCCAGATCAACAACGCGGCCGGCTTCATCAAGGCCAACATGCCGCTCGGCAAGGGCGGCTCCCTGACCGATCAGCAGGCCTGGGACGTGGCGACCTTCGTCGATAGCCAGCCCCGTCCCCAGGACCCCCGCTTCACCGGGGACCTGGCCGGGACCCGCCGCAAGTTCCACGATCCGACCTATTCGATGTACGGCAAGACGGCCAATGGCGTGCTGCTGGGCGGCCCGGAAGCGCCGTCGGACCCTCCCGCCCCGGGGGCCGGGCAGACCCGGGGTCCGGTTCAGGCTAAACCGGCGGGATGACCAAGACAAAGGCGTGGCTGGCCATCTCGCATCATTCGGCGTTCCGGTGCGGAGGGTGGGCCTATGTGACGACGGGCGGTGGCGCCTTCTCTGGGGCGGTCGGCGGCGAGCGCCGCGTCGCGGGCCCCCGGACGGCGATGCTGGCGGTCGAGGCGCTGCTCCGCAGCCTCGCCAAGAGCGGCGAGGCGGGCGTCGGGGTTTCACTCCATATCGCCGATCCGGAATTGCTTCGATTGATGGGCGCGCTTGCGGCCCCGGGGACGCGTCCTGCGGGCGACGCTTCGGCGGCGCAGGAGATCTATCGCGGCGAGGATGCGGCGCTCTGGACGCGCCTTGGCGAGGCCAGGACCAGGTCCGGCCTGAGCGTGGTCCCATTGCTTCCACCCGCTGGGCGCATCGAAGACTTCATCGCCGCCTGGGCGGAGACCGCCCGGGACAAGGCCAAGGCGACCGGCGGGTTTGCGGCCACGATTCCGAAGGTCAATTTCGCTCGACTGAAGGATGTGACCTAGTCGTACTGGAACGATCTCAAGCTATCTTAGCTTCCTCGCCATGGAGGTGGTGGACCCGATGCTCCGGACGGTGGTCGTGCGATCGGAGGGCCGGGAGATCGGCCGCTTCCCCATCGACATCAGCGGCGGCTACCCGCTGAAGGGGGCCGCGACGGAGGAGGACTTCGTCAGGGTGGCGAAGTGGTTCCTGCTGAACTCGGGCGCCAGGCGGGCCACGATGAGCGTGGCGACCTATACGATCCTCGATTAGCCGGTTGTCTTGCCCAGTCTTTAAGACCCAGCTCAGCCGGCGATCGGCTTGGGCTGCGGGTGGGGCGTCCGCCGGGCCGAGCGTTGCTCGTACCATACCGCCGTGGCGAAGTTCAGCAGCCACAGCAGCGCCAGGATGTTCGACGCGTTCGCGAAGATCCCCTTGATCATCCCGTCGTCGCTGAGCCAGGAGCTGTAGAGGAACAGTTGCGCGGCCTCCAGGCTGAGGGCGCCGCAGAGCCAGTACCGGGGCCACCGCATCGCCGCGGCGAGCCACATCAGGCACATGCAGAAGCTGATCACCGAATCAGCGACGTGATGGTCCAGTTTAAGGAGCAGATGCGCCAGATATTGGAGCAGCAAGCCGGCCAGGTAGGCTGAAAAGCCAAGCCGCGCGAGATAGCTCCCCTTCCAGAAGGCGTAAGGGGTTACGATGACATAGCCGGCAAGACCCGCCCAGTAGAGTCCCCATCCGACCGTCATCGCGCCCTCTCTCCCGGAGCGCACTCAAGTTGGTGCGACGGTTCCGGCGTCTGGAATCTAACGCCGGAACCCTTGCGTTCTATTAAGCGGAGCGCGCCACGGTCAGGTGTTCGGGAGCGCGGGCCTGTTGGTCCGGCTTCTGGAGGTCGCCGCGGGTGCGGAGGCTGAGCGCCTTGGCGAGCTTCTCGAAACCCTTGTGGGCGATGGCGGTTTCCTGGCGAAGGACGGCGGCGCCGGCGATCGCACGGGTCAGCGCCATTTCTTCTTCCATGCCGACAACTGCGGACAGGCCGAGTTCCTTACGGTAGGCCGGCAGCTCGGCGAGGAAAGCGCTGGTCTCGGAGATGACCTGCTGTTGCAGGACTTCCAGCTCCTGAAGACGGTTGCGCATGCGCTGAGCGACGAATTCACGGTCCATCGATGATCCTCCAACCCTTAACCCAGTGGGGTATCTGGACAATATACACGCTTTATTAACCTTAACCAAAGGTTTCTGGAGAATGAGCGCTGTGTCGCACGCTTCCACTCTCGCAACGCGTGCCGATCGGGTCAAAAGGACCACCTTTGGTGAGTAGATGGAGCCGCGTATGCAGCATGCCGGACGATAAATCGCCTGGGGGGCGAGTCCGCGACTTGAACTCTATCTTAGGGGTGGTGCGCGCGGGCGTTTAGCTAAGCGTTAAACTCAAGCTAAGGTCGTGTCGTCCTAATCAGTTTTGATGAGCCCTTGATGGACGGCGCACGCAGAAGGCGTCCGCGGGCCGGCTGGAGCTTGATCGGCGCAAAGGGGTAGCCGGTTGCGGCTGTGAAGCTCTAGGCAGACAGGTAAGGCGGTGAGCCGCGATGGCGCCGGCTCGCCCTGGAGATACGCAATGGTGGACCTATCCGACTTCCTGGATCCCGATGACGACGAGCCTGCGGAAGGTGGCGAAGCGGAAGACTTCGTCGCCCTCAAGGCCTGCCTGCAGGCGCTCGCCGACGCGGTCGCCAGCACCAACCTGGCGGTGATCAACGCAACCCAGGGCGACCCTGCGGCGGCCGGGGCGCGGGTCCAGTCGTCGGTCGGCGCGCTCAAGCGGTTCCACGAGGCCTTCCTGATCCTGAAGGGGGAGGAGCCGCCGGCCGAAGAGGGGTGAGGGCGGGACGCGCCTCCGGCAGAGGAACGTTCGCCGGCGTCCGCGGTTGGTCGGGCGTGATTCAACTTGCGGAGTCCGCCCATGAAATTGGCCCACTCTACGTCCATCGCGATAGTGGCGGCATTGCTCGCCTGCGGCGTCGCGATGGCCCAGAGCAATCCCAACGATCGGGACACCACGGTGAATACCGGCGGCCCGAAGGGGACCAGCGGTACGGTGGGGCCGACCGAAAGGGCCGGCCCGACCACGGGCGACGCGCCCCGGAAGTCGATGTCCGCCAAGAAGCGGCATCACACCACGGCGGCCACGTCCCCGGCGTCAGGTCCCCATTGATCGCGGGGACGGCGGCGTTTCCCCGTCACCGGGCCGCCTATTCGTATCTCAACGTCTTGGCCGGATTGGCGCGGGCCACCCTGTAGGCCTGGCTCACCACGGCGGCGAGAGCGACGGCAAGGGTCAGGACCGTCGCCATCAGGAGATAGGCCGGGCTCAAGGCGATCCTCTCGTCGAAGCCGGATAGCCAGCTGCGCATCGCCAGCCATGCCAGAGGCCATGCGATCAGATTGGCCAGGAGCACCGGCCTGAGGAACTGGGCGATGACCAGCCCCAGGATATCGGCCGTCGAGGCGCCGAGCGCCTTGCGGATGCCGATTTCCCTCGCCCGCTGCGTGATCGTGAAGGACGCCAGGCCATAGAGGCCCAGGCAGCCGATCCATACGGTCAGGATGGCCCCCATCACGAAAAGCCGGTCGTGCTGGTCGTCGGAACGGTAAAGATCCTGCAGGCTGTCCTTGCCGGTCCGCGCCCGGAACGGAACCGTGGGGGCGACCTGCCGCCAGACCTGCGCCATCTCCCCAAGGACGACGCGGGCGTCCTGTCCTCCATAGCGCACGGCGGCCGACGGATTGCGGATAGGTCCGGAGGTCAGGCGATAGAGGGTCGGGGGTACGGGCGCGCGGGGGGAGTGGAAACGGATGTCGTCCACCACGCCGACGATGGTGAGCGGCTGGCTGCGCTCGGAATTCAGATGTAACGCCTGGCCGATCGCGGCATGGGCGTCCGTGAAACCCAGGCGACTCACGGCGCCGGCGTTCAGGACCCCGACGGGGGACGGCGGCGCGGCCACTCCCGGCGAGGCGGGATCCGGCCCGCGACCGGCGATCAGCCGGGCGCCATAGGTGTGCAGGAAGCCAGAACTGGCGTCGACATAGTTGACGTTGCGTCCGGGGCCGGCCGCTCCAGACCTCCACACTTCCGTCGCGTCGATGTCTTCGTCCTCCCCGGGCGCCGCCGTGCTGAGCGCCGCGTCGACCACGCCGGGCAGCGCTTTCCAACGCGCGATCAGATCGACGCGCTGGGCGTCGGTCAGGGCCTTGTCGTCTATGGACCTGACCACGATCAGCCCGTCCCGTTTGAAGCCGATGTCGGCTCGGCGCAGATAGCTGGTCTGGGCCACGACGACCCCCGCCCCGGCGATCAAGGTGGTGGCGACGGCGAACTGGAACGCCACCAGCCCTTCGCGCAGCAGCCGGGCCTTGCGGCCGCCGCCGGGCATGTGCGCGGCCGCCAGGACGGCCGCCGGCTGCGATCGGGACAGCAC
>JBARAK010000519.1:0-5347 GCA_049791955.1 Caulobacteraceae bacterium
GTGCTGGTGCGCACCCGCGGCCAGCTTTCCGCCGCCCTGGCGCTGGTCGAGCTGGACGGCCTGGCGCGGCGGCTGGTGCTGTGCCCGCCGGACCTCGACACCGCTCATTTGCCCGACATCTGCGCCGAAGCGGGGGTCGAGGCGCTGCTCCACGATGGCGAAATCCCCACCAGCCTGCCCACCCATGTCGCCCGTGCGGCCATGGAGCGCCCGCAGGCTGTCCCGATTCAGGACAGAAACCATCCAACCGAATGGGTGATGTTCACCTCCGGCACGACGGGACGGCCCAAGATGGTCGCCCATAGCCTCGCCGGCCTTACTGGCGCGATCCGGCCCCAGGCCGTTTCGGGCGAGGCGATGGTCTGGTCCACCTTCTATGACATCCGCCGCTATGGCGGACTGCAGATGCTGCTGCGGGCCCTGACCGGCGACGCGGGCATGGTGCTGTCCGATGCAGACGAGCCGGTCGCCGGGTTCCTCGCCCGCGCTGGCCAGGCCGGCGTCACCCACATCTCGGGCACGCCCTCGCACTGGCGCCGCGCCCTGATGAGTCCCGCCCTGGACCGGATCGCGCCACGCTACGTGCGCCTGTCGGGCGAGATCGCGGACCAGGCCGTGCTGGACAGCCTGAGGGCCGCCTTCCCGGGGGTCCCGGTCGGCCACGCCTACGCCTCGACCGAGGCGGGCGTGGGCTTCGAGGTCACCGACGGCCTGGCGGGCTTTCCCGCCGCGTTCCTGGAACGCGAGGGCGAGGTGCGGATGAAGGTGGAGGACGGCTCCCTGCGCATCCGCTCGCCACGCGCCGCCGCCGGCTACGTCGGGACCGCGCCGAGGGCGCTGGCCGACGCGGACGGCTTCGTCGACACCCAGGACATGGTCGAGCACCGCGGCGACCGCTTCCATTTCGTCGGCCGCCGCGAGGGGATCATCAATGTCGGCGGCCTCAAGGTGCATCCCGAAGAGGTCGAGGCGGTGATCAACCGCCAGCCCGGCGTACGCATGAGCCGGGTCTTCGGCCGCCGCAGCCCCATAGCCGGCGCCCTGGTCGCGGCCGAGGTGGCGCCCCAGGCTCCCCTCGATGGGCCGGAAGCCGAAGCCTCTCTGCGAACCGCGATCCTGGACGCCTGCCGCGCCGCCCTGCCTTCGGTGAAGGTCCCGGCCTCGCTCCGGTTCGTGGAAGGGCTGGCGATCACGGCCGGCGGCAAGCTGGAGCGACGCCATGGATAGCGTGATCGTCACCGGCGGCAGCCGCGGACTGGGATTGGGCGTGGCTAAGACCCTCGCCGCCCAGGGCTATCGGGTCATAGCCGTGGCCCGTTCGCCAAGCGACGCCCTGCGCGCCGCCCAGGCCGACAGCGCCAAGGCGGGAACCGGCGAGATCCATTTCACCGCCTGGGACCTGTCCGATATCGGGACGCTGGGCGAGCTGGCCAAGCACATCAAGGCCGAGCACGGCGCGCCCTTCGGCCTGGTCAACAACGCAGGGGTCGGCACGGCCGGCGTGCTGGCCAACATGCGGCCCTCCGACATCGAAGGCCTGATCCGCCTCAACACCACCTCGCCGATCGTGCTGACCCGCTTCCTGGTCGGGAGCATGATGGCCAGGAGCCGGGGCCGCATCGTCAACATGGCCTCGATCATCGCCTCCACCGGCTACAGCGGGCTGTCGGTCTATGGAGCCACGAAGGCGTCGCTGGTGGGTTTCACCAAGTCGCTGGCGCGCGAGGTCGGCCGGGCGGGCGTCACGGTGAACGCGGTGGCGCCGGGCTTCATCGACACCGAGCTGACCTCCGACCTTGAGCCCGACGCCCGCGCGCGCATCGCCGGCCGCAGCGCGCTGCGCCGCCTGGCCGAGGTCGATGACGTAGCCGCCGCCGTCGCTTACCTGGTGAGCGACGCGGCCAAGAACATCACGGGCGCGGTGCTGACGGTGGACGCGGGCAACTCTGCCTGAAAGCCTAGCTCGCCGGCATCCGGAACGTGAAGCAGGTCCGTCCGGCCGATGACTCCACGCTCAGGGCGCCGCCGTGGGCGCGGGCGATCTCGGAGGCGATGTAGAGCCCCAGCCCCAGGCCCTGCTGGTTGGGACGAACCGCGCCCCGCTCGAACGGTTGGAACAGCTTGGCCAGCGTGGCCGAGGGTATGACGTCGCCACTGTTGCTGACCGAGAGTTCGAGCACGCCCCTCATCACCTCGGCGCGCACCCGCACCGGGGTATCCGCCGCACCGTGGACCAGCGCATTGGCGATCAGGTTCGACAGCAGCTGGGACAGGCGGCCGCGATCGCAATCCACCGGCCGGTCCAGGGCAAAGTCCGCCTCGATCCGCCGGGCCGGGTGGCTGGCCTGCAGCTCGGCGACGACGTGATGGAAGGTCGGCTCCAACCGTTCGGCGCTCCGGTTCAGCGGCAGGCCGCCGCCCAGACGCCCGCGGGCGAAGTCGAGCACGTTGTCGATCAGCACCGCCATCCGGCTCACGCTGGCCTGCATCCTCTCGACGATCCCCGTCGCCCGCTCGTCGAGCGGGACCTTGAGCAGCATCGCCGCCCCCGCGTCGATCGAGGCCAGGGGATTGCGCAGGTCATGGCCGAGCACCGCGATGAACTGCTCGCGCAACTCGGCGGTGCGTCGCTCATCCAGCAGGCTGGCGGCGCTGGCGGCCAGCCGTTCGTGGACGTCGAGGTGGAAGGCGATCAAATCGGCGAACAGGGTGAACATGCCGATCGTCTCGGGCGTCTTCAGACGCGCCGGCCTGGGGTCGATGGCGCAGAGCGTGCCGAAGAACCGCCCATCCGGCAGCACGATCGGCATAGAGATGTAGCTCTGGAAGCCGTACATCGCCGGGGTCGGATGCCCACACCAGGTCTCGTCCTCGGCGACGTGGTCGATGACCACCGCCTGCCGGCTCTCGCGGATCTCGTCGCAGATGGTGGTCCCGAGCTTCAGCTCGCCGCCAGGCTCAAGGCCGAACTGGATGCTGTCCAGCACGCTGCAGGCGACCCAGCGATCCTCGCTCACCCGCGCCACCGCCGCGAACCCCATGCCGGTCGTGCGGCACACGACCTCCAGGATCGTGGGAACCGCGGCTATGCGCTGGATGGCGGCGACATCGGCCGCGATGGGATCGGACAAGTGTCGGTTCCGTTCTGCGCTCGAAGCCTAGACGCGAAGGCGGCGGACGTCATCCGGCCTGCACCTGTATATCGCCACCAGACCTTGCGACGCGGTCATGGCATAGGCGTCAACGGACAGGAGCGCTCCCTCAATTGAGAGGACGTGAGCTCGCGTTCAATCCCAAGCCTGGAGTTACAGTCCCAGCGCCTCGCGAACCCCTGCCGGCCAGCCTGCCGCCTCCACCCCGTGGGTGACGAACAGGGCCACCGCCAGGCGGTCCATGCCGAAGGCGACGCAGCCGGTGTGGCTCGGATCGCCCGCGGCGTCGCGCAGGTCCCAGGTCGTGCCGAAATGGTCCTGGTGATAGTTGAAGCTCATGCAGGCGGTCGGCTTGTCCTCGGACAGCACCGGGATCAGCAGTTCGAACTTGAGCTGCTGGGCCTTCTGGCTGGCCGCCATCATCTGGCCGGCGCGGCCGAAGAACGGGTCGTTGGCCACGTCCACCCGGTAGGACAGGCCCAGCGTGTCGGCCAGGCCCTTGGCGCGCTCGATCCAATGTTCGCGGAACGCCTGGATGCGGTCGGGCTCGGCCACACAGACATACTCGCGCATGCGGAAGGACTGCAGCCGGTCCAGGTCGCGCGAAGGCTCGCGCCGGAAGCAGTCGCAGGCCACGTCGAACAGATAGCCGCCGGCCGGCACCACGCCCCGCCGGGCGGCGATCGGATAGACCGGATAGCAGCTCGCCGGGGTCAAGATCAGGTCCGCCGCCGTCAGCGCATCGGCCCATTCGCCGGTCGGCCCGTGCTCGTCGACCAGGGTGCGGATCTCGCGCTCGGTCCCGTGCAGGCAGCTGACGCAGCCAAGCAGGTTGGGGAAGCTGTTGAGGTAGCCCGACTTCTCGAGCTGCGACCGGCTCATCACCGGCGGGAAGCGGAACACCTCGGTGCGGGGATCGCGCTGACGGGTGATCAGGCGGCCCAGCGCCTCCACCACCTCTTCATAGGCCCCGGTGCGGGCGTAGACCCCGTCCATGCCCATCGGGCGGAACAGGTGCTCGGCTACCGCGTCCAGCCGGTCGTTATGGGTCTCGAAACGAGAAGGCATCACGGTCATCGCGGGGTCTCCGGGATCGCGCGTTTCAACGGGCCGGCGCGGGCGCCAGCGATTGCGGGATATCGCTCAGCAGGGCCGAGGCCCCGAGGTTGGCGAGGATGCGGTCGTTGTTGATCATGATCGGGGCCGAGAGCACGTCGCGTAGCAGCCGGCCGATGCTGGCCTCGCCGTCGTTGCGATAGCCCGACAGGCCGCAGGCCCGCATGGCGCTCATCACCGCCGAGACCGCCAGTTCCGACACCTCGACCTTGAGCAGGGTGATGCGGGTCTGGAAGTCGACATGGGTCAGGGCCTGGGGATCGCCGGCGCGCGCCTCGTAGTCGGCCAGGGCGTCGTGGATCAAGCCCTGCAGGCTGCGCAGCGCCGCGGTGGCGCGGGTGTAGTGGGGCGCGCCGGGCGGCAGCTGGCCGCTGGCCTTGCGCGCAGCCTTGCGCAGGAACCGCTGCGCCCGCTCGCTCGCCGCCGCCGCGATCCCGGCCCACACCCCCGACCAGAGCAGGTGGGCGGTGGGGGTCATGGTATGGGCGTGGATGATGGCATAGGGCTCGGCCAGCACCTGGGCGGCCACGCCCTCGGCCTTGAGGGCGAAGCCGGCGCTGCAGGTGCCCCGCATGCCCAGGGTCTCCCAGGCCAGGGTCGGGTCGAGCGCGTAGGCGGCCTTCTCGAACACCACCAGCACCTGGTCCGATGCGGCGGCGTCCTCGTCGCGGCGGGCAACGGTGACGATGGCGTCGGCCTGGGCGCCGTAGGACATCACCGTGGCGTCCCGCTCCAGGCGGATGCGGCCATCCTGGTCGAACTGCACGGCGGCGGCGCTGGAGCGCACGTCGCCCCCGCCCTGGCCCTCGGTGGTCGAGGAGGCCAGCAGCAGTTGCTCGGCGGCGACCTTGCGCAGGAAACCGGCGTGCCAGGGTTCGTGGGTGGCGTGGCGGATCAGGCAGGCGGCCTTGATCTGATGCATGGCGAAGATCATCGCCGTGGAAGAGCAGGCCCGGCCGAGCGCATAGCAGATGTCCAGCACCTGCCCGACGCTCGCGCCGCCGCCGCCCAGCTCGGCGGGGACCATCACGCCCAGCAGCCGTTCGGCCTTCAGCGCCTCAAGCGCCTCGTGAGGGAAG
>JBARAK010000520.1:0-3975 GCA_049791955.1 Caulobacteraceae bacterium
TGGTGGGACAAGGTCCCCTCCAAGTTCACCGGCTGGGACGCGGCCGCCTTCCGCGCCGCGGGCTTCCGCGCCGTGCCGGGCTCGATCGTGCGCCGGGGCGCCTTCGTGGCCCGCAACGCGGTGCTGATGCCCTCCTTCGTCAATATCGGCGCCTATGTCGGCGAGGGGACCATGGTCGACACCTGGGCCACCGTCGGCTCCTGCGCCCAGATCGGCCGCAACGTGCACCTGTCGGGCGGGGTCGGGATCGGCGGCGTGCTGGAGCCGCTGCAGGCCGCGCCCACCATCATCGAGGACAACTGCTTCGTCGGTGCCCGCTCGGAAGTGGCCGAGGGCGTGGTGGTCGAGGAAGGCGCGGTGCTGTCGATGGGGGTCTATCTGGGCGCCTCGACCAAGATCGTTGACCGCGCGACCGGCGAAGTGTTCCGTGGCCGCGTGCCGGCCTATTCGGTGGTGGTGCCGGGGACCCTGCCGGGCGCCAACGGCGGTCCGGGTCTGTACTGCGCGGTGATCGTCAAGCGCGTCGACGCCCAGACCCGCTCCAAGACCAGCGTCAACGAACTGCTGCGGGACTGATCCCTAAGTTCACGGAGCCAGCTTCACGTCCACCACCAGCGGCAGGTGGTCCGACGCCATCCGCGCCAGGGGACCGTCCGGGGCGTGGACGCTCAGCACCTCCACGTCGGGGGTGACGAACATGTGGTCGATCCTGAGCAGCGGCGCACGCGAGGGGAAGGTGCGCACCGAACGCTGCCGCCTGATCCGCTTGCCGTCGGGGCCGCGCTGCACGTCGCGCAGCCGGCCGGTCAGGGCGCGATAGGCGGCGTAGCGCGAGGTGGCGTTGAAGTCGCCCAGCAGCACCGTGGCCCCGCGCCGCTCGGGATGCGACAGCCACGCCTCGCCGAGCAGGCACTCGACCTGCACCCGCTGCTCCATCGGCACCAGACCCAGGTGGGTGTTGATCACCTGCAGCTCCGCCCCGCCCACGGTCACCGCGATCCACAGGGCGCCGCGCCGCTCCAGCCGGGCCCGCAGTAGGGTCGGCAGCGGTCCGACCTTGACCAGCCGCTCGGGCAGGGTGGTCAGGACCGCGTCGCCGTACTGCTCCTCCTCGACCCGGAAGGCGGAGTTGAAGTGGAAGCGCATGCCCAGGCGCGAGGCGATCTCGTGCGCCTGGTCCACCCGGCCGCTGCGGGCGCGGCCCACATCCAGCTCCTGCAGGGCCACCACGTCCGGCCGGCTCTGTCCGATCACCATGGCGATCCGGTCCACGTCCAGCTTGCCGTCCACGCCCACGCAGCCGTGGACGTTGTAGGTCATCAGCCGGGGCACGCGCGCGCTCCTAGGCTTTGAAGCGGTAGACGCTGGTGTGGCGGTAGGTCTGGCCCGGCCGCAGGATGGTGTCGGGGAAGTTCGGGTGGTTGGGCGCGTCGGGGAAGCCCTGCGGCTCGAAGGCGATCGCGCCGTACTTCACGAACGGATGGCTCATGCCCTGGCCGGAATAGACCTGCATGCCCGGCTGGTCGGTGGTGATCTCCAGCGTCAGCCCGCTTTCGGGCGAATGCAGCTCGACCTGCGGCCCCGCGCCCCGGTCCAGCACCCAGTTATGGTCTATGCCCTTGGCCAGCAGGATCTGGGGGTCGTCGGCATGGACCACCGGCCCGACCGGCTTCATCTCGCGGAAGTCGAAAGCCGTGCCCGCCACCGGCCGCAGCTCGCCGGTCGGGATCAGGTCGTCGCGCACCACGGTGACCGCCTGGCTCGCCATCCGCAGCCGGTGGTCCAGGATCGGCAGGGCCGCGCGGCCCGACAGGTTGAAATAGAAGTGCTGGGTCAGGTTGACCGGCGTCGGCCGATCGGTCGTGGCCTTGTAGGCGATGGTCAGGGCGTCGTGGCCGGTCAGCGTGAAGCTGGCCTCGACCTCCACCTTGCCGGGGAAGCCCTCCTCGCCATCGGCCGAGCTATAGGCCAGCACCGCCCGTTCCGGATCGGCGTGGACGATGCGCCAGACGTGCTTGTCGAAGCCGAGCTTGCCCCCGTGCAGGGTGTTGCCCCGCTCGTTCACCGTCACTTGGTAGGGCTGGCCGTCGATGGAGAAGCGCCCGCCGGCGAGGCGGTTGGCGTAGCGGCCGATCGCGGCGTTCAGATAGGACCTGCCGGCAAGATAGCCCGCCAAGTCCGGATAGGCGGGAACGGTCTCCACGCAGCCGTTCGCGGTCGGGGCGCACAGGCGGTGGACCGTGGCGCCGTAGTCCAGCACCTCCACCTGCAACCGGTCCGGGCGTCCCAGGCTGATGCGTTGCACCTGGCGCCCGTCGGGCAGGCTTCCAAAGGGGCTCAGGCTCATCAGGACGCGCCTCCGTTCGTGGGCTGGGCGGGAATGCGGGCGCCGAGCTCCCGGGCGCGGGCCTGGATGTCCTCGACCCACGGCTCCGCGTGTTCGCTGGGCGAGGCGATGGGCGCCACCAGGCACACGCTCTGCAAGGGCAGGACGTCGCGCCAGTCGGCGATCAGCTGCTTGAAGGCCTGTCCCACCGGCCGGATCTTGCGGTCCAGGTCGTACAGGCCCAGCGGATTGACCCGCCCGTTGTCCTCGCGCAGCGCCACGTCCCAATCCACCTGGTCGGTGAGGGAGTACCAAGTGAAGCCCAGGATCGGGATGCCGTTGTTGCGCACCCGCAGCACGTTGGCCCATTCCTTGTGCAGCCAGTTCACCGCCTCGTCCCCGTTCGGGCCCTGGGCGATATTGGTCTCGGTGTGCATCACCGGCAGGCGGTAGCGGTCGTAGTACTGCCGGGTGATCTCGTTGTAGCCGAAGATCTCGCCCGAGCCGTAGGTCATGCCGTCGGCCGACACCCGATGCTCATTGGTAATGTAGTAGTCGTTGCCCAGGATGCAGTGCTGCTTCAGGTGATTGTTCATGAAGAAGTGGTACTCGTCCCGGGACATTCCGTTGTCCATCAGGAATTCGTACATCTCCGAATCCACCCGGCGACCATAGTTCAGGTCCAGCGACAGGAAGCGTTCCGAGTTCATGATCTCCGCCGGGCCGATGGCGGCGGGATTCTCGGCATGGAAGTATTCGGAAGACTCGCTTTGCACGAAGATGGCGTCGGGGCGCACCTCCAGGATCGCCTTCATCGCCAGGACATTGGCCTTGACGATGTATTTCAGCGCGTTGACGAAGGCCTGATCGGTGGTCATCTGCTCGTTCCACCAGCCGTAACGGGCCGAGAAGGTGGCGCAGATGTACATCTCATTTATCGGCGTATAGAGCTGCACCCAGGGGAACCGCTCGGCGAACGCCCGGGCATAGGCCTCGAACAGCTCAGGAAAATCCGGGTTCTGAAAGTTTCCGATCCAGTCGGGCACGCCGAAATGGCAAAGGTCGACGATCGGGACGATGTCGCGCCGCCTCAGCTCGGCGAAGGTCAGGTCGGTGAAGTCCCAGTCGTATCTGCCCGGCCCCCGGAAAGCGGTGTGCAGCGGCGGACCGTAGCGCAGGAAGCGGATCCCCAGGTCTTCCACCAGCTCGAAGTCGGTCTTCCAGTGCTTGTAGAAGCCGCACTTCTCCATCTCGTCGACGCGTAGCTTGCCACCCTGGATGGTGGGGATGCTGTTCTCGATCCCCGTGGCGAACATGAAGCTGAACATGGACCGGTGATTCCTGGCGGACTGCCGAACACGGATGGTGGGGAGGTTATGCCCCTAGGCGGCGGGGCGCGAGAGCTACTCGTTCGTCTCGTTGCGATCGCCCGCGTTCAGCCGCTGGGCGTCCTGGTGGAGCGATCTGTCGGCGTTGTGGCCGGCGCGGGCGAGGTCGGCCCCGGCGTGCTGGGCCGCGCGCTCGGTGGCCTGGCCCATCTTGTCGAGCCCCTGGCCCATCGCGGTCGCCGCCCGGGCCAGCGCCGGCTTGGTGTCGTCCACTGCGCCGGTGACCGCCTGCTGGGTGGCGTTGGCGGCCTGGTTCAGGGC
>JBARAK010000521.1:0-1725 GCA_049791955.1 Caulobacteraceae bacterium
CCTTATCGTGAAGTCTAGCCATTTCGCTTTCCTCCCTTGCGTCACTCTGGCGCGTGATCGAGGTTTCCGTTCTCTGCCCCGAAGGTCAAGTCTGGAGCAGTGACAACAAGAGACCGACGTTCGACGGATCGGCTTTTAGCGCCCCGCTTTCGATCTTCATGGCAATTTCAACCAGTTTCTCATTGATGGGCGCATGGCCCCCTATGCGGCGTTGTTCACGCGCCACGAGGCCGTTGATGTCGTCAACCTCGCCACGGCGGCCTTTCATCCAGTCCTGCAAAACCGCCACTCGTGTATCCGGCAAGGTCCAGTGCGACAGGACCTCGTCCATGAGCGACTTCGCATAGGCTTCCGGGTCGTTCACTTCGACGCGAGCCTTGCCGAATATCGGAACGAGCTGATGTCCTAGAGAAAGAGCGGTGCGTACGGCCTCTGTGCCCGATGCTGACATGACCTCGCGTATTCCGGGGATCGCCACCGCGTCGGCCATCGGAAGTCCCAGAATTGCTGTTGGCAGAAATTCTGCGGCGTTGACGACCAGTTTCATCCATTTGGAGGAGCGAATATCGTCCGTGACCTCCACCGTTCCTGCTTGACCAAGGCACTCGGCCACTTCGTTCTCGCGTCCGCGTGTCGACCCGTCGAAGCCGCCTATCGCAAACCACGAACCGGTCGACGGAGTCTGCCGCACGACGACGCCCGGCTCGAACATATTCGAGGTCACCTCGATGACGGCGCCCAGTGTGCGCTCGGGCCCGACGATCGAGGCGACGTCGTCCATCGTCATGCCGTTTTGCACGCCGACGACGAGGCCATCCGGTTTTACCAAGGGTTTGATCAGCTCGCAGGCCCACCTTGTGTCATAAGCCTTGACCACGATGAGGACGACATCAAAGGGCTCGCGCAACGTCGCCACGTCACACAAGTGAAAAGCGCGAACAGGCGTGACAAGCGTTTCGTCCGGCATCTCGATGCGAATGCCGGCTTTCCGCATCGCCTCAACGTGCGCGGGCCATTGATCAATGAACGTGACGTCGAGGCCGGCGCGCGTCATATCCGCGCCTATGGAAGCGCCGTTCGCCCCCGTGCCGACGACGGCGATCCTCTTGCTAGTCATGGTGGCCCTCCCCTTGCCCGCTGCCCTGCTCGCGTTTCTCACGCGGCCAGGCCGATTTCTCACGCGGACGCCCGCACCGATCTTTAGGAGAGTTTTGCACGTCGCGCGTTGAATGGGCGCGCCAAGATTCTCATTTTGAACAACGCGGCCCACCAGAGACGCCGGGGGCGTGCGCCGAGGTGCGGCTTCCATCGGCCCCTAGCCGATAAGGCGCGCCTCAAAGAGATGTGACGCGTTCGCGCTAAACGAACGCGCTTAGCCCCGTGATGGCCTTGCCGACGATGAGGGTGTTCATCTCGCGTGTGCCTTCATAGGAATAGATGGCCTCGGCGTCGGCGACGAAACGGCCAATATGGTTCTCGAGCAAGATCCCGTTGCCTCCCAGGAGCTCACGCGCATAGCCGACCGTTTCGCGGCACTTGACCGTCGTGAAAGCCTTGGCCAGCGAAGCATGCTCGTCTTCCATTGCTCCCTGGTCTTGCAACTGGGCAAGCCGCAGCATCATCGCCTGGCAGGCCGTGACGTTGCCCAGCATGCGTACGAGCAGGTCCTGAACGAGTTGGAAGCCGCCGATTGGCTTACCAAATTGCTTGCGCTCGACCGCGTAT
>JBARAK010000522.1:0-9338 GCA_049791955.1 Caulobacteraceae bacterium
CTGCTCTTCT
Source organism: Caulobacteraceae bacterium (assembly GCA_049791955.1). Lineage (GTDB taxonomy): Bacteria > Pseudomonadota > Alphaproteobacteria > Caulobacterales > Caulobacteraceae > CAHJWH01. The sequence continues at coordinate 11 of JBARAK010000522.1, forward strand.
CCGCCCCCGCGTAGCGGGGGAGGGGGACCAGGCGAAGCCTGGTGGAGGGGGCTCGTCGAACGCGACGTCTCAGCTTCCCGGATTCACAACACACCCATCAAGGGGAGGGGGTCGACAATAGCCGTTACGCTGCGCTCAGGACGACCGGAAGAGAGAAAGCGGGAGGCGGTCCGGAAGATTCGCTACTGCCGTCATCCCAGCCTGTACGCCTGCTTGGGCAGCTCATAGGTCAGCGCGGCGATCACCTCGTGCGCCTCGTCCTCCTGCATCCGGTGCTCGCACACCAGCCGGGCCAGGAAGCCGCTGTCCATCCGCCGGGCCACGTCGTGGCGGGCGGGGATCGACAGGAAGGCGCGGGTGTCGTCGTTGAAGCCCACGGTGTTGTAGAAGCCCGCCGTCTCGGTGGTCTGCTCGCGGAAGCGGCGCATGCCCTCGGGGCTGTCGTGGAACCACCAGGCCGGCCCCAGCTTCAGCGCCGGATAGTGCCCGGCCAGCGGCGCCAGCTCGCGCGAATAGCTGGTCTCGTCCAGGGTGAAGACGATCAGGCTGAAGCGCGGGTCGCTCCCGAACCGGTCCAGCAACGGCTTCAGCTCGCGCACGTATTCGCTGCGCACCGGGATGTCGGCGCCCTTGTCGCGGCCGAAGCGGGCGAACAGCTCCGCGTTGTGGTTGCGGAACACCCCGGGGTGGAGCTGCATCACCATGCCGTCCTCCACGCTCATCCTGGCCATCTCGGTCAGCATCTGGGCGCGGAACAGCTCGGCCTCCGCCGCATCGCCATGCCCGCCCACGACCTTGCGGAACAGCGCCTCGGCGTCGGCCGGCGGCAGGTCGGCGGTCCGGGCGGTGGCGTGGCCGTGGTCGGTGGAGGTGGCGCCCATCTCGCGGAACGCCGCGCGGCGGATGCGGTGCGCCTCCAGATAGCCCGCCCAGTCATAGACGTCCTGGCCCGACAGCTCGGCGAAGCGGACCATGGCGCCGGCGAAGCGCTCATCCTCCACGTCGATCACCGGGTCGGGGCGATAGGCGGTGATCACCCGCCCGCCCCAGCCCGACGCCCGGATCGCCCGGTGGTGGACCAGGTCGTCGGACGGGCTCTCGGTGGTGGCGATCAGCTCGATGTTGAAGCGCTCGAACAGCGCGCGCGGCCGGTAGGCCGGGGTCTGCAGCGCCTCGGTGATGCGGTCGAAGTAGAGGTCCGAGGTCGAGGCCTCCAACCGCACGTCGAACCCGAACACCTCGGCGAACACATGGTCCAGCCAGACCGATGACGGCGTTCCCCGGAACAGGTGCATGTGGCCGGCCAGCACCCGCCACGCCTCGCGCGGCTCCGCCCGGGCCGCGCCCACGGCGGGACGCCCCACCCCGATCTGCTCCAGGCTCACGCCCTGGCTGAACAGCATGCGGAACAAATAGTGGTCAGGCGTCAGCAGCAGGTCGGCGGCGTTCTCGAACGGCCGGTCATAGGCGAACCAGGCCGGATCGGTATGGCCATGCGGGCTGATGATCGGCAGCCCCGCCACCCCGGCGTACAGCCGCCGCGCCACGTCCCGCACCGAAGGCTCGGCGGGAAACAGGCGATCGGGGTGAAGCGCGAGCGGCTTGGACATGACACGGGCTCCGATGGGACCGCTCACATTTAGCGCGGGACGGTACGAAAGCTGAAGCCGGTTTGTGAGCGGGGCGCCAACTGGTACGAATGGGTCGCACTCAGTGGGAGGCGCCCATGGCCGCAGCCGAGAAGATCAGCATAGCCCTCACCCAGGCGTTGGCGACCGATATCCGCCAGGCGGTCGCGTCTGGCGAATATGCCTCCACCAGCGAAGTGATCCGCGACGCGCTGCGCGGCTGGAAGCGTCGGCGGGAAGGCCAGGCCGCGGCGGTCGACGAGCTGCGGCGCCTCTGGCGGGACGGCGTCGGCAGCGGCGACAGCACGCCGCTGGATGGCGAAGCGATCAAGCGCCGCGGGCGCGAACGCCTGGCGAAGCTGGCCGCCGATCGCCGCTGACGCCTTGGATCGCGTCACCGTAACCCCGCGCGCCGAGGCCGATCTCGACGAGATCTGGCTCCACGTGGCCATGGACGCGCCCAAGGCGGCCGACCGCCTGATCGACCAGATCGTCGAGAGATGCGCGAGCCTGGCTGCCCATCCCCACCTCGGCCCCGCCCGCCCCGAAATCGCGCCCGAAGCCCGCATGCTGACCATCGGCGACCACCTCGTGCTCTATCGGGTGCGCGAGACCGGCGTCGACATCGTGCGCGTCGTGCATGGGGCCAGACAATTGGACGGCCTTTTCGAGGATCAGGACGCGATCACACCCGGCGCCTCCGCCTGATAGCGGCTAACCGCCTTTCCGGCCGCTTTCCGCGCTCTCCTCGACCTCATAATCCGCCCGCTCGGCATCATCGCGCGAGAGCCCGCGCATCAGCACCAGCCGCCGGGCCTCCAGGATGAAGTCGGCGTCCTGCACCGGCGTCGCCCGGCCCGGCAGGTGGATGCGGTAACGGGCGACCTCCTCGCCGGCCAGGGTGATGATGACGGTGCGGCTGAAGATCATGCGGGCGGGAGAAGCTCAGGACGCCTGGAGGACATGACGCCTATATCGCTCCTCCGCGCCTCCGGTCCTAGCTCCGGGCGCCGTCCGGGCGGTCGAGGGCGCCGACGACGCAGAGCCGGCGGACGCGACGGCCCCAACCCCTCCTCCCCTGCGAAGCGGGGGAGGTGTCGGCAAAGCCGACGGAGGGGGCGCGTGGAGCGCCGCGCGTTCAGCTCGACCCTAAGGCCGAAGACGCACGCCGGGACCGCCGGTCGTCGCCTCGCCGGAGTCGAGGAATATGACCCCAGCCGTTTCCAGAGCCTGCCGCACGGCCTCGACATTCGCGGCCGTGCTCCGTCCCGGTCCAATAGCGCCTTCCATCCGCCTGATTGTCGGCAGTGACAGCCCGCTCGCCTCCGCCAAACTTGGCTGGCTCCAGTCCACAAGCGCGCGAGCCGCGCGAATCTGCGCGGCGGTCAGCACGCGATGATCGCTTTATGATAATTCATGATTGGAAAGGGTTGATTTCGGTAAAGGCTCGTGATACGAAAACAATAACCACTGATCGGAACGCCACGCTATGGACTCGCGTCGAAAGACGGGCGGTGATTGCGGCCGCCTGCCCGCAATCACGCGACGCTCAGTCTTCGGCGCGACCCTCGCCACGCCAACCCTTGGCCTCGCGAGGCCAGCAGCCTCAGGCGACGCTCTCGCCCATTCCAAGGCATGGCTCGCAATCGACGCCGAGATCGTCCGTCTGACCCTAGAATGGCAGGCCCAGGAATCCCGCCTCGCCAGGGACTTCAACTGGCTGAAGCTCCCCGAACCCGAACGCCGCAGCCACCACGAAGCGCGCGAGCTTTATGAGATCAATGGGCAGATCGAAGCGTTGGCAGCGCAACGCCGGGACCTTCTGGACATTCTCGAACGGCTGCCGTCGACCGACCTGAGCGACATCGCCGGCAAGTTGGCTGTCGCCGTAGGCGCTATGCAGGGCTCAGACGTTCTTGGATTTGAGCTGCTGGCCCAATGCGCACACGAGCTTTCTCGGGCCTACCCATTTTAATATGCCTTAATTGGCTACAATAATATTCCAATGGTTTTCGTGTTCGTTCCAATTTATTCTAGATATCCTCGTTATTAACTCGATATAGAGCGTCATGCGCTGCTACGAATACACGGGCCTCATCCATAAACAGCGTCCAATTTGACTGAGGCTCCCGTTCCTGAGAGGAGACGGTGGAAAAGCTGCTTGTGCGCTTAGTGACGGCGATTAAGCGTCCGTTACCTGAATCCACGTCCGGGTCCTTACCCTTGGCTCGGCAAATTGCGCGCGCGACGCGTTCGAGCTTATCCATGCCTTTGCAATGTCCTCATTTGAGTGACTTAGCTTAGCTGTGAATCATTGTTGATCGTAAAATTAAAGCGATGAACGAAGGCACGGCGAGCCAGCCGGTTCAACGCTACGCTGTTGTAACGAAGTTGCTGTACCCGAAACGGGTGCGGATAATCTTGTCCTCAGGATCAAAGCTTCTGGATTCGCTGCTCGGCTTCAGTGTGTAGGAGGTGAAGGAATTGTCTTTGGCGGACACCTTCGTCGCCAGCACGGCGCGCCCGTTCGAGGGCGGACGTGAACAGCTCTTCGATCTCCTGGTCGCTCACCAGCGACTGGGTGCCCACCGGACTCTGTCCAGATTGCACCGCCTTGGTTCGCGCCTCCTGTAGATAGAATTCGGCCAGGCTCTTCGCTTGGTCCACCTCGGTAAGAGGAGAAAGCTCGACTCGATTTTCCAGCCGGCTCCGAAAAGCCGGAAGTGCGACCGAATATCTGCGAAGTGCGTCTGGGGTGACAGCGACCATCATGAAGAGGTGGTGTGGAAGCGCATCAATGATCGCACGCATTGCTGACAGATAGCGAACGACGGCCGTCGCACTCAGCACGCCATCTTGCTTTTCGAGTTCGTCGAGCAGCAAAAAGACACCATTGAGTAGCCCGACTTGGCTACTCACTTGAATTAGGTCGCGAAGCGCGGCGGTCTTAGACTCAACTGTGTCTAGGCGAAAATTTACCCCGAGCGTCTCGCGGTGCGCTTTCAGCAGGCGAAGGCCTAAAAACCATTCGTTGAGATTAGTGACGGTTTCTGCATCCCCGCCGGAGGCAGCGAGCCTTCGCAGAGCGATCCGGACTTCGTGGCTTCTTGCCGCCTCGATGGCCTCCTCTAACGTGCCACCGTCGTAGGTTTCCTTCAGCTTTTTACCCAAAGCCTCTAGATGGTCGAAGCCGAGCTCTTGAAATAGACGTCGTAGCGTGCCGTCAAAAGATGATTCTGGATCCGCCAAATAGCGAACAACGTAATATCCATTGAGCGAGCCCAAAGCAGACTTAATTTCCCGCTCATAATAGTTGAGCACGTTTGTCTTTCCGGTCCCTTGTGTGCCAACAACTACAATTACCTGGGACTTATGGTCTCGAACAAAGCTCTCGACTCGGGCGTCGATGTCGTCGTCAATAGTCAGGCGTCGGTGCGGATTGTCAGCAGTTTGGCTTGATGATGGGTACGGATTTTCGAGGACGCCGTACTTTTTAAAAAGTACATTACCGTCTTTTGGAGCTGCCGCAGCTGCTAATCTATCACGGAGGCTCATTGCGCGCTTCCGATGCGAAGGCTGCTACTGGATTTGTTGGGAATTAGAAAATCTCCGCGGTAAAGGTGCACGATGTCGATCCGAACGCCGCTGGGAGCGCGGCGAAGCACCTTGATCGCGTGCTGATCGTGGCGGGTGTCCGTCGTCGAGCCCTCCGTTGACCGATTTACCATGCCGCTGGCTTGGGCTTCATCAAGATAGCGCCGAGAACGTTCGGGGTGCATGCCATCGCGCTTCACCAACGCCTCGAGCCAAGCCCCTACCGATACCCAGCCGTCTCCCGATTCAAGCTCTTTAAATCGCTCAACCGCCATCGTCGTGAATTCAGACAACGTTGGTCGGGCGGGGGTTGGATAGTAGCCCTCTCCTGGGATTGGAGTGCCGAGCAAGGACACCTCACCTAAGGCTTTGTAGGTGGTGTCCGCCCGTGGCGGAAGTTCGAGCGTTATTGGCTGCGAGATCGCCGCCGCTTCGAGGTGGTCGAAGAAGGAGCACACTGAGGGCACGTTTCTTAGGTCGACAGAAAACCTGTCCGGATCCACATCGCGAACTGATGCTGCGAGCGCGATGCCCGCCTCCGTAGGCTGCAACAGGCCGTTAGTGTGAACCGCAAGCTTTCCGGTTAGGAGAAACCGACGAAATTCCGAGAACCCTCTATCGTCCTTGGCTTCGGAAATGCTCTGAGCGCGGGCGTCGGTGAGTTCCCCCTCCTCGACAAGCTTGAGCACCAAATTGAACATCCGTTCGACGTTGAACCGATAAAATGCCGGTTGGGCAGGCTTGGGCTCCAGTTCAAACTTTGTCACCGCACGCTTGACCGACTTCGGCACCTTTGCGGTAGGGGCGTCGGGCAGTGCAGCCAGTTTCATTGGGCCGGGTAAAGAGGGCTGCGTCGTGGCGGGCTCTGACGGGAGGCCAGTGTCGCGAATCCAGAGAAGATCGTTGTGCGAATGGACTGGCGACCAAGTTAAGTCTTCACCGAACGCGGCAATTTCCACCGTGCGAGAGCCATCAAGGGTAGCGATTTTGACGGCGCCAAATGCGGTCGCGAGTTCCCAGAGAACCTCTTGCAGGCCGACTTGATGCAGTCGCCCTCGAAGGGGGTGAAATTTTGTTCCGGTTAGCGTTTGGCCGAAGAAGGAATGGCCGTCAACTGCTCTGAAGTAAAGCGGAGCAATTCCTTCTGCTAGCGCCATCCGGGCGAAACCTTGATCGCTCGTTAAGAGCGTAAGTCTATGCCCTGGATTAGTTTGAGACTGGTGTTGTCGTGCTGCTTCGAGAATTAGCCGATCGCAATAGCTCCGAAGAGGAACGCTGAGCTGTAGATCGATCCACTCATTGTCTGTGTCGCGCTGGAAGGCATTCCGCAGTGGATCTCCCACCAATAATGATCGTTCGACTTCGGTTTCAGGACTAAGTTCAAGGCGCAATAACGCGCGCTGTCCGGCTTGGCTCACCATGTGATCTAAAAGAAGGGCGCTAGTATTTGTCTTTGGGGCGCGGCGACGCTTTAGGAAATTGTCCGCCTGGTTCACAACTTCCATATGAACGACTGCCGGAATTTTTATTCGTGCGGCGGGATGCAGGAAGGTAGATACGAATGATAAACCTCCCTGGAGCACACCCGAAGTGTCGGCGATAACAGTCGTCCCCTGCCTGAAGGGCATGTTCTCCACAGATCGAGAGTCAAATATTGGATGAATCAGACCGGTTCGGACTCCCGAAGTGGCGGCGCTATCCATTATTCGATCTAAGCGCGCGATCGTTCGCTCATATGGATCCTTATTTTTCTCGGGAGGCTCGCCGATCTTCAGAAGTGTTTTGAGTTCCGCCAGAGCTTCATCATATGGCCGTATCGTCCACTCGAATGCGCCACGGCGAATGCTCCCGGCAAGAGCGTCGACTGTGAGGCCGTCGGAATCAAGCGTTACGTTGCCGAGTGTCCAGTACCCGTCGGGCCCGAAGCATTTGTCTTCCTTTACGGCAATGACAGCTTCGGCGTGGCCCAAAAAGAGCCGTGCGATGTCAGCGGTGGCGTCAAGGGGCGAGGCAAGCCGGAAACTCATCGGACCGAAACCGAAGCGCCAGGGGTATCTTTGAACGTCTCGTGAATCCAAGCAAGCTGGCTATAAAACGCGAGGAGCGGATTTAGGCGGAGCGCCTGCTCGCTTTCATCATCCAGTTGCTGCCCGCTGCTGGCCCATTCCCCTTTGGGGATCGCGGCGCGTAATTCGTTCAGGAAAACTGCGAGGCGATCGAATCCCCTCTCGCTGGGGGGGCGAACGGGCTCGAACTCACTTATGAATTGCATGCTGAGCTTTTCTCTGAGTTCGCTATCGACGAGCCCGCCCCAGACGTCCTCTGTGGGTTGGAAAGTGAAAGCCTCCTGCTGGAGCGTGGCCTCGGGACCCAAGAGCGTCATGGTCTCGCTTGCGGCGTCTTTGAACGTCAGGGGGCGAATAGGAATATACGGTCGCCAAACGGTGACGCGAAATCCCGCGTTTGTGTCGTTTCCCAAATGCGCCCCCACTATGCCACCCTAACTGGCAAATGACCCTAAACCCGGGCCTACCGCTCGACAATCCGGAGCGCTAGCTATGGCTGAGCCAAAGGCCGGCGAGGGGCTGATTGTGTCTTCCGGCAACCCTCTCAAGAGCAAACCCAATGGCAAAATTCAAACCGTCTCGGCGAACGTTCGGAAATTGACCGGAAGCTAACGTCCGGATGGGGCGCATTTCGAACCTTACATGTAGTCGAGTGGATGCTCGGTCGTTGTCTTACAGGGACTCAAACGCTTACGCTGACGCCTCCCCCACTCGCGTAGGGAAGGCCGCTCCCCCTCACAAATTCAGCAACATCGGATCGCCGCCCTGCGCGGCGATGTTCACCGACAGCGCGCGTTCCACCGCGAACCGCAGCAGCGCGTGCGGCCCCCCTGCCTTCGGCCCGGTCCCCGACAAGCCCTCGCCGCCGAACGGCTGCACGCCGACCACCGCGCCGATGATGGAGCGGTTGACGTAGACGTTGCCGGCCGGGACCAGGTCGCGGACCTCTTCGGCGAAGGCGTCTATGCGGGTGTGGACGCCCAGCGTCAGGCCGTAGCGGCGCGCGGCCAGGCGGCCGGCGACTTCGGGCAGTTTGGCCGGGTCGTAGCGGTAGATGTGCAGGATCGGGCCGAACACCTCCTGCTCCAGGAAGTCGGGGGTCGGAATCTCGGCGATGACCGGGCCGAAGTAGCTGCCCTTGTCAGCCAGTTGGCCGACGTCGTAGCGGGCGATGATCCTGGCTTCGCGCTCCAGGCGCACGACGTGGGCGTCCAGGTTGGCGCGGGCCTCCGCGTCGATCACCGGGCCGATGTCGCAGGCGGGGTCGGCGCCGTCGCCGATCACCTGGGCCTCCAGCGCGCCCTTCAGGGTCTCGATCAGGATCTCGGCGCTGTCCTTGGGGACGTACAGCACGCGCAGGGCCGAGCAGCGCTGGCCGGCCGAGCCGATGGCCGAGGCGATCACGTCGTCGACCACCTGTTCCTTCAGGGCGGTGGTGTCGACGAACATGCCGTTCAGACCGCCGGTCTCGGCGATGAAGGGCACGATGGGGCCGTTGCGGGCGGCCAGGGTGCGGTTGATCGCCCAGGCGGTGGAGGTGCCGCCGGTGAAGGCCACCCCGTCCAGCTCGGGATGGGCGGTCAGGGCCGCGCCCACCGTCTCGCCGCGTCCGGGCAGCAGGGCCAGCAGCTCGCCCTTCAGCCCGGCCTTGTGGAACAGGCGCACCGCCTCGGCCGCGATCAGCGGGGTCTGCTCGGCCGGCTTGGCCAGCACCGCGTTGCCGGCGGCCAGGGCGGCGGCGATCTGGCCGGTGAAGATGGCCAGGGGGAAGTTCCACGGGCTGATGCAGACGAACACCCCGCGCCCGCGCAGCTCCAGCACATTGGTCTCGCCGACCGGGCCCTGCAGGGTCTCCGGGGCGCGGAACTGCTGCTCGGCCAGGCTGGCGTAGTAGCGGCAGAAGTCGGCCGCCTCGCGCACCTCGGCGATGGCGTCGGTCAGGCTCTTGCCGCCCTCGCGGCACAGCAGGGCGCACAGGCGGTCCAGGTCGTCCTCCAGCGCGTCGCCCATGGCGCGCAGCACCTTGGCGCGGTTGGGGCC
>JBARAK010000523.1:0-3892 GCA_049791955.1 Caulobacteraceae bacterium
GGTGCAGCAGGCGGTCGGGGCCCGGCGCCTGCGCGAAGGGCGTGGTCGTCGCGATCACGTGGCGCAGGTTGCGCATCAGCAAGTCGCCGTAAAGCGCGCCGCTGGCCTCACGCCGGGCCAGGAAGGCCTGCAGCCGCGCCTGGCCGAACGCCCTGGCGTAGGCCTGCAGCACCGGCGCCAGCATGTAGTCGGCGTCGATCATCTTGTAGTCGTAGACCGGCGTGTCGATCGGGCCCTTGCCGGCCTTGAGGTTCTCCAGGATCGCGAACTCGCCGATGCTCTCCTCGTGGGCGACCTCGCCCGAGGTGGAGAGGCGCTCCAGCACCGCGCCGAGGCCGGCCTCGGCCTCCTCGGGCTTCAGCACCGGCAGCAGCAGCCGCACCGACATCAGGGTGTCGCGCCCGAAGTAGGTGTCGAAGCGCCACGAGCCCGCCAGCAGCTTCTCGCGATAGCTCAGGAAGGCGAGGGAATGGCGGGCGCGGGGATCGGAACCGGCGGCAGGGGTCAGGATCTCGTCCGGGCCGAGCGGGGTCAGCGGCGTCTCGCCGGTCGCGCATTCGATCCTCAGGCGCAGTGGCTGACCGGGACGTTCGCGCCAGGCGACTGACGCGCCGGGCTCGACCTCGCCGTCCAGCACTTCCACCGAGAGCAGATAGCCCGCCGCGCCGTCGATGCGGTCGCGCGCCCAGGTCAGTTTCCGGCCGTCCCGGCGCAGCGGCGCGTCCAGGTGCGCGGGGGCGGTGTGCAGGGCCTCGTAGTCGCGCAGCCCCCGCACGCTGCCGAGCACCGTCCGGTCGAGCTCCAGGCGCGGGGCGTCGAGCGCGACATCCACGGACACGCCATGGAGCGGTCGACCACGGGCGTCCTGCAATGCGATCGGCCGCTCGGGTCCGTCGATGCGCCAATGTACGGGCGCGGGCGTGGGCTTGAACCAGGCGGCCACGCCGCTGTTCCCGGCTGGGAAGGCGGTCAGCAGGCGCGGATCGGTTCCGTCGCGCAGGACCAGGTGGGCGGCGACAGGGCCCTCCCGCACGAAGGCGTTGAGGTTGCGGCCCTCGGTGGCGTGGAAGGCCAACGGCTGGGCCGCAGCCGTCTCACCGCCGGCCAGCGCGAGGATGCAGGCGGGCGCCAGGGTCTGCAGACGGCGGAGAAGGAGCATGCGGCTGAACCTCAATCCCTCACGATGCAGCGGAAGCCGACATGGCTGGTCGAGGTGTCGGTCGGCTGAGGCCAGCGCGCGGCGGGCCGGTAGCGCCGGCAATAGCTGGGCGCACACAGGTGGGAGCCGCCCTTCAGAACGCGGCGCGGTGTGGGACTGGAGGCGTTGTCCTTAGGCCGCCCGGAGCCGCAGCAGGGCGAGGCGCCGGCGGGGGCGCCGGGCGCCGCGTAGGTGTCGGCGGTCCATTCCCAGACATTGCCGATCATGTCGAACAGGCCATAGCCGTTGGCGGGATAGCTGCGCACCGGGGCGGTGCGTTCGAGCCTGGGCGGCGCCAGGTTCTCGGTTGGGAACAGGCCCAGCCAGGTCTTGGCCATGGCCTGTCCGCCGGGCTCGAACACCTCGCCCCAGGCGTAGGTGGCGCCGTCCAGGCCGCCCCGGGCGGCGTATTCCCACTCCGCCTCGGTCGGCAGCGCCTTGCCGACCCAGGCGGCGTAGGCTTCGGCGTCGGCCGCGGTCACGTGGACCACGGGATGCGCGCCGAGGCCGTCGAGGCTGCTGTGCGGGCCGAGCGGATGACGCCAGTCGGCGCCGAACACGAAGCGCCACCAGGCCAGGCCGTCGTCGGCGATCGTCCCCATGGCGTCTGGACCTGGGGGTGGGTCGAACACCGCGGAGCCCGCCCGCGCCATGTGCGGCGGCATGCCGGGATAATCCTCGGGCCTGGGCGCGTGCTCGGCGAAGGTGATGTGGCCGGTAGCCGCCACGAAGCGGGCGAAGGCGTCGTTGGTGACCGGCGTCTGGTCGATCCAGAAGTCCCCGACCACGGCCTGGCGGACGGGTTTCTCGTCTTCGTAGAAGGCGTCGGAGCCCATGGCGAAGGCGCCGCCGCGGACCAGCCGCGTGTCAGAGACGTCAGGGGCGGGGGCGGTCGTCATGCGCGTTCTCCCGGTTCCGATCCGGCGTCCGCCGGCTGGCCTCGCCGGGCGCATGCTAGTACGACATTGCTCCGTGTAGATCGATTTCGCGACCAGGCGCGAAGCGAGGTCCCGCCCTGGAGGGGAGCCGGGGGCTCGTGGTGCGAGACGCCGGCGCGATGGGCAGAGGAAGCTTGCTCATGGGCGCGACGCGCAGGGAGTTCGCTCAGCTGGTGGGCGCTGGTCTCGCCCCGGTCGGCGGCGCGAAAGCCGCGACGAATTCGGCCAGCGGGCCGCCGCGGCCGAACATCGTCTACATCCACTCCCACGACTCCGGGCGCTACCTGCGCCCGTACGGCCATGACGTGCCGACCCCCAACCTGATGCGGCTGGCGCGCCAGGGCGTGCTGTTCCGCCAGGCCCATTGCGCATCTCCCGGCTGCTCTCCCAGCCGCGCCGCGCTGCTGACCGGACAGGCCGCCCACAGCAGCGGCATGCTGGGGCTGGCGCACCTGGGGTGGGGGCTGCACGACTACCGCCAGCACCTGCTCCACACCCTGCGGGGGCACGGCTATCGCTCGGTGCTGGCGGGCCTGCAGCATATCGCCAAGGACCCCCGCGCCATCGGCTTCGACGAGATGCTGCCGCACAGATCCGACCATGCGAGCGACGTCTCGCCGGTCGCGGCGCGCTATATCCTGAGCAGACCCAAGCAACCGTTCTTCCTTGACGTGGGGTTCTTCGAGACTCATCGGGACTTTCCCGATCCGGTGGACAACCCCGACTACATCCTGCCGCCGTCCCCCATGCCCGACAACTCGCGCACGCGCATCGATATGGCGGGTTTCCACGCCAGCGCGCGCCAGATGGACAAGGGCGTGGGCAGGGTGCTGGACGCGCTCGACAAGGCGGAGTTGGCGTCCAACACCCTGGTGCTCAGCACCACCGACCATGGCATCGCCTTCCCGGACATGAAGTGCAACTTGCTGGACGGGGGCACCGGCGTGTCGATGATCATGCGCGGGCCGGGCGTATTCTCGCAGCCGGGGATGTGCGACGCGCTGATCTCGCAGATCGACGTGTTCCCCTCGCTTTGCGAATACTTGCAGATCGAGACGCCGGCCTGGGTGCAGGGGCGCTCGTTCCTGCCGATCCTGCGGGGCGAGACGGCCCAGATCAACGATGCGGTCTATGGCGAGGTCACCTACCATGCCTCCTACCAGCCGATGCGCTCGGTACGCACGGAGCGCTGGAAGTACATCCGCCGGTTCGACGGACGCACCGCGCCTAACCTGCCCAACTGCGACGACGGGGCCAGCAAGGCGTTCTGGGTCAAGGAAGGCTGGCGCCAGCAGCCGGTCGCGCCGGAGGAACTGTACGACCTGGTGTTCGACCCGGCCGAGAAGGACAACCTGATCGCCGCCGAGCGGACCCGGCAGGTCGCTCAGGACATGCGCCAGCGCCTCGATGCATGGATGAAGCGGACCGGCGATCCGCTGCTGAAAGGGCCGGTGCCGCTGCCGCCGCACGGGCTGGCCGTCGACCCCAACGCCCTGTCCCCGGAGGCCCTGCGCGGCACGATCAAGGGCTGACATGGACATGCGCCTCGGATGCGCGACATGTCACGGGTTTGGGCGTGACAGTCGGGCGACTGCGCTGACGTTCTGCGCCCGGGAGCCTGGAAGCCGCCGGAGGGAGAGGGGGGGGGAGGGGTCTCCCTCCGGCGTGGGCGTGGGTGGGCTCAGAACTTGATGACGGCGGAGAACTGGTAGTCTGCGCCGAACAGGGGTCTGCCGAGGAAGACGCCGTTGGAGGC
>JBARAK010000524.1:0-6256 GCA_049791955.1 Caulobacteraceae bacterium
CGCCGGGGTGGCGGCCGGCCTGGGCGGCCAGGTGCTCGCCGCCGCCGAAGCCGATCTCCAGCCAGGTCCCGGCCGCGTCCGGCTTCAGGCGCGCGAGGTCGAGCGGCGCGGACAGGTCCAGCGCGATCCTGGGCAGCAGGGTGTCGAGCAGCCCGGCCTGGCGGGGCTTGATCGGGCGCGACTTGATGCGCCCGAAGCTGCGAAGCGGGCCGTGAGGTTGCTGCGGCATAGGGAGAACCTACGCCTCCCCCGCAATGCAGGGGAGGCGATACAGGATCAGGCGAGGCGCTTCAGCTCGTCGATCAGGTCGGTCTTCTCCCAGGAGAAGCCGCCGTCGGCGTCGGGCTGGCGGCCGAAGTGGCCATAGGCCGAGGTGCGGGCGTAGATCGGCCGGTTCAGCTTCAGGTGCTCGCGGATCGCGCGGGGCGTGGCGCCGCCGATCAGCTCGGGCAGGATCTTCTCCAGCTTGGCCGGATCGGCATGGCCCGCGCCGTGCAGGTCGACGTAGAAGCTCAGGGGCTTGGCCACGCCGATGGCGTAGCTGATCTGGATGGTGCAGCGGTCGGCCAGGCCCGCGGCCACCACGTTCTTGGCCAGGTAACGGCAGATGTAGGCGGCCGAACGGTCCACCTTGGTCGGGTCCTTGCCCGAGAACGCGCCGCCGCCGTGGGGCGAGGCGCCGCCGTAGGTGTCGACGATGATCTTGCGGCCGGTCAGGCCGGCGTCCCCGTCCGGGCCGCCGATGACGAAATTGCCGGTGGGGTTCACGTGCCACTCGGTCTCGGCGGTGATGAAGCCCTCGGGCAGCACCTGGCGGATATAGGGCTCGACGATCTTGTGCACGTCCTGCGGGGTCAGCCCTTCCTTGTGCTGGGTGGACAGCACGATGGAGGTGGCGCGCACCGGGCGGCCGTTCTCATACAGCAGGGTGACCTGGCTCTTGGCGTCCGGCTCCAGGCCGGGCTCCTCGCCGGAATGGCGCACCTCGGCCAGGCGCTTGAGGATGTTGTGCGAGTACTGGAGCGTGGCCGGCATCAGCTCGGGCGTCTCGTTGGTCGCGTAGCCGAACATGATGCCCTGATCGCCCGCGCCCTCGTCCTTGTTGCCGGACGCGTCCACGCCCATGGCGATGTCGGCGGACTGGGCGTGCAGGTGGCAGGCGTAGTCGGCGGTCTTCCAGTGGAAGCCGTCCTGCTCGTAGCCGATGTCCCTGATCGCCGCGCGGACCTTGTCCTCGAGGCTCTCGATGATCCCTTCCGGGCCGCGCACTTCGCCGGCCAGCACGATGCGGTTGGTGGTGACCAGGGTCTCGCAGGCCACGCGGGCGTAAGGATCGGCCCCCAGGAACGCGTCGACGACCGTGTCGGAGATACGGTCCGCCACCTTGTCGGGATGGCCTTCGGACACGCTCTCGCTGGTGAAGATGTAGGACGGTCGGCTCAAGGATGACACTCCGCAGAGGCAAGCGGCGGCTTCAGGGCCGTCAGCGCCGGGCAACATATAAAGCTGTCGTTATATGTTCAAGCGAACAGCGACATTACCTTGTGACGCGTGCGCTCAAGCTTTCTGCTTTTGCAGGAGAGAGAATGTGGCGGCGCTCCCCTGCGCGACGCATGGTCGCGCAAGCCGCAGCCTCAGAACTTGAACTTGGTTTCCAGGTGGACGCGCGGGGCGTTGGTGTCCTGCGGCAGGATCTTCTGGGTGTCCGCCTGGCGGTCGCCCAGGCCGACCGAGCCGCCGATCCGCATCGAAGGCGTGATGTGGAAGAAGGCGCCGGCGGAGACGTCCTTCATCTCCACGCTTTGGTCGCGGCCCACGGGCGGGTCGATGTCCAGCCGCAGCCCCCAGCGCCCGTTGGAGTCGAGCTGCAGGCTTTTATGCGGGGCGGAGTAGGAATCGAAGGGGCTGAAGGCGTTGGGGTTCTGGCTCTGGGCCTGGGTCGGGGCCGGGACCTCGAGCGCATACGCGTGCGTCGCCACCCCCATAAGGAGGAGCGCCGCAGCGGCCGCCCTGATCCCACCCATCCAGCCCTTCATCGTCCCATCAATCACGCTGGGCCGCCCCAGGCCTCAGCTTTGCTCACAGTAATATATCAAAATTTTAAACGGCCTGACGGAAATGCGGTCAATCCCGAGTAGGCCCTTGATTCACCTCTGCTGCGACGTGTGGCCGCCGGGACACGTGAAACCTGTTGGCCCTGTTGGGCCGCTGGTATAGAGCGGGCGTCCACGCTGCAGGTTCCCCCGCGCGGCGGAGCCGTGTGCTCGGGTCTCATTGCCGCCACAGGCGCGGGCCCAAGCTCAAGATCGAGTGAGACGGGTCATCAACTATGTCGATCGTTAGAAACACGGTCCTTGCTATGACCGCCGCCACCCTGTTGGCTGGATGCGGGCATGGGCGCGAGCCCTCGACCCCGGCCCGCCTGCGGGCCCAGGCCCAGTCCACCGCCGGCATCGGCGTGAACAGCTATCTGTGGCGCGCTACCCTGGACACCCTGGCCTTCATGCCCCTGGTCTCCGCCGACCCGTACGGCGGCACGGTGATCACCGACTGGTACATCAACCCGGAAAAGCCGGACGAGCGCTTCAAGGCCACCGTCTACATCCTGGACACCCGCCTGCGCGCCGACGGCCTCAACGTCACGGTGTTCAAGCAGAACAAGGACGCCGGCGGCAATTGGGTCGACGCGCCGGTCTCCGGCCAGACCGACATCGACATCGAGAACTCCATCCTCACCCGCGCCCGCCAGCTTCGCCTGTCGAACCTGAGCAACCATTAGAATAGGGGCTTGCGCGCTCGGGCTTGACGGTCACGCCGCCGTCAGGTCCAACGCGCGCGATGAGCCGCTATAATCCCAAGGAACAGGAACCCCGCTGGCGCGCCGCCTGGCGCGAGGCGGACACGTTCCTGACCAAGACGCCCGAGCAGGCCGAGGGCAAGCCCAAGTACTACGTGCTGGAGATGTTCCCCTACCCGTCGGGGCGGCTCCACATGGGCCACGTGCGCAACTACACCATGGGCGACGTGGTGGCCCGCTATAAGCGCGCCAAGGGTTTCAACGTCCTGCATCCGATGGGCTGGGACGCGTTCGGCATGCCGGCCGAGAACGCCGCCATCGAGAAGGGCGTCCACCCCAAGGGCTGGACCTACGACAACATCGCCGCCATGCGCGCGCAGTTCGACCAGCTCGGGCTCAGCCTGGACTGGTCGCGCGAATTCGCCACCTGCGACCCGGAATATTACGGCCAGCAGCAGAAGTGGTTCACCGAGCTGTTCCGCCGCGGCCTGGTCTACCGCAAGGAAGCCACCGTCAACTGGGACCCGGTGGACAACACCGTCCTGGCCAACGAACAGGTGATCGACGGGCGCGGCTGGCGCTCGGGCGCCCTGGTCGAGAAGCGCAAGCTGACCCAGTGGTTCCTGCGGATCACCCAGTACGCCGACGACCTGATCGACGGGCTGAAGACCCTGGACCGCTGGCCGGAGAAGGTCCGGCTGATGCAGGAGAACTGGATCGGCCGCAGCCAGGGCCTGCGCTTCAGGTTCGATTTCGCGGACGCCCCACCTGAGGGGTTCGACGGGATCGAGGTCTACACCACCCGGCCCGACACCCTGTTCGGGGCCAGCTTCGTCGGCATCGCCGCCGACCACCCGCTGGCCGAACACCTGGGCAAGTCCAATCCCGAGGTCGCCGCCTTCGCCGAGGAATGCCGCCGCGGCGCCGCCACCGAGGCCGAGATCGAGACCGCCGAGAAGAAGGGCCTGTTCACCGGCCTGGAGGTCGCCCACCCGTTCGATCCCAGCTGGCGGCTGCCGGTGGTGATCGCCAACTTCATCCTGATGGACTACGGCACGGGCGCGATCTTCGGTTGTCCCGCGCACGACCAGCGCGACCTGGACTTCGCCCGCAAGTACGACCTGCCGGTCCGCCCGGTCGTGCTGCCCCCCGATGGGACCGCCGACAGCTTCAAGGTCGACGCCGAAGCCTATACGGGGCCAGGCCGGATCTACAATTCGCAGTTCCTCGACGGGCTCTCGATCGAGGCGGCCAAGGCCGAGGCCATCTCGCGCATCGAGGCCGAGGGGCGCGGCCAGGGCTCCACGGTCTACCGCCTGCGCGACTGGGGCGTCTCGCGCCAGCGCTACTGGGGCTGCCCGATCCCGGTGATCCACTGCCCGACCTGCGGCCCGGTCCCGGTGCCCGAGGACCAGCTGCCGGTGGTGCTGCCGGACGACGTGACCTTCGACAAGCCGGGCAACCCGCTCGCCCACCATCCGACCTGGAAGCACACCACCTGTCCGCGGTGCGGCGGCGCGGCCGAGCGCGAGACCGATACGCTGGACACCTTCGTGGACAGCTCCTGGTATCCGATCCGCTTCACCAATCCGCGGTCCGAGACGCCCACCGATGCGAAGGCCGCCGGCTATTGGATGGCGGTGGACCAGTACATCGGCGGGGTGGAGCACGCGGTGCTGCACCTGCTGTACGCCCGCTTCGTCACCCGGGTGCTGAAGGACCTGGGCATGGTCGGCGTGTCCGAGCCCTTCGCCGGCCTGTTCACCCAGGGCATGGTGACCCACGAGACCTTCAAGGCCGCCGACGGCCGCTGGCTGGCCCCGACCGAGGTGGACTACCGCACCGAAGGCCCGGCCAAGGGCTTCATGGAGATCGCTTCAGGCCAGCCGGTCACGGTCGGCGGCGTGGAGAAGATGTCCAAGTCCAAGAAGAACGTGGTCGCGCCCGAAGACATCTTCGACCAGTACGGCGTGGACGCCGCGCGCCTGTTCGTGCTGTCCGACAGCCCGCCGGAGCGGGACGTGCAGTGGACCAACTCCGGGGTCGAGGGCGCCTGGCGCTTCGTCAACCGGGTCTGGGCCGAGGTCGACGGCGGCGCGGACGGCGGCGGGATCGAGAGCGAGGAGCTGCTCCGCGCCACCCACAAGCTGATCAAGGCCGCGACCGAAGGACTGGAAGGCTTCCGCTTCAACTCGGCGGTGGCCCAGTACTACGCCTTCCTCAACATCCTGAAGAAGGCCGAGGGTGCGGACCGCCGGGCGGCGCTGGAAACCTTCGTGGTGCTGATCTCGCCCTTCGTCCCGCACCTGGCCGAGGCCTGCTGGGAAAGGTTGGGCGGCGAAGGCATGGCGGTCGACCAGCCCTGGCCGGCCTACGACCCGCGGCTGGCGGCGGACGAGGAACTGACCCTGCCGGTGCAGATCAACGGCAAGCGCCGGGCCGAGATCCGCGCCCCGGCCGGCGCGCCGGAGGACGAAGTCCGCCGGATCGCCCTGGACGACATCGGCGTCCAGCGCCACCTTGAGGGCCTGACCGTGCGCAAGGTGATCGTGGTGCAGGACCGTATCGTCAACATTGTGGTGGGCTGAGGCCATGCGCGCGCCGCTCATAGCCCTGCTCGCCATGGCCTGCGCGCCGCTGGCGGGATGCGGCTTCACCCCGCTCTACGCGACCCCGGCCCTCACCCCGGCCCTGTCGTCGGTCGACGTGGTGGTGCCCGGCACCTCGCGCACGGGCTTCCTGATCAAGGAGCAGCTCGCCCGCGAGCTGAACCGCGATCCCGACGAGCCCGCCCACTACCGGCTGAGCCTCATCCTCAACGAGACCCGCGCCCCCGAAGGCGTGCGGGTCAACAACGTCGCCAACCGCTACGAAATCGACCTGACCGCCAGCTACATCCTGGCCGACGCCACCACCGGCAAGGTCCTGCGCACCGGCGCGGTGAGTTCGGAAGTCTCCTACGACTCCGCCGATCCGCCCTATTCCGGCGTGGTGGCAAACCAGAACGGCGAGGAACGCATCGCCCAGGAAGCCGCCATCCGCATCCGGCTGGAGCTGTCCCGCTACTTCCAGCACCAGGCGACGCCCTGACCCCATACGATTTCCGGAGGCGGACGCCATGATCCTCTCCAAGCGCGCGGACGCCGACCGCTTCCTTTCCAACCCCACGCCGGGCGTGCGCGCCGCGGTGATCTGGGGACGCGACCGGGGCGGGGTGCGCGAGCGGGCCAACCTGCTGGCGACCAAGGTCTGTGACCGGCCCGACGATCCGTTCGACGCCGCCCTGCTGACCGAATCCGACGTGGACTCCGACGGCGCCCGGCTGGCGGACGAGCTGTCGGCCATCTCCATGCTCGGCGGCCGCCGCATGGTGCGCCTGCGCCTGACCGGCGAGAAGCCGGCGGTGGACCGCGCCGCCGCCGAGGCCCTGACCGCCCACGCCGACGGGCTCTTCAATCC
>JBARAK010000525.1:0-4134 GCA_049791955.1 Caulobacteraceae bacterium
TGCTCTACGTTGGGGCGATGTTCCACGACATGGGGCTCCAGCCGCCTCACGCCAGCGCAGACGAGCGCTTCGAGGTTGACGGCGCCAACGCCGCGGCCACCTTCCTGCGTTCCCACGGCATCGACGAGCGCGACGTCGAGGATGTCTGGGACGCTATTGCGCTCCACACCACGCCGGGCATCCCCAAGCACAAGCGTGCGGTAGTCGCCCTGGTCACCGCTGGTGTCGAGATGGATGTGCTGGGGTTGGAATACGACGCCTTCACCGCCCAGCAACGTCACGAGGTCTGCGCCCACCATCCGCGTGGACATGACTTCAAGAACAGAATCATCGACGCTTTCACCGCAGGCACGATCAACAAGCCGGACACCACCTTCGGCAACGTCAAGGCGGACGTCCTCGCCCTGCGCGATCCGACCTACAAGCGGGTCAACTTCTGCGACGTGATCCTCAATTCGAGCTGGAGCCAATAGGCTGCCCGGCGGTCGCGCCTTCGCTGGTGAAGACAGAAAAATAGGAAGGTGGACTTTGTAGTTTTCCTTCCTATCTGTTACGCTCTCCGTATGGACAGGCGAGCAGACGATCCCGACCCCGCCCAGGCGTCCGCCCTGGCGGGCGATCTTCGGCTCCTGGTCGGCAGGCTGAAACGGCGGTTGCGCGAGCAGACGCTGCCTGGCGATCTGAGCTGGTCGCAGGTCTCGGTGCTCGGCCAGCTTGAGCGCGAGGGGGCGGCGACGATAACCGCCCTGGCGAAGTTCGAAGGGGTGCGACCGCAGTCCATGGGGGCTACCATTTCCGGCCTGGAGGCGGCTGGGTTCGTCACTGGCGCGCCGCATCCGACCGATGGCCGCCAGACCATATACGCTCTCACCGAAACTTGCCGGGAATGGATCCTGGCCGGCCGGGCGGCGCGGGAGGATTGGCTGTTCAACGCCATCCAGACCAACCTGACGCCGGCTGAGCAGCAGGAGGTGGCTCGCGCCATCGGGCTGCTCCAGCGACTGGTCGTTTCGTGACCGTCCCCCTGGCCAGACGACCATCGCAGGACCCAGCTGCGTCTGCGGTCGGGAGGTCCTCGGACAAATCCTCGAAAAGCCCCTTCCGCTCGCTGAGCGGCTTCAACTACCGGGTCTGGGCGGGCGGGGCGTTCGTGTCCAACGTCGGGACCTGGATGCAGCGCACCGCCCAGGACTGGCTGGTGCTGACCCAACTGACCCATAACAACGCCACCTCCGTCGGCGTGGTCATGGCGCTGCAGTTCGGGCCGCAGGTCCTGCTGCTCCCCCTCACCGGCTTCGCGGCCGATCACCTCGACCGGCGAAAATTGCTGGTCGTCACCCAGACCTGCATGGGGCTGTCCGCCATGGGCCTGGGGCTGCTCACAGTGACGGGGCTGGTGCAAACGTGGCACGTGTACCTGTTCGCGTTCCTGCTCGGAAGCGCTGCGGCCTTCGATGCGCCCGCGCGCCAGACCTTCGTCTCGGAACTGGTCGGGGAAGCCGGGCTATCGAACGCGGTGGCGCTGAATTCCACCTCGTTCAACGCCGCGCGGATGATCGGGCCGGCGATCGCCGGGATCCTCATCGCCGCGGTGGGGACCGGCTGGGTGTTCCTGCTCAACGCGGCCTCGTATGTCGCCGTACTCTGCTCGCTGAGCCTGCTCCGCGCCGACCAGCTCCACCCGAGCACCCGCGCGGTCCGCACCCGAGGGAGCTTCATCGAGGGGTTCCGCTACGTCTGGGCGAGGCCCGACCTGCGGGTCGTGCTGGGCATGCTGTTCCTGGTCGGAACCTTCGGGCTCAACTTCCCGATCTTCATCTCGACCATGGCTGTGACCGTCTTCCATGCCGGCGCGGGCAAATACGGACTGCTCACCTCGATCATGGCGATCGGGTCGGTAGCCGGCGCACTGCTCGCGGCCCGACGGGAAAAGCCCCGCATCGTGCTGCTGGTCGGAGGCGCAGCTGTGTTCGGCGGCGGCTGCGCCCTGGCCGCGCTCATGCCCAGCTACACGCTGTTCGGCATGGTCCTAGTGCTCATCGGCATATCAGCTCAGACCTTCACCACCTCGACCAACAGCCTGGTGCAGCTCTCGACCGAGCCGGCGATGCGGGGCCGGGTGATGGCGATCCTGCTGGCCATCGCCCTGGGCGGCACGCCGATCGGCGCACCGATCGTCGGCTGGGTCGCCGACAGGCTAGGGCCCCGCTGGGCGCTTGGCGTCGGTGCAGTCGCAGGCGTCGCGGCGGCGATGGTCGGGCTGCGCTATCTCTTGATTTCCGTGCGCCGCCGGGACGCGCTTGGCCTGGTCGCCGCGGCCGAAGCGTCCAAGTGATCTGATCACCACTCCGGCGCCGGGCGGTCAGCCGAGCCCGGTCTCGATCACCATGCCATCATAGGCCGGCTCCACGCCCGCCGGCAGGCGCGCGGCCAGGGCGGCGTAGTCCAGATCGCCGTGCATGTTGGTCAGCACGCTGCGCGAGGGCTTCAGTTGCTCGATCCAGGTCAGCGCCCTGTCGACATGGGCGTGGGTCGGATGCGGGCGATCCCTCAGGGCGTCGACGATGAACACCTCGACCCCCGCAAGCGCATCCATCGCGCCGGGCGGCAGGTCGACCACGTCGCTGCAATAGGCGAGCGGGCCGATCCGATAGCCGACCGAGCGTATGGCGCCGTGATCCTGGTCGAAGGTGAGGATAGGGATGGCGCCGCTCGGTCCGTCGACCTCCCAGGCCTCGCCATGCGGCGGCAGGTCCCGCGCCTCGCAGATAGCCGGATAGCCGCCCCGGCTCTCGAAGATATAGCCGAACCGCTCCATCAGGGTGCGCCGGGTGACCGCGTCCATGTAGCAGGGCGTTCGGCGCCGGCTGGTCAGGAAGAACACCCGCAGGTCGTCGATGCCGTGGGTCTGGTCGGCGTGGTCGTGGGTGTAGAGCACCGCGTCCAGACGCTTCACCTCCGCAGCGGCCGTCTGATACCTCAGGTCGGGCGACGTATCTATGAGGATTGCGGTTTCATCACCTTGAATATCAACATCTTTCCTGCGTATCGCTAAGGAGCAACGGGAACGCCGGTTGCGCGGATCGGACGGATCGCAGGCGCCCCATTCGCCATCGGCGCGAGGCACCCCGCCCGACGAGCCGCAACCCAGGACGGTGAATTCCAGACGGGGGCTCACAGCCGCTCGCCCACGCGCCGTTCAAGCGCGACGTCCGTCTCCAGCCCGGCGAGGGCGGGGCGGGGGATGCGGTCGAACAGATCGAAGAACGCGCCTTCCGTGCGTGCTTCCGCCTCTTCCAGGGACCAGCCCCGCACCTCAGCCAGCTTGGCGAGGACATAGGGTAGATAGGCTGGCTCGTTGCGCCGTCCGCGCATGGGAACCGGCGCCAGGTAGGGGCAGTCCGTCTCCACGATGATCCGGTCCTGCGGCATCTCGACGATCACGTCCCGCACCTCCTGCGCCGCCTTGAAGGTGGCGATCCCGGAGACCGAGAACCACGCGCCCAGCGCCGCCGCCCGCCGGGCCAGCTCCGCCCCGCTGGTGTAGCAATGCATCAGCAGCTTGAACGGGCGTAGGGCGTAGGCGTCCTCCAGCATGGCGCCCATGTCCGCATCGGCTTCGCGGGTATGCACGACCAGCGGCAGGCCCGTGTCCTGGGCGGCGGCGATGTGGGCGGCGAACACCGTGCGCTGCTGGTCCCTGGGGCTGAGGTCGTAGTGGTAGTCCAGCCCGGTCTCGCCGATCCCGACCACCCGACCCGTCTTCGCTAACTGGATTAACTTACCCGCATCAAGACTATGATAATCCTTGGCTTCATGCGGATGAACGCCGACGGTGCACCAGATGTCGTCATTGGCGGCGGCGATGGCCTTGATCGCGTCCAGCGAGGCGAGCTTGTCGCAGATGGTCAGCATCAGGCCGACGCCGGCTTGGCGCGCCCGGACGATCACCGCCTCGCGATCCTCGTCGAACTGCGGGGCATGGAGGTTGACGTGGCTATCGATCAGCATCGGGGGATCAGCATGGGGGTGCGTGCGCGCGCGCGGTCGCGCTGAGTTCGGACATCAGGGTCCAGAAGGCGTCGGCCCGGTCGAGGTTCAGCCCCTCGACCTCGCCCGGCAGGTCTGTCAGGC
>JBARAK010000526.1:0-25849 GCA_049791955.1 Caulobacteraceae bacterium
GATCCGCAGCCCTACCTGCATCACAAGGCCGTCGGCTGCATCGTGTCCGCCGCCGGATGGCAGGCGGGCGCCACCACCCTCTCCTCGCTGCGCTCCACCGTGCACGCCCTGCGCGGCTGGCCGACCCCGCTCGGCGTTCTAGTCAACTCCGCCAACCGGCCCTTCGGACCGGACGGCGAAGCGCTGGATCACAAATTGGGCGAACAACTTGCTATCCTGGGAACGGAAGTGACCGCTTTCGCCCGCGCTCAGGTGTCTCGCTACGCCTGATCGTTCTCAACGACAGGATACGCATGCTCGATTCGAGGCGGCTGGAAATCTATTGCGCCGTCGCGGAGGAAGGTTCCTTCACTGCGGCGGCGCTCCGGCTGCACCTGACCCAGTCCGCCGTTTCCCAGCAGATCGCCATCCTGGAGCGCGACGTCGGAATCACCCTGATGGAACGCGTCGCGCGGGGGGTGAAACTCACTCCGGCCGGACAGTTCCTGGCCAAGCGGGCGCGGGCCCTGCTTCGCGACATGGCGGCCCTGGAACAGGACCTGCACCGTCAGGCTGATCCGCCGCGGAAGGTGACGCTCGGCGTGTTCGCTACTGCGGGCGCGCATCTTGTGCCAATCTTGGTCCGCAAATACCGGGAGCGATATCCCGAGACCCAGCTTGTGCTGCAAGGATCGCAGCCCGAGGACCTCGCCGCGGAACTGGTCGCGGGCAAGATCGATGTCGGTATTTCCTGGGATTACGATTTCCTGATGCGGCCGCTCGGCGATCTGCATCGCCGGCATCTGCTGACTGATCCCATGTACCTGCTGCTGCCGCGCGAGCATCCGCTCGCCGGCGAGACGGGTCCGATACAACTGGCCGACATGGCCGACGAAGCCTGGGTGGTGCGGACCCACCGATCGCCGCGTTATGAAGACGCCTTCGAAGTGATGTGCCGGATCGCCGGCTTCGAGCCGAGGATCGCGTTCCGCACCGAAGACTACCAGTCGGTCCAAGGCCTGGTGGCGGCCAGCGTCGGCGTGGCGGTGGCGCCGAGGCTTTCGATTCGCGCCCAGCGACCCGACATAGCGGTCCGCCCCATCCATGCGCCGACCTTCGCTCGCCGGATCGAGGCGATCACCCTGCCCGGCTCACACGCCAACCCTCTCGCCCAGCAACTCCTG
Organism: Caulobacteraceae bacterium; assembly: GCA_049791955.1. Taxonomy (GTDB): domain Bacteria; phylum Pseudomonadota; class Alphaproteobacteria; order Caulobacterales; family Caulobacteraceae; genus CAHJWH01. The sequence continues at coordinate 1,164 of JBARAK010000526.1, forward strand.
GAGTTGCTGGAAGAACTGCAGGCGCTGGGCGGCTGGGATTAGAGCGTGACAGCCATGAAAAGCTTCAGGATCAGCCCTGCAACTGCAGGCGGCGATTGATCGTCAGCGCCACCAGGGTGCAGACGGCGCCCGAGAGCAGATAGGCCCCCGACGATATCAGGCCGAAGCGGCTGGCCAGGAGCAGAGCGACCAGGGGCGCAAAGCCAGCCCCTACGACCCAGGCCAGGTCCGAGGTAAGCGCGGCGCCGGTGTAGCGATAGCGCGGCGAGAAATTGGACGTCACCGCCCCGGCCGCCTGGCCGAACGACAGGCCAAGGAGCGCGAAGCCCAGGACCATGAAGACGATCTCGCCGACGCCGCCGCTGCCCAGCAGCAGGGGGGCGAAGACGCTGAACACCGCGATCAGCCCGGCGCAGATCGCCAGCAGGCTCTTGCGCCCGATCTTGTCGGCGATCACCCCGGACGCAGCCACCGCCACCAGGCCCACCACGCCGCCCACCATCTCCAGGAGCAGGAAATTACCGCCTCCTTCGTTGGTGAACAGGAAGACCCATGACAGCGGGAACACCGTGACCATGTGGAACAGGGCGAAGCTGGCCAAGGGAGCGAAGGCGCCGATGATCACGTTGCCCCCCTCGGCGCGAAGCATTTCGCCGACGGGCGTGGGCTCCAGCTCGCGTCTTTCGAGCAGGGTGGCGAACTCGGTGGTCACCACCAGGCGCAGGCGGGCGAACAAGGCCACCACATTGACCGCGAAGGCCACAAAGAACGGATAGCGCCAGCCCCACTCGAGGAAGTCGGCCGAAGACAGGTTCATCACGAACAGGGCGAACAGGGCGCTGGCCAGCAACAGTCCGAGCGGCGCGCCCAACTGGGGCATCATCGCGTACCAGCCGCGGCGCTCCTTCGGGGCGTTGAGCGCCAACAGGGACGCAAGGCCGTCCCAGGCGCCGCCGAGGGCCAGACCCTGGCCGATGCGGAACAGCGCCAGCAGCCCCACAGAGGCGACGCCGATCTGGGAATAGCTCGGCAGGAAGGCCATGGCGGCCGTCGAGCCTCCAAGCAGGAACAGGGCGATCGTCAGCTTGACGCCCCGTCCATGCCGCCGGTCGATCTCCATGAAGATAACCGAACCCAGGGGGCGGGCCAGGAAAGCCAGGGCGAACAGCGCGAAGGAGAACAGCGTCCCCGTGACCTTGTCGAATTCCGGGAAGATCAGCTGGGGGAACACCAGCACCGAGGCGATGGCGTAGACGAAGAAGTCGAAGAATTCGGACATCCGGCCGATGACGACGCCGATGGCGATCTCGCCTGGCGCGACACGGGTCTGGTTGGCGGAAATCCGCCTCGCGTCGCGCTCCAGCCCCGAAGAGGACGGCAGGGTGACTTCGCCGCTCATGCTCTCAACCTCGTTGTTTCGCCGTCTGAACGGCGCGACTGGGTTCAGTTTCGCCGGTCTCCACGGCGCATAAAGGGTATGCTACACCGTTCTCGCTTGGCGTCTCACCCTCCCGTTTGGATATTTCGATCCAAACCACCATGGACCGAATGTCCAATCCAGGTCGGCCTGGTACGCTGATAATGGCACGCCGCTGCACTGCACCATCGTCAGCTGACGGGAACGCTCGTGAGACGATTGCGATACCTACTCATCCTCCCTGTGTTCGCCCTGCTCTCGGGCTGCAACATGGTCGTGTTGAATCCGTCCGGCGATGTGGCGGTGCAACAACGCGACCTGATCCTGATATCGACCGGGCTGATGCTGCTCATCATCATTCCGGTGATGGTGCTGATCGCCCTGTTCGCCTGGCGTTACCGCCACTCCAACACCGCGGCGGTCTACGCACCCGACTGGCACCACTCCACCCGTCTCGAGGTTGCGATCTGGTCCGCGCCGCTGGCGATCATCATCGCGCTCGGCGCGGTGACGTGGATCAGCACCCACGTGCTGGACCCCTATCGGCCGATCGCGCGCCTGGGCCCGTCGCGCCCGGTTCCCGCGAACGCCAAGCCCCTGGTCGTCGACGTGGTCGCGCTCGACTGGAAGTGGCTGTTCATCTACCCGGACCTGGGCATCGCCACCGTCAATGAGATGGCGGCTCCGCTGGACACGCCGATCGAGTTCAAGATCACCGCATCCTCGGTGATGAACTCCTTCTACGTCCCCGCCCTCGCCGGACAAATCTACGCCATGCCCGGCATGGAGACGCAGCTGCACGCTGTCATCAACAAGGCCGGCGAGTACGATGGCTTCTCCGCCAACTACAGCGGCGCCGGCTTCTCTGACATGCGCTTCAAGTTCCACGGCATGAGCAACGCGGAGTTCCAGCATTGGGTTCAAGCGGTGAAGGCGGGCGGCGGCGGCGAACTCGCCAGGCAGAACTACCTGCAGCTCGCCAAACCCAGCGAGCGGGAGCCGGTCCGTCGCTATGCGAGCGTTGAGCCAGGCCTGTATTCGGCCATCCTCAACGAGTGCGTCCCGACCGGCACGCCCTGCATAGCCGACGTCATGCGGAAGGACGCCCAGGGCGGCGCAGGCGAAGGCGACAAGGCCATGCCAGCGGGCATGCCGATGAACATGGACATGCCGGCCAAGCCGGCCCCGAACACCGTCTCGACGCTGAACGGCGACAGCCGCTCCGCTCGCCCGACCACCCAGAACAGGTAACCAGATGACCTTCAGTCCGGATATTTGGAGGTTGGTGTTCGGCCGTTTTACGCTGGACGCGCTTCCCATCCATGAGCCGATCCTGATCGGCACCTTCATCGGCGTCGCCGTGATCGGCATCGGCATTCTCGCCGCGATCACCTACCTGCGCGCCTGGAGCTACCTCTGGCATGAGTGGTTCACCAGCGTGGACCACAAGCGCATCGGGGTTATGTACATCGTCCTGGGCCTGGTCATGCTCCTGCGCGGCTTCTCCGACGCCATCATGATGCGCGGACAACAGGCGATGGCCTTCGGGCATAACCAGGGCTATCTGCCGGCGCACCACTACGACCAGGTCTTCACCGCCCATGGCGTGATCATGATCTTCTTCGTGGCCATGCCCCTGGTCACCGGCATGATGAACTTCGTCGTGCCGCTGCAGATCGGCGCGCGCGACGTGGCCTTTCCCTTTCTGAACAACTTCAGCTTCTGGATGACCGTAGGCGGCGCGGTCATCGTGATGATGTCGCTGTTCGTGGGAGAGTTCGCCCGCACCGGATGGCTCGCCTACCCCCCGCTGTCGGGCTCCGCCTACAGCCCGGACGTAGGTGTCGACTATTATATCTGGTCGCTCCAGATAGCCGGGGTCGGGACGCTGCTGTCGGGGATCAATCTGATCGCCACCATCGTGAAGATGCGCGCGCCCGGCATGACCATGATGATGATGCCGGTGTTCACCTGGACGGCGCTCTGCACCAACGTGCTGATCGTCGCCGCCTTCCCGATCCTGACCGCCGTGCTTGCTCTGCTATCCCTGGATCGCTACGTCGGCACGAATTTCTTCACCAACGAGCTTGGTGGCAATCCGATGATGTACGTCAACCTCATCTGGATCTGGGGCCACCCCGAAGTCTATATCCTGGTTCTTCCGGCGTTCGGCATCTATTCCGAGATCGTTCCGGCCTTTTGCGGCAAGCAGCTGTTCGGCTATACCTCCATGGTCTACGCCACGGTGGTCATCACCATCCTGTCGTACCTGGTTTGGCTGCACCACTTCTTCACCATGGGCTCGGGCGCCAGCGTGAACTCGTTCTTCGGGATCACCACCATGATCATATCGATCCCGACGGGAGCGAAGATCTTCAACTGGCTGTTCACGATGTACCGTGGGCGCATCCGCTTCGAGCTGCCGATGATGTGGACGCTGGCCTTCATGTTCACCTTCGTCATCGGCGGCATGACCGGCGTGATGCTGGCGGTGCCCTCCTCCGACTTCGTCCTGCACAATAGCCTGTTCCTGATCGCTCACTTCCACAACGTGATCATCGGGGGCGTGCTGTTCGGTATGTTCGCCGGCATCACCTACTGGTTCCCCAAGGCGTTCGGTTTCAAGCTCGATCCGTTCTGGGGCAAGATGTCGTTCTGGTTCTGGGTCAGCGGCTTCTACTTCGCCTTCATGCCGCTCTACGTCCTTGGCCTGATGGGGGTCACCCGGCGCCTGCGCCACTTCGATGATCCCTCGCTGCAGATCTGGTTTGTGATCGCAGCCTTCGGGGCCTTCCTGATCCTGCTCGGCATCATTTCCTTCCTGGTGCAGATCGTGGTCAGCATCATCAATCGCGAGAAGCTGCGGGACTTCACCGGCGATCCCTGGGGCGGACGGACCCTGGAGTGGTCCACCTCCTCCCCGCCCCCGGCCTACAACTTCGCCTTCACCCCCATCATCCATGACAACGATGCGTGGTGGGACATGAAGAAGCGCGGCTGTGAGCGGCCCACGAGCGGCTACAACCCGATCCACATGCCCAAGAACACGGATGCTGGGGTGATCCTGGCCGCCCTCGCCGTGATCGTAGGCGTGAGCATGATCTGGTACGTGTGGTGGTTGGCGGCCGCGGCCTTCGTGGGCCTGATCGGCTTCGCGATCGCCCATACCTTCAACTACAAGCGCGACTTCTACATCCCCGTCGAAGAAGTGGTCCGCACCGAAGACGAGCGGACGCGCCTGCTGGCCGGAGAAGCCTGAACCATGGCGACCTCATCCAACGCCATTGCCGAACAGCTGAATCCGGACAGCTTCTACGTGGTCGACGAGCACGGCCACCATCCCGAGAGCGCGACCCTGCTCGGCTTCTGGCTCTATCTGATGAGCGATTGCCTCATCTTCGCGATGCTGTTCGCCACCTATGGCGTCCTCGGCCGCAACTATGCCGGTGGTCCGTCGCCGGCGACGCTGTTCGAGTTGCCGACAGTGGCGATCAACACCTCCATGCTGCTGCTGTCGTCCATCACCTATGGCTTCGCCATGCTGGAGATGGAGAAGGGCAAACAGAACGCCACCCTGGCGTGGCTGGCGATCACCGGCCTGTTCGGCGCCGCCTTCGTGACGCTGGAACTGCAGGAGTTCGCCCACTTCATCCACGAAGGCGCCGGACCGCAGCGTAGCGCGTTCCTGTCCTCGTTCTACGCCCTGGTCAGCACCCATGGGCTGCACGTCTCAGTCGGCATCATCTGGCTGGTGACCCTGATGGTGCAAGTCATGCAGGGCGGCCTGACCGTGGCCAACAAGCGACGGCTGATGTGCCTCAGCATGTTCTGGCACTTCCTGGACATCATCTGGATCGGCGTTTTCTCCTTCGTATATCTGATCGGAGTTGTTCGATGAGCGCTGGAACCCAGGTTGGCCACGCCCCCTCGAACCACGACAATGACCACGGCGACGGAGCCGCCCACGGGTCGCTGAAGGGCTATCTGATCGGCTTCGGCCTGTCGGTGGTGTTGACGGCGATCCCGTTCTGGCTGGTGATGGCCCACGTCCTGCCGACCGCGACAGCCACGGTGCTGGCGGTGATGGCGCTGGCGGCGGTGCAGGTGGTGGTGCACATGGTCTACTTCCTGCACCTGAACACCAAGTCGGAAGCCGGCTGGACCATGCTAGCGCTGATCTTCACCCTGGTGGTGGTGGCCATCGCGCTGAGCGGTTCGCTGTGGGTGATGTACCATATGAACACCAACATGATGCCGATGTCGGCGCAGGACGCCCGCAACGTCCCGTGAGCCGTCGGAACGAGCGCGCACCCGCGTGACCCTTGCACGGTCGCGGCGTCTACGGTCCGCCGCCACCCAGGCGATCCTGGCGATCCTGCTCCTGGCAGGTGTCGCCGGGTTCGTCGCGCTGGGCGTCTGGCAGCTGCAGCGCCGGGAGTGGAAGCTTGCGCTGATCGCGCAGGTCCAGCAGCGGGTGCACGCTCAACCCACGCCCGCGCCGGGTCCCGCCGGCTGGCCGCAGGTCAACGCGGATCATGACGCATACCGCCGCGTTCGGGTGCAGGGCCGCTTCCTCAACGACAAGGAGACCCTGGTCCAGGCTGTCACCGAGCGGGGACCGGGCTTCTGGGTGCTGACTCCGCTACAGACCCGGGACGGCTTCACCGTCCTGGTCAACCGCGGTTTCGTCCCGCCCGAGCAAAGCCAGGCCTCGCAGCGCCCGTCCGGCGAGATCGGCGGCGAAACGACGGTGGTTGGCCTGATGCGCATGGGCGAGCCCAGGAGCGGCTTCCTGCATCGCAATGCGCCGGCGCAGGCGCGATGGTATTCGCGCGACGTACAGGCGATCGCCGCCGCGCGTGGCCTGCCGAGCGTGGCGCCCTACTTCATCGACGCGGACGCCAAACCCAATCCCGGCGGATGGCCGGTCGGCGGCCTGACGGTGATCGCCTTTCCCAACAGCCACCTTGTCTACGCCATCACCTGGTTCACCTTGGCCCTGATGCTGGCGGCCGTGGGGATCTACGGCGCGCGTGAAACCTGGCTGGGTCGGCGAAACGCCGGGGATACGCCGTGATCGGTGCGCCCACGGCCCTGCCAGTCGACGCCACCGGCCGCAAGAACATGCTGCAGTTGATCCAGCTGCGCTGGATCGCGGTCATCGGCCAGGTGGTGACGATCGTCGGCGTGCGCTGGCTGTTCGGCGTCGAACTGCCGCTGCCGGCAATGACGGTGCTGCTGGCGTTCCTGGTCACGCTGAACATCATCAGCCTCCTGCGGCTAAGAAATCCGGCCGACGTCAGCAATGGCGAGCTGTTCCTCGCCCTGGTGGCGGATGTGGCGGCCCTGACCGTACAGCTCTATCTCAGCGGCGGCGCGACCAACCCCTTCATCTCATTGTACCTGTTGCAGGTGACGCTGAGCGCGGTGCTGCTCGAGGCCTGGTCGACCTGGGCGATGGTCGCGATCACCGGGGCCTGTTTCGCCACCCTGATGGTGTTCTACCGACCGCTCAACCTGCCGCAGGAGCACGCCGGCGAACTGTTCAGGCTGCACGTCCAGGGCATCCTGATCTGTTTCCTGCTCGATGCGGCCTTGCTGGTCGTGTTCGTGATGCGGATCGGCCGCAACCTGCGCGCCCGCGACGCCCGGCTGGCGGACATGCGCCAGCAGGCGGCGGAAGAAGATCATATCGTGCGGATGGGCCTGCTCGCTTCGGGGGCGGCGCACGAACTGGGAACGCCGCTGGCGACCCTGTCCGTCATCCTCAATGACTGGCGGCGGGTTCCGACCCTGGCGAATGATCCCGACCTGCTGGATGAGCTCGACGAGATGGAAGCGGAGGTGCAACGCTGCAAGGCGATCGTCACCGGCATCCTGCTGTCGGCCGGCGAGGCGCGCGGTGAAAACCCCGTGGCGACTACCGTCAAGGCGTTCCTGGACGAGATCGTGAACGATTGGCGTTCCACCCGCACGGTCAAGGAGTTCTTCTATGACAACGCGTTCGGGGACGACATGCCGATCATCTCCGACTCCGCCCTCAAGCAGGTCATCTGCAATGTGCTCGACAATGCGGCGGACGCATCGCCACGTTGGATCAGCTTCTCCGCGGATCGCAAGGCTGACGCCCTGGTGCTCGCCGTGCGTGACGCCGGGCCAGGCTTCTCGCCCGAGGTGCTGACGAACCTGGGCAAGCCTTACCATTCGACCAAGGGGCGTCTGGGCGGCGGCCTGGGCCTGTTCCTGGTCTTCAACGTCGTGCGCAAGCTGGGCGGCGGCGTGACAGCCCGCAACCGCACCGGCGGCGGCGCGGCAGTGACCCTCACGTTGCCTCTCACCGCGCTGGCTATCGGGAGCGACGCAGATGTCGCCTGAACGGCTCCTGCTGATCGTCGAAGACGACGTCAAGTTCTCCCGCACGCTGCGCCGCTCCTTCGAACGGCGCGGTTACGAGGTGATCGTGGCCGCCAGCCAGGAAGAGGTGACGGAGCTGCTCGGCATCCATTCGCCTGGCTACGCGGTGGTGGACCTGAAGCTCGCGGGCGCGTCAGGGCTGGCCTGCGTGCAGGCCCTGCACGCTCATGACCCCCGAATGGTGATCGTCGTCCTGACCGGCTTCGCCAGCATCGCAACGGCGGTGGAGGCCATCAAGCTCGGCGCACGGCACTACCTGGCCAAGCCCTCAAACACCGACGACATCGAAGCGGCGTTCGGCCGGGCGGAGGGCGACGTCCAGGCGCCGCTGAGCGATCGCCCGACCTCGATCAAGACCCTGGAATGGGAGCGCATCCACGAGATGCTGGTCGAGACCGACTTCAACATCTCCGAGACCGCGCGGCGGCTCGGCATGCACCGACGCACCCTGGCGCGCAAACTCGAAAAGCGCCCAGTGAAGTAGGCGCGCCGCCGCGGTCAGGCTCGTGCTATCGGGGCCCTGAACCGTGAGTACAGTTCCGCGATGGTGGTCACCGCCTGCTCGGCCTCGGCCCGGCTGGTGGTCTCGTTCGCATCGCCATATCCGTCCATGTCGCCGCCGTTGAACGCCTGCACTACGATGCCGTCGCGCCGGGACAGCATATTGACGGTCTTGTACGAGGCTCCGTAGTTCACCTCTGGCTGGGGGATCAGCCAGGCGATCTGGCCTCGCACGGGCGTGACGGTTTCATCTCCCCACAAGGCGCGAGCGCCATAGCCGGGACAGTTGATGACCACCTTCTCCGGCAGGGTCGCCAATTCGGCCGGGGCGTGGAACTCACGGTGGCGGATCTGGCCGCCGGCGATCAGGAAGTCGTTCAGCAGCGTGTGGCCATAGTCGGCGATGTTGAACATCATCGACTCGGATCGATAGACATAAGGCGCCTGGAACGGCGTCACCCCGGCCGGCAGCAGTTGCGGAGGTGGGGTCAGATCACGGATCCGCTGGTGGTAATCGGCGAAATCGAGTGGCGCGGGCGCCTGACCCACCGCTTTCGCTTCGGCCTCCATCTGCTCCTGACGCGACCGGTCGGAGATGGAATAGTGGTCGAACCACTCCACCGGCGTGCCGGGTAGGCCGAGATAGTTCCGGTACATCTTGAACGAGGTGCGGGCCATCTGCTCCCACAGATCTCCGAACCCCGGGGCGGCGACGCTGGCGAGCGCAATGCGCGAGTCGGGGGTCCAGCTGCCGGTCGCGCGCGCCGAGCGGGTCTGCGGCAGCAGGTCCTTGGCGTAAATGGTCACCTTGGCGCCGGCCCGCTGGGCCAGGATCGCCGAGGTGAGGCCGAGCGCGCCACAGCCGATCACCGCCACCTCGCGCGGGCTGTCGGCCATCGCCTTCTGCACTGCGACCGTGCCGGAACCCCACGACAGCGACCAGCCGCTGCCGCCATGGCCATAGTTGTGGACCACCAGGGTATCGCCGATCTGCTCAACATCCAGCCGCGGCCCCGCCGCCCGGAAGGGACGCAGGCAGACGGTGATGTCGAAGATGCGATCGGTGTGGGCCCGCACGGCGGACAAGGGCGGAATGACGTCATAGCCTGCAGCCGGCGCCGCACCCTGGGCGGGAGCAGAACTGGAGGGACCGGAAGCGATCGCGCAGCCCCCGAGGCCAAGCGCGCTCAGGCTGCCGACCAGGGCCGAGCCCTGCACCATGCGCCGCCGATCCAGCGAAGGCGTATCAGACGACGACAAGGCGCGCTCCTGACGATGATCGGGCTCGTCGAAGTGGTATCCAAGCGCCGGGCGGATTTGAAGCCTCGTTCTTCCATGGCCGTCCGTCAATTCCGCGGCTGCGAAAGCTGGACCGTCGAGGCGATGGAATCGATGCCAGCTTCCAAGCCGCTCCTGGAGGGCCTCATGGATCGGCGTGTGCGGGCGCATTCATGGATGTCGTCCGCCAGTTGGCGGAGTTCGTCCACGTCCAATCGCCTGCAGCCGGCCAGCACATAACGGCGGAATTCAGCCGCCTCGCGGCTCTCGAATTCAAGTTCGGTACGAAGGATCGTTCCCACGGCGTCACCTCTCCAATGTGTAAATCCTCTCAAGGTGGATTTCGTTCGCCATCCCCGACATATTTCCGGAAATTTCAATAGATACTCTTGTAACCAAAGACGACGCGCCAAGCATTGTGAAGCTGTGGCAGCGGCTCCTCCAATGCTTCGGCCGCCTCGAGCTGGAACATCGCCTTGCTGGCCACTGCCAGGCGCGCTCCGAAACCGGCGGAGGAGAGCGACTGCGTTTCGGCCGGGATGATCTCGCGATCCTGGCTCCAGAGCTTGCCGCCGTCGATGAAGCCGTAGACCTCCGATCCCTTGACCAGACTGGGCAATATCTTCGGCGAATAGGCCAGCTCGGCCGAACCGGCCGCGCCGGAATCCCCGATAATGATCGCCGACTCAAAAGCCCGGCCGAACTCGTCTCCGCCCAGCGCCATCTGCTCGACGGCCGGCAGACGATCCCCGCTGTACTGTCCGATGCTTCGAAAACGCAAGGTCCACTGGGGCGTTAGCTTGGCGTCCAGGCCAAAGCGTGCATTGAGCTTCTTGAATGTCTGGTCGCTCAGCAGCGGGCTGGTGACCTCCGCCCCCAAGATATCCAGGCCGAAGCTTGCGGTCCCGCTCGCCGCGATGGTGATACGGGCGAAGGTCCGGCTGTAGGCCGCTGCAACCCGCACCGCCCGGGTATGATCGTCCGAGATCGCCTGCCCGAACAGGGCGTTGTCGCTGTTCACCCCATCGACCGAACCGGTCAGGGTCAGGTTGGTCACGTTGCTCCGGATCAACGGATAGGACAGCGCCACCCCCGCCGTCTCCGCGCTCCCGTGCAGGGGAATGGAGGCCGGACGCGTCCGCAGGTAACCGATGTTGGCCGAGGCGGTCAGGCCGTCGTCGGTCAGCAATTCGGAGTGCGACAGCGCATAGTACTGGAACCGGTCGATGTCGGTCGGCACGACCACGGTGAAGCGGGTCTGGTCGCCTGCCCGGATCAGGCTGTTGGCGGTGAGATCGACCTCAACCTGGGTCCGGCCGAGTTCCGCCGTCCCGCGGTTGTTGGCGCCCACACCGATCTCGAATGGCTTCCGCTTAAGCTCGATCTGCAGCACCACCGCACCCGGAACCGTTCCACGCAGGAATTGAACATCGGCGGAGAGCCCCGGAACGTCGCGGATCAGCAGGACGGCGCGCTGCAGGGTGGATTTTCGCAGCGGACGCTCCTTGAGCATCCGGTTGGCGATCCGACGGACCAGCGGCAGGTCCCTGCGTGCGTCGCCAGCCGCCTTGATCTGGACGTCCTGGATGAAGCCCTCCACCACCCGCATGCGCACCACGCCGCCGGCGAAGGTCTGGTTCGGCAACAGGATCGTATAGAGCGCGACATCGGTCTGCGCGTAGGCCGCGGCGGCCGCGTCGGTGAGTTGCCCAAGGGCCTTGGCGTCCATACTCCGGCCTATGAAGGGCTGGAAGGCGCGGTTGATGATTGGCGGCGGAGCCGAAGCCTTCTCCAGCTGGACAGCTTTCAGCACAAAGGCGTGCGCAGGCTCGGCCAAGGTGGTTGCCGACGCACGGCCGGTAGGGCTTGGCGGCTTGACCTCTGGCGCCGGAGGCTCCCTGTCCGCGCGGTTGCGGTCGATGATCAGCGGGCCGCTCTGGGCCCAGGCCGCTCCCGCCGTCAGCTCGAGGCACAGGCATAGAATTCCCGCGATGGGTTTTGCGAACCCCTTCATTCCCCCTCCCTTGGGCGGCGACGCAGTCATGCCGCCGCCCATTCGATTGCTTGTTGTTTCAGTGCCGGGTGAGCAGGCCCGTGAGGCCCCCAAGCGGACTGTTGTTGACCGTCGAGGCTACACTGCTCAGGCTGGGAACCGTGACTACCGGCGCCGTCCCCACCTTGACGACAGCGGTCTGGCCGCCGGACAGCAGGCCGACGCTGGCCACCGATCCGGTGGTCTGCGTCGGAGACACTGCGCTGACGCCGACCAGCGGACTGGCCGTCGTCGATCCGGACGGGCCGGCGTTGACAGTCGCGACCTGCGTCGTCCCAACGGAAGCGGTAAGACCCGCCGCGGTATTGGTGACGCTGGCCACGGGATTTGCGCCCACCGTGGTGGTGAGCACCTGACCGCCCCCGTTGAGCGCCCCGATCGACGCCAGGGTCCCGGTCGGCGCCGTTGCAGAGCCCGCGCTGACGCCCACCAGGGGTGAAGAGCCGGTGCTGGGGCCGATTGCGGCGTTCAGCCCGGACGAACCCGCCGTGACATTGGCCACCTGGGTCGAGCCCAGCGCCACCCCGGCTACCTGGCCGTTTCCGTTGAGGGCGTTGATGCTGGCCACCGAACCGGTCGCGGTGTTGGGGGACAACACGGCCACGCCCAGCGCCGGCGTCACACCACTGGTCCCGACCACCGACTGGCCAGCAGCGGTCACGCCGGCAACGGTTGAAAGCGGCGCAGTGGCGGAATCGACTGCGCCAACCAGCCCCCGCTGCTGCAGGGTGGCCCCGGTATTGGCGAGCGTTCCGCCCACCGCGCCGGTCACACCGGCCACGGTGTTGGTCAGCCCGCTCGCCGGCGATCCGGCTCCGGCCTGACCCAGGTCGTTTCCGGTCGCCAAGACTGCGTTGCCAGCCGTGTTCAGCACGCCGCCGAGCAGGTTGCCGCCGGCGCCCGAAACCTGCGCAGTGGTGCCGTCAGCCGTGGTGACGAGCGCGCCTGTCGCGCCGCTCACAGCGTTCCCGACCAAGCCATTGCCAAGGCTGACACCGACCGATCCCGAGGCGGCCCCGGTCGTCCCGTCGCCACTCCCATTGCCGCCCGTCCCGGTCCCGCTAGTGCCGGTTCCACCCGTTCCTGAGCCTCCGGTTCCAGTTCCACCTGCCCCCGTTCCGCCGGTTCCCGTCCCTCCCATTCCGGAGCCAGAGCCAGAGCCACCCGCTCCGGCTGCGCCCGTTCCGGAGTCGCCGGATCCGCCTCCCGACCCCGCCTGTTGGCCGCCGGAACCGGAGCCAGAGCCCTGGCCTGAACTTCCCTGTCCCGAGCCCTGGCCCGAGCTTCCACCACTCGCGACCGGCGTCGAAGAAAACGAAACCCCATGCCCGGTCGAGCACGCCGCAATGGCGAATCCAAGCGATGAAACACCAAAAAGTAGACCGATTTTTGATGGAAAGTTGATTTTCATGGCTCGCTCCTCCTATGGCTGCAATTCACAGAGAAGCGCCAAGTTCCGAAAATAAAATAGTTAATATTCTTAAACTATAATTATGTGCTTCATTCGCATCACCATTTGAAGCATGTTATATGGTTTACAAAGCTAAAGAAAATCGAATTTCAGAATATCACACATCGTTATTCAGCAAGTGATGCAGAATACACTTGAACCAAGCCACGCACCTCACCGAGCTTAGCGATAGAGGGCGATGGGAGCGGTCCCCGCGCCCTCATTAGGCTCGCATTGACAAGGAACACCACGAGACGCATTTTGGAACAAAATAGGAACTTCGTGCTATTGTCCCGCCATGCTCCAGGCGTCCGCTCTCACCGATCTGCGCAGCCGCATCGCGGCGATCGAGCGCCATACCCCCAAGGGCGGGCCGCACCCCCGCGTCCAGGGCATAGGAACAGTCGAAGCGGCGCAACGCGCCCTGAGCTTCGGATTGGAGTCCGTGGACAGCCGCTTCAGCCTGGGCGGGCTGGCCCATGGCGTGCATCAGGCGGCAGGGGAGCCGGGCGATCGCTCTGCGGCGGGGCTGTTCGTCATGCTGTGGCTGGCGCGGCTGCTCAAGGCCAATCCAGACCGGCCAGCCCTGGTGGTGCAGGAAGCAGCGGTGGTGCGCGAGGAAGGGGCGCTGTACGGACCGGGCTTGCTCGCATTGGGGCTCGACCCTGGTCGGTTGGCAGTGGTCCTGGTCCAGGACGGGGCCGAGGCGTTGCGGGTGGTGGACCAGGCGGTGCGCTCCGGGGCCGTGTGCGCCGTGATGGCGGAACTGCGCCGCGCCGCGGACAAGCTCGACCTTGGCCTGACCCAACGGCTGAATGTCCACGGCCAGCAGACCTCGACCCTGGTGGCCCTGCTCACCCCAGACCTGGACGGGACCAGCGCGGCGCTCAGCCGCTGGCGTGTGCGCACAGGCCCAAGCCGCGCGCGCAAACGTCATCTCGGCCCTCCCGCCCTCGAACTGGAACTGGTCCGCAACCGCCATGGCCGGCCGGGCCGCTGGACCCTGGAATGGAGCAGCGAAGATGAAGCCTTCCGCCTTCCCGCCCCGTTTCGCGCACCTCTGGTTTCCCCGCCTGTCCACCGACCGGGCCCGCCGCGCCTTGTCCATACCGGTCCAAACGCCCCTGGTGCTGACGGAGAAATCGAAATCCGCGTTGCGGCTTACGGCGCTCGATAGGGCGGCCGAACGGGAAGGCCTCAACCTTGGCATGACCCTCGCCGACGCCCGCGCGCGCGCGCCCGGGCTGCGCATGGTCCATGCCGATCCGGCCGCTGACCTGGCTCTTCTCACGCGCCTAGCGGAGGCTTGCCGTCGCTACACCCCCGCGCTCGCCCTGCATGGGCCTGACGGGGTCGACCTCAACGTCACCGGCTGCCCTGCCCTATTCGGAGGCGAAGACGCGCTGCTGGCCACGATCACCCGCCGGTTCGACCTTTCCATGCACGCCGCCATCGCCGACACGCCGGGACTGGCCTACGCCGCCGCCCGCTTCGGTAATGGCGGGGCGATCCCCCTGGGCGCAGGCGCATCCGCCCTGGTCGACCTTCCCATCTCCGCCCTGCGGATCGAGCCTGACAGCATCCAGGTGCTTCGACGCCTTGGGCTGAAGCGCATCGGCCAGATCCTCGAATTGCCCCGCCCATCCCTGGCGCGGCGCTTGGGCGAGGTGGCGCTGCACCGGCTGGACGAGGCTTTAGGCCTGCGCGCCGGGCCGCTCGACCTGAAGCTGGAGGTCTCGCCGTTCATGGCCGAGCGACGGGTGTTCGAACCCATCGCAGATGAACCCCAGGTGCGGCAGGTGATCGGCGATCTGACCGCCGACCTGTCGGAAATCCTCGACACCCACGGCTATGGCGGACGGCGCTTCCGGCTTGAGCTGTTCCGGGTCGACGGCGCGATCAAGCGCCTGACGGTCGCCGCCAGCACGCCGATGCGCGACGCCGCCCGTATCGCGGCCCTGTTCGCCGAGCGCCTCGCCGGCCTGAACGAAGGACTGGAAGCGGACTTCGGCTTCGATCAGTTCCGCCTGATTGCGACGACCACCGACAAGGCAGCGAGCGGCGCCTATGATCTGCTCGGTTCCGCAGGCATGTCAGGCGGCGCCGACGCCCTGGTCGAGCTCGCCGACCGCCTGACCGCGCGCATTGGCGTCCCGGTCCTGCGCCTAGCGCCCGGCGACGCCCATCGGCCGGAGCGCGCGGTCCGGACCGTGGGCGTCGGCGCTCCTGTCGATTGGAGCGTGGAGACGCCCGTGCGGTTCGAGGACGTTCCGTTGCGTCCATTGCGCCTGTTCACGCCTCCCCAACCCATCGAGACCGCCGTGGCTGAGGCGCCAGAGGGACCGCCCCGCCGCTTCACCTGGCGGCGCGTGGCCCATACCGTGGTGCGCGCCGAAGGCCCCGAACGGCTGGAACCGGAGTGGGCGCTGGAGGGCGAAGACGCGCCTGTCCGCGATTACTACCGTCTGGAAGACGAACAGGGCCGTCGCTTCTGGGTGTTCCGTCAGGGCCGCTATGACGCGCCTACCGACAGGACCGCGCCCGGCGAGCCCGAGCCGCCGCCCTCGCCCGTCTGGTATCTGCACGGACTGTTCGGATGAACGACGACGTCCCGCCCTATGCAGAGTTCGCGCTCTCCACCTGCTTCTCCTTCCTGCGTGGCGCTTCGCAACCCAAGGAATTGCTGGAGACAGCGATCCGGCTTGGCCACACCGGCATGGCGGTGGCCGACCGCAACACCCTGGCCGGGGTGGTGCGCCCGTTCTCCCGGATGAAGACGCTGGCCGAGGAATGGAGTCCGATCGGCGAAGACCCCAACGCGGAACTGCTGGAGCGTCTGGAAGCCTTCAAATACGTGGTGGGCGCCCGGCTGGTGTTCGCCGACGGGACGCCGGACATCCTGGTATTCCCCCAACACCGCGAAGCCTATGGCCGGCTCAGCCGCCTGCTGACCCGCGCCAACACCAAGCCCGGTGTGAAGAAAGGCGACTGCCTTCTGGTGCTGGACGATCTGCTCCGTCTCAGCCGGGGCCTGTCCATGGTGCTGATACCCACAGCGGGATCGGTCGAGGCGAATCGGACGACGCTGGACAGGCTGGTCGAGGCCAACCCGGGCCAGGTCTGGCTCGGCGGCGCCATGGGCTATGGCCCGGCGGACGCCCGCCGCCTGGACGCCCTGGCCGATCTCGCCGCGACATCGCAAGCGCCGCTGCTGGCGGTGAACGACGTGCTCTACCACACGCCGGAACGGCGGCGGCTGCATGATGTGATGACCTGCATCCGCGAGCACACCACCGTGACCGAGGCCGGCCGCCTGCTGCAGGCGAACGGGGAACGCTTCCTGAAGCCGCCCGAGGAGATGGCCCGGCTGTTCCGTAACCATCCCGACGCCATCATGGAAACCCAGCGGCTGCTTGCGCTATGCGATTTCGACTTGGCGCAGATCGCCTACGACTACCCCGACGAACCAACGCCGCCGGGAAGGAACGCCCAGCAGCAACTGGAACACCTGGTCGAGGCCGGCGCCGAGTGGCGCTATCCTTTGCACCTCTATCCAGGCGGGATTCCGAAAAGGGTGACGGAGGCGCTCGACAAGGAGTTCGCCTTCATCGCTCAGCGGAACTACGCCAGCTATTTCCTGACGGTGCACGACCTGGTTCGCTTCGCCCGCGATCACGGCATCCTGTGCCAAGGGCGCGGCTCGGCCGCCAATAGCGCAGTCTGTTACTGCCTGGGCGTCACCTCAGTGGATCCCAACAAGTTCGAACTGCTGTTCGAACGCTTCGTCTCGGAGGAGCGCCACGAACCTCCGGACATTGACGTGGATTTCGAGCACGAGCGGCGCGAGGAGGTTATCCAATACGTCTACAGCCGCTATGGCCGCGAACGCGCCGCCATCTGCGCCACCGTCATCCACTACCGTCCCCGAAGCGCCATCCGCGAGGTGGGCAAGGCCCTGGGCCTGACCGAGGACGTGACCGCAGCGCTCGCGGGTCTGGTCTGGGGCAGCTGGGGCGACTCGCTGCCGGACGAATACATCCGCCAGGCCGGCCTGGATCCTGAAAACCCCGTCCTGCGCCAAGCCGTGCAACTCACCAACCAGCTGATCGAGTTTCCTCGTCACCTGTCCCAGCACGTGGGCGGCTTCATCCTGACCCAGGACCGCCTGGACGAGACCGTGCCCATCCTCAACGGCGCCATGCCGGATCGCACATTCATCGAATGGGACAAGGACGATATCGACGCCCTGAAGATCATGAAGGTCGACGTGCTGGCGCTCGGAATGCTGACCTGCATCCGCCGCGCCCTCGTGCTGCTGGGCGAACACGGGCTGTCGGACGTGACCGACATGGCCGAGATCAACCAGCACGCAGGAGAGGAAGAAGATCCGCCCCAGTTCACCGTACCGACCGCGCGCGAGATGGAGGAACGACGCCAGGCCCTTACCGTCTACGGCATGGTCTCCAGGGGCGACACCATCGGCGTCTTCCAGATCGAAAGCCGGGCGCAGATGAACATGCTGCCGCGCCTCAGGCCCCGGGAATTCTACGACCTGGTGATCGAGGTCGCCATCGTGCGGCCCGGTCCGATCCAGGGCGGCATGGTTCATCCTTACCTGAAAAGCCGCCACCTGAAAGCGGAGGAGATTCATTATCCTGAACCCTCTCCCAAATTCGGGAAGAAGGACGAACTACGCAATGTCCTGAAACGCACCCGCGGCGTGCCCCTGTTCCAGGAACAGGCGATGCAGATCGCCATGGCGGCGGCCAAGTTCTCCGCCACTGAGGCCGACGGCCTGCGCCGGGCCATGGCCACCTTCCGCAACGCCGGCGGGATGGACAAATACAAAGACAAGATGGTCGGCCGCATGATCGAGCGCGGCTATCCGCCCGAGTTCGCCCATGCCTGCTTCAAGCAGATCGAGGGCTTCGGCTCCTACGGGTTTCCGGAAAGCCACGCGGTGAGCTTCGCCAAGCTGGTCTATGTATCGGCGTGGCTGAAATGCCTGCACCCCGCCGCCTTCGCCTGCGCCCTGCTGAACTCCCAGCCCATGGGCTTCTACGCCCCCGCCCAGATCGTGCGCGACGCCCGCGAGCATGGGGTGGAGGTGCGCGCGGCGGACGTGAACCTCAGCGACTGGAACTGTACCCTGGAGCGGAGTGAGGACGGCTCACCCGCCCTGCGACTGGGCCTGCGCCAGATCGACGGCCTGTCAAAGGACGCCATAGAGGCCATGATCGCAGCGCGCGGGGACAGGTTCGTGGACTTCGACACCCTGGTCAGGTCGCGGCTCAATCCATCCCAGCTGCAGAAACTGGCGGAGGCCGACGCCATGCGTTCGTTCGGCCTGGATCGGCGCGCGGCGCTCTGGCGGGTGCGGGGCCTGTCGAATGCGGAACCGGCGCCCCTGCTGGCGCATCTGCCGGATACCGAACCCCAGGTCCAGCTCCCGCATATGGCCATGAGCGAACACGTGGTCGCCGACTACCAGACCACCCGTCTGTCGCTGAAAGCCCACCCCATGAGCTTCCTGCGCGCCGCCTTCGCCGCAAGCAAGGTCGCCACCTGCGCGGACCTGGCGGCGCTCGCAGACAGCGCGCCGGCCAGCGTCGCCGGGGTGGTGCTGGTGCGCCAGCGCCCAGGGACAGGCAAGGTCTGTTTCATCACCATCGAGGACGAGACCGCCGTCGCCAACCTCGTGGTGCTGCCGGAGGTGTTCGAGCGTTTCCGCAAGATCATCATGTCCGCCCGCCTCCTGGAAGCCCATGGCCGCATCCAGCGCGCCTCGGACGCCGAGGAGGTCATCCACGTCCTGGTCCACCGGCTGGTCGACCGCAGCGCCGGCTTGAAGGCCCTGGCTGAACCGGAACTCGACCTGGGCGGATTGCTGTCGAAGGACAGCCCCTCACGAAAGCGTACGGACAGCCGCCGCCCTCCCGTGCATCCTCGCAACGTCCGCATTATGCCACCGTCGCGCGACTTTCACTAAAACGGAAAGCGTGCATGATCTTTTGGAAAGCACCCTAAAAGTTGCAGCCGCCGATATCCACGCCCACTTTGATACAATTTCCGAGCTTAGGATTCTTTAAGAAATATAAGCCCTCAACACTAACGCCCTGATTGCCGAAGGGGTCCATGTGAATTTACAGTTTAGCGAATGATAGGCGGGGCGCCGCTTTTTTAATCGTTTGAATACGCCATTCGGGTCCGTTACAAGGCCCGCCTTGCGTCCAATGACCTTTCGGACTTGGACATCTGAATTCGAAGCACACGCACACGCAGCCGCCGCTTGACGGGGAGCTATCCTGCGCCGTGCAGGCCGACAGGTCGGTTGGGGAAAGGACGGAACGCTAACGCACACGACCGCCGGTTCAGCGGCGGGGCCGTCTCGCCATGACTGCACAGTTCGAAGACCGCAGCTCCACGTCCAATTGTAAGCTTACGGAATCGCAGGAGAGGACTTCTGAAGCGCAAGCTCGAGAGTATCCAATGCCTTCGCGCGGTCGCCGCCATTTCGGTTGTGACGTTCCACGCCGCCAACGGCGGTTTCGAGGTGGGACAGGCCGGGGTGGACGTCTTCTTCATCATCAGCGGTTTCATCATGTGGGCGGTGACGGCGCGGCCGATCACCCCGACGGTGTTCCTACGCGATCGCGTCGCCCGCATCGTGCCCCTGTATTGGACGGCCACGGCGCTGATGGCGGTCGGCAGCGGACTGAGCCTCTTCCCTCACCTGCACGCCGACCTCTCCGACTATCTCCGCTCGCTCTTCTTCATCCCCTATCGCCAGGACGGCCGGCACGCGTGGCCCCTGCTGGTGGCGGGCTGGACCCTCAACTACGAGATGTTCTTCTACCTGCTCTGCGCCGCCTTGCTGCTCGCCAATCTCAAGCAGCGCCTGATCAGCCTGACCGTCGTGCTGACCGCCCTGACCTTGGTCGGACTGCTCGTCCACTTCAGCAACGTGTTCTACGGCTTTTACACCAACAGCATCGTGCTCGAGTTCGCCTTCGGCCTGCTGCTCGCCGCCCTGTCGCTCCACTGGGAAGCCCGCTCGCCTTGGGTTGGAGGACTGCTCATCCTGATCGGATGCGCTGCGTTCGTGGGCTTCAGCGTGACCCACCTCCACCTCAATCGCATCGTGCAGTGGGGGCTCCCCTCGCTCCTGCTGGTCGCGGGTTCCGTCTGGCTGGAACAGGCCGGCGTCTCGATCACCCCGCGACCGCTGGTCTACATCGGCGACGCCTCCTACTCGATCTATCTCATTCATCCCTTCGTCATCTCGGTCGGCCGGAAGCTGGTTCCACACGCCTGGGCGCCGGCCGCGTGGCTGGTCATGCTGATGGCGTCGCTGGCGATCGGGTGTCTTGTCTATGTCGGCTTCGAACGGCCGGTGATGCGCCTGCTCAGACCAGCCAGGCGTCATCCGCAGGATGTCGAGGTGACGAACGAAGTGCTCTCCGGCGGCCAGATCTGAGCTCAGGAAATTCTGAGCTCAAGATCCTTCAGGAAATAGGGCGCGATCGCCGCCGGGCCGAAGGCTAGCGAAGCTAAACTGGCATGCACTTCCGGCTATCATGCACTAGCCGCCGTCGTAAGCCGCCTGCAGCGTAGCAATGTCCAGCTTGATCATTTGCATCATCGCCTGCATCACGCGGGCGACGCGGGCGGTGTCCTTGTCCCGTAGCATGTTGGGCAACATCGTCGGGACGACCTGCCAGGAAACCCCGAACCGATCCCGCAACCAACCGCACTGCACCAGTTCGCCGCCCTCCGACAGCCGATCCCAGAACCGGTCCACCTCCACCTGGTTCGCGCACTCCACGGATAGGGACATCGCCGGTGTGAAGCTGAATTGGGGTCCGCCATTGAGGGCGATGAAGGTCTGGCCCGCCAGCGTGAAGTCAACCGTCAACACGCTGCCTTTTGGACCCGGGCCGGCGTCTCCCCAGCGCATCACGTCGCCAATGGCGGCGTCCTGACCGCAGTCGCGGAAAATCGAGACATAGGCGTTCGCCGCCGTCTCAGCCTCCCCGTCGAACCAAAGGCACGGCGATATCTTGGACATGGCTTCCTCCCGTTCCTTAGCCTTGGTCCGTGGCCGCCCAGACCACATGCCCTCCGCGTTCCGGAATCGCGGCGCCCTCGCCACGCCGGTAGCGGGCCGCAAGGTCCCGCGGCCCCAGGTCCTCGATCGCGCAGAAGCCCAACTCCCTGAGCCTGGGATGAAGCACCACCGGCTCGAAATAGCTCAGCCATGGCTCGCCGAGCGCGGCGACTCGGGCCGCCCGTTCCAGGTGCGCCGCCAATTGCATTTGGGACAGGGTAGCCGGCGGATCGGCATAGTCGAACGTCACCTCTGCCCCGCCCGGAAGCGATCCGATCGCAGTGAGGGTCGAGAACACCGTCTCTTCGACCAGGTAGGGAACCACCCCAAGCCACATGAAGAACGTACGCGACGCCGAATCCAGGCCGGCCGCCACCAGCCTGTCCATCAACCGGTCACGTTCAAAATCCACCGACACGAAGGCGAGGTCACCCGGAATGGCGATGCCTGCCTCGCCGAGCCGCCGCCGCTTCCAGGCCTGGGTGGCCGGATGATCGATCTCGAACACCTTCAGCCGTTCGCCGAAAGGATTGCGGTAGGCGAAGGTGTCCAGGCCCGCGCCAAGCACCACCAGCTGACGCACGCCACGGCGCTCGATCCCCTGCCGCAGCGCCGTTTCCGCGAAATGCGACCTCGCCGCGATGAACAGGCGCATGCCCAGCCTGGGCGGATTCGCCATGGCGTCCTGCGCAACCGTCTCCGCGTCCTGGCCAAGGATTCTCACGGCCAGCGGATCGGCGAAGATCGCGCCTTTCTCGAGCACCTGGTGAGCCGCGCGATGCGCCGCCGCGGCGAAAGCGGTTCGGCTCGGCTCCTTTTCCAGCATGGGTCCTCCCGTCAGACCGCCGCGGCCGTGGGCAGCCTGCGACATTTCAAGCCAGTTCCCAGGTTACGCCTTCAGTTGGCCGCGTCGACATCTGACCGCAATCCGACTGTGGGATGCCATCCTGGCTTAAAGGCGGACGCCGGGTACGGACGCATCTTCCTCTCCGATGGGAGAGCCGGCCCCGGCCCACGAAGCAGAAAGACAGTCGAACGGCGAACCATGGGGGCGGCCGATTACCGGGACTATGGATGGGATGCGGCGCACCGACCTACGCCGAACCAAAGGCGCGACATGCAGGCTGCGCAACGGCGCCTGCCTGACGCCTCTCGCCGCCCTGCTGACGACCGCCATCCCCGCGCCGCTTTGGGCCCAGAGCGCCAGCCAGCCCATCGCCACCCAGAATCCGGCCCGGGCCGCCCCGCTCCCCGCCAAAAACCAAGAACCGCCACCAGATTCGGACGAGAACGATACGGAAGTGTCGGAGGTCGTGGTCACCGGCCACAAGCCCCCGCCTCAACCCGGCGCCGTGGTCGGCGACATCAAGCCTGAGCTCCAGCTCAGCCCGGCCGACATCCAATCCTATGGCGTGAGTACGGTGACGGAGCTGCTGAGCGAGCTTCAGCCCGAGACCCAGAGCGATCGTGGCCGGAGCTCGGAACCGCCGGTGGTGCTGCTGAACGGCCGCCGGATCTCCAGCCTCAACGAAATCCAGAACATCCCCACCGAGGCGATCCTGCGCGTCGATATCCTGCCGGAGGAGGTTTCGCTCAAGTACGGCTACACGGCCGATCAGCGGGTGGTGAACATCGTCCTGCGTCGCCGCTTCCACGCCATCACGGGCGAGGTGGTGGGCGGGGCCGCGACCGAGGGTGGCGACGCCAACGGCGACGCCGAGGTCGACCTGCTGCATATCCGGGGCGACAACCGGCTGAACCTCGACCTGAAATACACCGGGTCGGACGACCTCACGGACGCGGAGCGCGACGTCACGCCGCCCAGCTCGAACCAGCCGTTCTCCCTGCTTGGCAACGTGGTCTCGCCGACCTCCGGCGCCCAGATCGATCCGGCCCTGAGCGCGTTGGCCGGGCGAGCGATCACCGTCGCGGGCATTCCGTCCGCCACAGCGGCCCGGCTGCTGGCGCTGCAGGACTTCGCCGCCACCGCGGGGGTCGCCAACACCACCAACACGGCGCCGTTCTACACCCTGTCGCCCGCCACCCAGACGATCAACGCCAACGCGGTGATGACCCAGCAGGTCGCAGGCGGCATCGTCGCCACGGTGAATGCGACGCTGGGCTCGACGAGCAGCGATTCCCTGCAGGGCCTGCCGAGCGCTAGCCTCCTCGTCCCGGCCGGAGACCCTTTCTCTCCATTCGGCTCGCCCGTGCAGGTCGACCGTTATCTCAACGGCCAGGGCCCTCTGAGCCAGAGCGTGGACGGCTGGACGGCCCACCTGGGCTCGACCCTGAACCGTGACGTCGGTCATTGGCGGCTGTCGCTGACGGACGCCTACGACTACTCCGACAGCCGAACCAGTACGGACAACGGGATCAACACGGCCCCGCTGCAAGCGCAGCTGACCGGCCTGTCGCCCACCCTCAATCCGTTCGGGACGATCGGCGGCTCCCAGTTCTCAATGCTGCCCGAGAGCGAGGCTGACGCGCAGTCAAACGCCGTCAACATGCAACTACTCGCCAATGGTCCGATCGTGGATCTGCCGGCAGGCCAGCTCTATGCAAGCCTGAAATTCGGGGACACCGGCACCTGGTTCTCCACCCGCTCGCAGAATCTGAGCGGACTGCAGAGCATCGCCTTGTCGCGCAACGACTTCAACGCCCAGGCCAGCTTCGACGTACCCCTCACCAGCCGCGACGACGACATCGTCCCCTGGGTAGGCGACCTCTCGGTGAACGGCAACGTAGCCGTGGACCAGCTCTCCGACTTCGGGACCCTGCTCACGCTCGGCTACGGCGTGAACTGGACGCCTTGGGAGGGCGTCAACTTCATCGTGTCGACCACCCACGACCACGCCGCGCCCACCGTGCAGCAGCTTGGAAATCCGGTGGTCATGACCCCCGGCGTCGCAGCGCTCGACTTCGCCACCGGCCAGAACGTGAACATCACCACGGTTTCCGGCGGCAACCCGGACCTGGTCGCAGACACCCGAGACGTGCTGAAGGTCGGACTGACCCTGAAGCCGCCCCTGCCGAACAACCAGAACCTCAGCATAACCGCCAACTACATCGACAGCCGCATCCGCAACCCGGTCGAGACCTTCCCCGCCGCCACCGCCCAGATCGAGGCCGCCTTTCCCAATCGGTTCATCCGCGACGAAGATGGCGACCTGATCGAGGAAAACGAAACACCGTTGAATTACGCCGACCAGGATCGGACTGAGATCCGCTGGGGCATCAACTACTCCCGCCCGATCGGCCCTCAGCCGACCCCGCGCTTCCGCCGACCCCGCCCGCAGCGTCCACGCAACGACGGCGTGGCGGACAATACCCAAGCCCAGGCGCCGGATGCCGACAGGGCCAATGGCGCCGCCGCCGGAAACACCAACGGCGTCGATGGGACAGCCCCCCCGCAGAACGGCGGGGCGGACAGTAGCGGTGCGGGCGGCGGCGGCCGAGCCGGCGG
>JBARAK010000527.1:0-13031 GCA_049791955.1 Caulobacteraceae bacterium
CCATGGAAGGCGCCAGCCAGATCGTGCTGGTCGACACCCCAGGCGTGTTCACGCCGCGCCGTCGGCTCGACCGCGCCATGGTCAAGTCGGCCTGGACCGGCGCCCATGACGCCGACGCGGTGGTGCATCTGGTCGACGCCGAGGGCGAACTCGGCTCCGGCGATGGCAAGCTCACCCCCGCCCAGCATCGCTCGGTGGAAGACACCGCCAGCATCGTCGCGGGCCTGAAGAAGGCGGAGCGCAAGGTGATCCTGGCGCTGAACAAGATCGACCTGGTCAAGCGCGACACCCTGCTGGGCCTGTCCGACCGCCTGTTCTCCGAAGGTGTCTACGAAGAGGCCTTCATGATCTCCGCCCATAACGGCTCGGGCGTCGATGACCTCAAGCGCCGGCTGGCCGAGCTGATGCCGGAGGGCCCCTGGCTATACCCCGAGGACCAGACCGCCGACCTGCCCGTGCGCCTGCTGGCCGCCGAGATCACCCGCGAGAAGCTCTATCTGCGCCTGCACGAGGAACTGCCCTACGCGGCGGCGGTGGAGACCACCTCGTTCGAGGAACGCGCCGACGGCGGCGCGCGCATCGAGCAGACCATCTACGTCGAGCGAGAGGGCCAGCGGCCGATCGTGCTCGGCAAGGGCGGCCAGACCCTGAAGTGGATCGGCCAGAAGGCGCGCGAGGACCTGATCGAGATCCTGGATCGCCCCGTCCACCTGTTCCTGCACGTCAAGGTGCAGTCCGGCTGGGCCGAGGACCGCAGCTTCTACCGTGACAACGGCCTGGAGTTCGACGCTTAGAATTCATCATGGAGTGGAGCGACCCCGCCTTTGTCCTGTCGGCGCGCGCGCACGGCGAGAGCGGCGCGGTGGTCGAACTCCTGACCGAAGAGCATGGACGCTACGCCGCCCACGTGGCCGGCGGGGCGTCGCGGCGGATGCGGCCGTTCCTGCAGCCCGGCGCGCGGGTGATGGTCAGCTATCGCGCCCGCACCAGCGAGAACCTGGGCTCGGCCGCGCTGGAGCCATTCGGGGAAGGTCCCGCGGCGCTGTTCGATGATGCGCTGGCGCTCACCGGACTATCCGCTGCCGCCGCGGTGGCCCAGGGCGCGCTTCCCGAACGCGAACCGCATCCCGGCGCCTACTACGCCATGGAAGCCCTGCTCCAGGCCCTCGCCCATCCGGGCGTCTGGCCGGCGATCTACGTTCGCTTCGAGGCTGGCCTGCTGGAAGAACTGGGCTTCGGCCTGGACCTGTCCCGCTGCGCCGCCACCGGCTCCGCCGACGACCTGATCTATGTCAGCCCCAAGACCGGCCGCGCCGTGTCGCGCGAGGCCGGCAAGCCGTTCCACGACCGCCTGCTGCGCCTGCCGCCGTTCATGCTGGGCTCGCAGGGCGGCTTGGCGGATGGCGATGTTGGCGACGGCCTGTCCCTGACCGGCCACTTCCTGGAGAGCCACGTCTTCGCCCCGCTGAACCGGCCGCTTCCGCCAGCGCGTGTGTGGCTGTTGGATCAGCTCGCCGAGGCGGGAAGCCTTTAAGCCCCGGCAGGCACGCGGATGTCCTCCGGCTGCAAGCCGCTCTGACAGCGTTCGTGAATGACCGTGTAGGCGGCCTCGAGCTTGCGTGCGAAGGCGGCCCCGTCGAACAGCGGCCCGGTCCGGACCTCGAGCTCCAGCCTGCGGCGGAGGGCGGCCACCCGCTCCGGCTGCATCGCGAGTTCGACGGCGAGGTCTTCGTAGACGTCCAGATCGCCGACCACCAGTTCCGGCAGGCCCGCGGCGTGCAGCAGGCTGGCGGCGACTCGGCTGGCGAAGGACTGGCCCGCACAAGTGAGCACGGGCACGCCGCTGCGCAGCGCGTCGCTCGCCGTCGTGTGGGCGTTGTAGGGCAAGGTGTCGAGGAACAGGTCAGCCAGCGGCAGGCGGTTGAGGTGGTCCTCGATCGGCTGACGCGCCGCGAAGACCAGGCGTTCCATGGACACGCCGTGCGCCTGAGCCTGACGTTTCAGCGTGTCTACGGCCTCGTCATGGGTCGAGAACAGCCAGAGCACCGCGCCTTCAACGCGCTTCAGGATCGCCATCCATCGTGCGAAGACCTGAGGGGTGATCTTGTAGCTCTGGTTGAAGCAGCAGTAGACGAAGCCGGCGTCCGGAAGACCGACGTCCCGCCGGCTGATCGGCTGGCTGTTCACCTCTCGTGTCCGGCAATTGGGCTGGTAGCTCCCGGGCAGGAAGATCAGCTTTTCCGAGTAGAAGTCCCGGCTGCCCGCCGGAACGAGGACGTCATCGGCGACCATGTAGTCGACCCAAGGCGCGCCCATGGCGCCCGGATAGCCCAGGAACGCCACCTGGACCGGAGCGGCGCGGTCGATGAAGACTCCGGGCCTGGAGGCCTGGGTGTAGCCTTTGAGGTCGACGGCGATGTCGATCTGCAGGCGCCTGGCCGTCTCGGCGATCTCCTGATCGGATCGGAGGCGGACATCGAGGAAACGGTCGAAGGCCCTCTCGGCCCGCCGTAGCCACGGGTCGCCCGGATCGATCACGGCGCCATGGCCGAACGAGAAACCCGTCGTCTCGAAGCGCCGGCGATCATGCGCCTCCAGCGTCTCCGCGATCAGGTGCATCGTGGCGTGGGCGTGGAAGTCGGCGGAGAAGTAGCCGATGCGGATCTTGTCCCCGTGCGGGTGCGGCCCAAGCGTGGAAGCGGTCGCCGCCCGGGAATAGTTGGTGCGGACATAGCTTTCCGCGCAGGTCCTTTGCAGCGCGCCATCGTCCACCACCGCCAGGAACCGGAAGGGCTGGGTCACCCGCTCCCCGGCTTCGGTGCTGCGGGCGAGGTCGGCCACCTGTTCGTCGAACCCATCCCAGCGGCACAGGCACATGGCCCAGAACAGCCGCATCCCGTGGACGTCCGGCATCTCCGGATCCAACTCCAGAGCCTTTTCCAGGTCCGCGACAGCCTGCTGGAGGTCCCCTACGACCGTGTGGGCCGTGGCGCGGTTGAAGTAGGCGGCCGCGTACTCCGGAGCCAGGACGATGGCCTTGTCGTAGTTGGACAGCGCCTCCTGTACGCGCCCCAGTTCCACCAGGGCGAGGGCAGTGTTGTTATAGGCGACCGCGTTGTCAGGCTTCACGGCGATGACATGCTGGTAGCAGGCGATAGCTTCGTCGAAGCGCTGTATCTTCGACAGCGCCACGCCCTGCCGCAGGCGCAGTTCGGTCTGATCGGGCTCGAGCGCGAACGCCCGGCCGTAGGCTCTCGCAGCGGCGGCCGGCGCCCCCAGGCGGAGCTGGATATCCCCCAGGTTGACCAGGGCGGCGACATGGTCGGGCGCCAGCTCGACCGTCCGCTCGTAGGCGGCGCGCGCCGCGTAGGCCTGTTCCAAGTCCGTCAGGGCCACCCCCCGGTTGAAATGAGCATCGATCAGGCCGGGCTGGAGTTCGACCGCCAGGTCGAGGCTGGCGAGGGCGTCCTGCGGCCGGCCCAGCTTGACCAGCACGCCGCCCCGCGACGCCAGGGCGTGGACGTTATGCGGATCGAGCGCCACCGCCCGATCGAAGCTCTTCAGCCCCTCTTCCAGGCGGTCCAACTGGACCATCATCACGCCGCGGTAGGCGTGCGCCTCGGCGTCGGCCGGCTGAACCGCGATGGCCCTGTCGAAGTCCGCGATGGCGCGCTTGGATCGGCCCAGGATGGCCAGGATATGCCCGCGGCGACACAGGATTCCAGCATGATCCGGCGTCACGGCGACCACGCGATTATAGGTCTGCAGCGCGCCTTCCAGGTTTCCGGCTCTGTGGAATCCCGTGGCCTGATTGAGCAGATCCGCCAGGAAGGATTGCGACACGTTCTTCATGAGGCCGACCTCGCACGCGCCTCGCAGGGGCGCGGAGTTTCAACCTATACCTGTCTTCGTGACGGTTATTTATCCAGCGATTACATGGAAGTATCACATAAGGAAGTCGACCCGGACCCCGTCGCGGCGGCGCCCAATCTTAACCTGGATGAGCTCTGTTGCAGCCATGGCCGACCTGCTCGCCATCGCCGACGCCTGGGTCACCCGCGAGCGGGTGCGCAACTACAGCCTGATGCTGCTGGCCGGCTATGCGATGGCCACCGTCGTCGAGCTCCTGTTGCTGCGCCGCGGCCTGGACCCGTTCGGCAAGCCGCTGGGCGCGGACTTCATCATCTTCTATTCGGCCTCCAGCCTGGCGCTGACGGGAAAGGCGGTCCTGGCCTATCTCCCTTCCGCCCTGCTCGCCGTTCAGCACACACTCGCCGCTCCGACCCACGGGCAGTTCCTCTGGTGCTATCCGCCGACCTTCCAGCTCCTGATCCTGCCCCTGGCCCTGGCGCCCTATCGGATCGCCCTGCTGCTCTGGACGGCGGTCACTGGCGGCCTCTACCTGACCATGACGCGGCTGATCTCGCCGACGCGGATGGGACTGCTGCTGGCCCTGGCGTTTCCGGCCGTGTTCCTCAACCTCAGCCAGGGCCAGAACGGGTTCCTGACCGCGGCCCTGCTCGGGAGCGGGCTGCTGCTACTGGACCGGCGCCCATGGCTGTCAGGCGTGCTGTTCGGCCTGCTGATCTACAAGCCGCATTTCGGAGTCCTGCTCCCGCTGCTGCTGCTGGCGAGCGGGCGGTGGCGAAGCATCCTTGCTGCGGCGATCACCGGCGTCCTGTTCACGGCCGCGGCCACTGCCCTGTTCGGGATCGACGCCTGGCGCAGCTTTTTCGCCACCCTGCCGACCGTCGCCCACAACCTGGCCACCGGCGCCCTGCCGCTGTTCAAGGTCCCGAGCCTTTACGCCGCCCTGCGCCTGCTCGGCGCGCCCCATGCGGCTGCGCTGGCGGGCCATCTGTTGTTCGCCCTTCCCTTCGTCGGCCTGACGGTGATCGCGTGGCGGCGGCCGGGTCCCCTGCCCCTGAAAGCCGGCCTCGCCGTACTCGCGACCCTGATCCTGTCCCCGTACCTGTTCGACTACGACCTGGTGCTGCTGGCCGTTCCGATCGGCGCGCTCGTGGTCCACGGCCGAACAGCCCCGTCGCCCACGGGGACCCGGGCCTTGCTCGTCCTGGCCTTTGCGGCGCCGATGCTGCTGGAGCCCCTGGCCTCGGAACTCCATCTCCAGCTCATGCCGCTGGTGTTCGCCGCCTGTTTCGGAGCGACCTGGCGCTCGCTCGCCTCGCCCCGGACGGTGAGGCGCGATGCGGCTTCCGAAGGCGAACCCCGGCTGGCTTGATCGCGGAGCGGCCTCTTTGCATTGGGTGCGTCGTCAAAGGCCGCCCCTGGCGTCGCCCTTCCCGACTCGCCCCCTCCCGACTCGCGACGGAAGCCGCTAGTTTGGCGGGATGACCAAACACGTCCCTCCGCCGCCCGAAGGTCCTGAAGACGGCGGCCGCATCGTCGAGGAGCAGCTCGGCGAAGCCCTGTCGCGCCGCTATCTCGCCTACGCGCTATCCACCATCATGAACCGCGCGCTGCCGGACGTGCGCGATGGGCTCAAGCCTGTGCACCGGCGGCTGCTCTACTCCATGCGCCAGATGCGGCTGGACCCGGGCACCAGCGCCAAGAAGTGCGCGCGGGTGGTCGGCGACGTGATCGGCCGTTTCCATCCCCACGGCGACCAGTCGGTCTACGAGGCCCTGGTCCGCCTCGCCCAGGACTTCTCCCAGCGCTATCCGCTGATCGACGGCCAGGGCAACTTCGGCAACATCGACGGCGATAACGCCGCAGCCATGCGATACACCGAGTGCAAGCTGACCGTCGCCGCGGGACTGCTGCTCGATGGCATCGACGAGGACGCCGTCGACTTCCGCGCCACCTACGACGGCGAGGACCAGGAGCCGGTGGTCCTGCCGGCCGCCTTCCCGAACCTGCTGGCTAACGGCGCTTCGGGCATCGCGGTGGGCATGGCGACCTCCATCGCGCCCCACAACGCCGCTGAGCTGATCGACGCCTGCCTGCTGCTGCTCCAGCGCCCCGACGCCAGCACCTCCGACCTGATGGAGCGGATGCCGGGCCCGGATTTCCCGACCGGCGGCGTGGTGGTCGAGAGCCCTGCTTCCCTGCTGGAGACCTACAAGACCGGCCGCGGCGGCGTACGGGTGCGCGCGCGCTGGAACAAGGAGGACACCGGACGCGGGACTTACCGGGTCATCGTCACCGAGATGCCCTACCAGGTGCAGAAGTCGCGCCTGGTCGAGCAGCTCGCCTCGCTGATCGAGCTGAAGAAGGCCCCGCTGCTGGGCGACGTGCGCGACGAGTCGGCGGAGGACATCCGCCTGGTCATCGAGCCCAAGTCGCGCACCATCGAGGCCGAGCACCTGATGGAGAGCCTGTTCAAGCTCTGCGACCTGGAGGTGCGCTTCCCGGTCAACATGAACATGCTGGACAAGACCGGCACGCCGCGCGTGCTGGGCCTGAAGCCGGCGCTGATGGCGTTCCTGGATCACCGCCGCGAGGTGGACCAGCGCCGCGGCCGCTTCCGTCTCGGCAAGATCGACGCCCGCCTGCATATCCTGAACGGCCTGCTGATCGTCTACCTCGACCTGGACGAGGTGATCCGCATCGTCCGCTTCGAGGACGAACCCAAGGCCAAGCTGATCGCGCGGTTCGAACTGTCCGAGATCCAGGCCGAGGCGATCCTCAACACCCGCCTGCGGTCGCTGGCCCGGCTGGAGGAGATGGAGCTCCGCCGCGAACATGCGGAACTGACCGCAGAGCGCGACGCCCTCACCGACCTGCTGGATTCGGAAAAGAAGCAGTGGTCCAAGGTGGCCAAGGACCTGCGCAAGGTGCGCGAGGTGCTGGGCAAGGAGCCGCTGGGCCGCCGCCGCACCACCTTCGCCGACGCGCCCGCCGCCGACAGCCTGCCACCGCCCGAGTCCTATATCCCGCGCGAACCGATCACCGTGATCCTGTCCGAGCGCGGCTGGATCCGCGCGGCCAAGGGCGCGGTGGCCGATCCGTCGGAACTGAAGTTCAAGGAGGGCGACAAGCTCGGCTTCCTGGTGCCGGCCGAGACCACCGACAAGCTGCTGATCCTGGCCTCGGACGGCCGGTTCTTCACCCTCGGCTGCGACAAGCTCCCCTCCGCGCGCAGCCAGGGCGAGCCGCTGCGGCTGATGCTGGACGTGGACGACAAGGTGAAGATCATCGCCGTGTTCCCGCACAAGGCGGGCCGCAAGCGGGTGATGGCCTCCAGCGGCGGCTACGGCTTCCTCATGAACGAGGACGAGGCCCTGGCCAACCGGCGGGCCGGCAAGGCGGTGCTGAACGTGGACGACGGCGAGGCGCGCCTGTGCCTGGTGGTCGAGGGCGACCACCTCGCGGTGATCGGCGACAACGGCAAGATCCTGGCCTTCCCGATCACGGAACTACCGGAGATGGGGCGCGGCAAGGGCGTGAAGCTGCAAAGCTACCGCGAGGGCGGCCTGCGCGACGCCATCACCTTCGACGCCGAAGCCGGGCCGGTCTGGATCGACAGCGCCGGACGTAAGCGCGAGTGGAAGGAATGGCGCGACTGGGCCGGCCGTCGCGCCTCGTCGGGCAAGCTGGCGCCGCGCGGCTTCCCCACCAACCGGAAGTTCCGCCCGCAATGAGCCCCTTCCCGCCCGACCTGCTGGCCGAAGCCGAGGCGCTGCTGACCGCCTGCCGCGAGGCGGGACTGAAGCTCGCCACGGTGGAGAGTTGCACGGGCGGGCTGGTGGCGGGGCTGCTGACCGAGATCGCGGGTTCCTCTGACGTGGTGGAGCGGGGCTACGTCACCTACTCCAACCTGGCCAAGAAGACCGAGGTCGGCGTGCGGGCGGAGACCCTGGCCGAGAACGGCGCGGTCTCGGAGGCGGTCGCCCGCTCCATGGCTCAGGGCGGCCTGCGCGAGTCGGATGCGGACCTTGCGGTGTCGATCACCGGGATCGCCGGTCCCGGCGGCGGCTCGGCCGACAAGCCGGTCGGACTGGTCTGGTTCGCCACCGCCCGCCGGGACGGCGAGACCCGAACCCATGTCGAGCGCTTCGGCGACCTCGGCCGCAGCGAAGTTCGGCTGGCCGCCGTGCGCACCGCGATGGACCTGCTCAAGGCGCGCGTGGGCTAGATTTCCGCACATGAACGGTAGCTGAAACCGCGCGTCAGCACACCTACAGCCTCACACGCGCAGACTGGGCTCAAGGTCGTCGAACCGGCGGCCGACATCGCCTGGAGGCCGCCGTGCAGCAGCGCGCTCACCATTGGACCGCGATCGATCTCTCCGGAGTCACGGCCGGGGATCTGGTCTCAGCCGAAGCCGGCGGACTGCCGATCTACCGCGTCATCGCCGTGGAGGATCAGAAGACGCTGTTGCGGGAGGAGCTGAGCGGTCGCGACCACGTCGCACGCCTGAGCGACCTGCGCTGGAAGCTTACGCAATAAGGATCAGACCCGCTCCACCGGCGAGCCGTAGAGCTGCCGCGCGCGGTCCTCGAAACAGGCGATCAGCTTGTCGACCGCATAGCCGAAGTTAGCCTTCAGCAGCACGTCGAGCATCCGCGCCTTGAACTGGAACGCGATGTCGAACACCACCTCGCAGCCGTCCGGGTGCGGGCGGAAGAGCCAGCGGTTGTCGAGCTTGCGGAACGGGCCGGACAGCAGGTCCACCTTGATCGCGCGCGCGCCGGCGTCGCGGGTCACGCGGGTGGAGAAGCGCTCCTTCAGGAAGGAAAATCCCACCCCCGCCTCGGCGTCTAGCGTGGTCACCCCCTCGCCTGTCGCACGCACCGCGCCCACCCGCATGGTGGTGATCCAGGGCACGAACTGCGGATAGGCGTCCACGTCCCCAACCAGGGTGAAGAGCTGGTCGGGCGTATAGGGAAGGACGCGGGTGACGTGATGCTCAGCCACGGCTCAGCAAGGCGTTGCGGGCGTCGCGCAAGCGCTCGAAATCCTCGCCGGCATGGTGGGACGAGCGGGTGAGCGGGCTCGCCGACACCATCAGGAACCCCTTGGCGCGCGCGATCGCCTCCAGCGCCGAGAACTCCTCGGGCGGGACGAAGCGGTCGATGGCGGCGTGCTTGCGGGTCGGCTGCAGGTACTGGCCGATGGTGATGAAGTCGACGCCGGCGGAACGCATGTCGTCCATCACCTGCATGACCTCTTCCTTGGTCTCGCCCAGGCCAACCATGAGACCCGATTTGGTGAACTGGGCGGGATCGCGCTCCTTCACCCGCTCCAGCAGGCGCAGCGAGTGGTAGTAGCGGGCGCCGGGCCGGATCTTGAGATACAGCCGCGGCACGGTTTCCAGGTTGTGGTTGAACACGTCCGGCTGGGCGTCGATCATCGCCTCGGCGGCGGCGACCGGCTTCCTCAGGAAGTCCGGGGTCAGGATCTCGACCGTGGTGGCCGGCGATTCGCGGCGGATCGCGCGCACCACCTCGGCGAAGTGGCCGGCCCCACCGTCATCCAGGTCGTCGCGGTCCACCGAGGTGATCACCACGTGCTTCAGGCCCATCTTGCGCACGGCCTCGGCCACCCGCTGGGGTTCAGTCGGATCGAGCGCCTCAGGCAGGCCGGTCTTGACGTTGCAGAAGGCGCAGGCGCGGGTGCAGGTATCGCCCATGATCATCATGGTGGCATGACGCACCGACCAGCATTCGCCGATATTCGGGCAAGCGGCTTCCTCGCACACCGTGGTCAGGCCGTGCGCCTTCACGATGCCCTTGGTCTCGTTGTAGCCGGCCGAGCCCGGCGCACGGACGCGCAGCCAGTCGGGCTTGCGCAGCACCTCAGTCTCGGGACGATTGCGCTTCTCCGGATGGCGGAGGTCGCGCGCGCTCACTTCAAAGCGGTTGTCGATCAGGGTGGCCATGGGATCAGCGTCCGAAGATCGACTTGAGGAAGTTGGTGCGCTTGTGCCGCTTGTTCTTGCGGGCGGCGGCGTCCTCGTCCTTCAGCCAGAACACCTGCACCACGCGCCGCTCGCCCGCAAAGGGCTTGTGGCCGTGCCAGCTGTCCTCTGCACGGGCGAAGGCGGCGAACCCGCCATAGCGGGCCGGGATCGGATCGGTGCCGGGGCCGTCCAGGTCCGGGCCTTCCAGGAAGCGCAGCGCGCCGCCCTCCGCGGACCAGTCCTCGTTCAGATAGACCAGGGCGGTCGCTACCTTGTCGAGGCCGTCGGTGTGGGGCCGGCCGTCCTTGGTCGCGGACCACTTGCGCACCACGATCATGCGCGGATGGTTGACCAGATCGCGGTCAAGCTTCTGACCGACGATGCGGGAGAATTCCGGGTCGTTCAGGTCGTCCAGCAGCCGCTGGAAAGCCGGGCCGTAGGTCAGCTGCTCCACCGGAAAGAAACCAGTCTTGGTCTCGTCCGGAAAATCCCGCGCCAGCTCGGCCTTGTCGGCTTCCGGCAGCAGGCCCTCGGCGGTCAGGTGCGGGAAAGGCTTGGTGGTGGTCGGCCGTCCGGCCAGGGTGTCTAGGCGCAGCAAGGCGTAGCCCTCTGGGAAGTCTTGGCGCTTATGTAGCAACCCGGCGCAAGGATCGCCACGAAGCGGTGCGTGTCAGGTCCGTACATCGGCGGAAATGTCGCTTGGCGATGAGCAATCAGGTTCATTCGCGGGTCTTTCAAAACCCGCTCGCCCAGCGAACCTCCCCCTCCCGAAAGGGAGAGGGACTAAGGCTCAGATGTTCAGCACCATGCCATAGGCGTCGAGCGACGCTTCGTGCATGGCTTCGGACATGGTCGGGTGCGGGAACACCGTGGCCATGATCTCGGCCTCGGTGGCTTCCAGGGTCATGGCCAGGGCGAAGCCCTGGATCATCTCGGTGACCTCGCCGCCGATCATGTGGGCGCCCAGCAGCGCGCCGGTCTCCTCGTCGAACACCGTCTTGACGAAGCCCTCGGTCTCGCCGGCGGCGATGGCCTTGCCGTTGGCGCGGAACGGGAAGCGGCCGACCTTGACCTTGCGGCCGTCCTTCCTGGCCTGGGCCTCGGTCAGGCCGACCGAAGCGACCTGGGGGGTGGTGTAGGTACAGCCGGGGATCGGCGCCTTGATAGGCGCGCCGGCCTTGCCGGCGATGTGCTCGACGCAATGCACGCCTTCGTGACTGGCCTTGTGCGCCAGCCAGGGCGGCCCGGCCACGTCGCCGATGGCGTAGAGGCCCTTCACATTGGTGGCGCAGTGGGCGTCGGTGACCACGTGGCCGCGGTCGATCTTCAGGCCCAGGGCGTCCAGGCCGAGCTTCTCGATGTTGGCGTCGATGCCGACCGCCACGATCGCGCGCTCGGCGTCCAGGGTCTCGCTCTTGCCGCCGGCCTCCAGGGTCACGGTCACCCCGGCCTTGGACTTGGCGAGCTTGGTCACCTTGGCGGAGATGCGGAACTTGATGCCACGCCGTTCCAGGGCCTTCTGGGCGGCGGCGGAGACCTCCTCGTCCTCGACCGGCAGGATGCGGTCAAGCGCCTCGATCACCGTCACCTGCGAACCCAGCGCGCGATAGAAGCTGGCGAATTCCAGGCCGATGGCGCCGGAGCCGACCACCAGCAAGCTGCCGGGGTGGGCCTTGGGGGTCATGGCGTCGCGATAGGTCCAGATGCGATCGCCGTCGCCGACCAGGCCGATGGCAGGGATTTCCTTGGCGCGCGCGCCGGTGGCCAGGATGACGTGCTTGCACTGCACCGTGCGCGAACCGCCGGCCTTCAGGTCCACCACCACCTTGGGGGAAGGATCGCCCTTCTCCAGGCGCGCGGTCCCCTCGATCACCTCGATCTTGTTCTTCTTCATCAGGTAGCCGACGCCGCCGTTCAGCTGCTTGGCCACCTTGCGCGAGCGTTCGATCACCTTGGCGAAGTCATAGGCCGGCTTCTCGGCGATCAGGCCGTAGTCGGCGGCGTGGTTCATGTGCTCGAAGATCTCGCCGGACTTCAGCAGCGCCTTGGTCGGGATGCAGCCCCAGTTCAGGCAGATGCCGCCGAGCAGTTCGCGCTCGACGATGGCGGTCTTCATGCCGAGCTGGGCGGCGCGGATCGCGGCGGTATAGCCGCCCGGGCCGGAGCCGATGACGATAAGGTCGAAATCGAGAGCCATGCGCTACCTGTTCCCACGCCATGAGGCGTCGTGGTCCGCCACGCCCATCGGACAGGCCGAGGGCGCGGTGCGTTGCAGGCTCATGGTGGGGTTGGCCACCGTCTCGTTCGCCCCGCGCCGAGCCTGTCCAAGCCCGGGGCCCGATCGTCTCACGCCAGCAGCGTGATCGGGTCTTCGACGAAGCCCTTGAACGCCTGGACCCAGCGGGCGCCGATGGCGCCATCCACCACCCGGTGGTCGCAGGTCAGGGTCACGCTCATCACCGTGGCCACCGCCAGTTGGTCGCCGTGCACGACCGGGCGCTTCTCGCCAGCGCCGACCGACAGGATGCAGCCCTGGGGTTCGTTGATGATCGAGGCGAAGTTCTTGATGCCGAACATACCCAGGTTGGACAACGAGAAGGTGCCGCCCTGGAACTCCTCAGGCTTCAGCTTGCGCGTCCGGGCCCGCTCGGCCAGGTCCTTCATCGACTTCGAGATGTCGGCCAGGGTGCGGTTCTCGGCTTCGCGGATGATCGGGGTGATCAGGCCGCCGTCGATAGCCACC
Organism: Caulobacteraceae bacterium; assembly: GCA_049791955.1. Taxonomy (GTDB): domain Bacteria; phylum Pseudomonadota; class Alphaproteobacteria; order Caulobacterales; family Caulobacteraceae; genus CAHJWH01. The sequence goes on from JBARAK010000527.1 coordinate 12,609, forward strand.
GCCACCGCGATGTCGGCGTGGTGGTGCAGGGCGATGCCTTCGGGGGTGAAGGAGGCGTTGGCCTCCGGCACCGCTTTCAGGGCCGCCGCGCAGGCCTTGATCAGCAGGTCGTTGACGCTGACCTTCACGCCCTGCTTTTCCAGCGCCGCGTTGATGCGGACGCGGGCGTCGAGCAGGCGGTCGATCTCCAGGTCGACGCTGAGCGGGAAGTGCGGGATGTCGCGGAAGCTCTCGGTCAGGCGGCGCGCGATGGTGCGGCGCATGCCGTCCAGCGGGACGAGATCGTAGCTGCCGGCGGGAATGCCAAGGCTTTCCAGCGACTTGACCTGAGCCGGCGGGGCCTTGGCGAAGTCGTCGGCGCCGGTGCGGGCGAGAGCCTGGCCGGGCTTGGCGGCGTCGACGTCGGCGCGGACGATACGGCCG
>JBARAK010000528.1:0-18174 GCA_049791955.1 Caulobacteraceae bacterium
GGCGCGAGTGGGTGGTCTACGCCAAGCGCCCGTTCGCCGGGCCTGAGGCGGTCCTGGCCTATCTCGCCCGCTACACCCACCGGGTGGCGATCTCCTCCAGCCGGCTGGTCCGCCTGGACGCGCGTAGCGTGACCTTCCGCTACAAGGACTACCGTCGCGACGGGCCCGAGCGGCAGAAGTGCATGACGCTTGACGCCGCAGAGTTCATCCGGCGGTTCCTGATCCACGTCCTGCCGCAGGGCTTCCATCGCATCCGCCACTTTGGCCTGTTCGCCAACACCGGCCGCGCCGCCAACCTGGCCAAGCTCCGCGCCTTGCTCAAGCCGCAGTCCGCCCGGCCTGCCGTCGAGGCGGCCAACGACAACGCCGCCATCGTGGACGCCTTCCCGTGTCCCTGCTGCGGCGGCCGCATGCGTCTCATCGAGGTGTTCGAGCGCGGCGCCCAGCCCCGCCTCGCCGCGAGGTTCACCGCGCGAGGGATCGATAGCTCATGAGCCTCAGCGCTTCGCCGCCCTCCACGACCGATCTCGACCTCCAGCCGCCGAGCTGGTTCAGCCGTCGCTTGCCTCGTGCCCGGCTCTTGAGGCTGGCGATGACGACAGCACCGTCGCGCCTACCTCCCAACCGCCCGCTGGGGTGCCCGACGATCCGCTTCGAGCGCGCCGCCAGGCCTGCCAGCGTCGCGGACGGGAGCGCCGTAGTGCTCCAATCCCCATAGCGCACGACCGCCATCCCGCGGGTCAGACTTGAGGCATTCTCAAACACCCGCCTCCGAAGCGTCGCCTACCATCGCGCCTGGCGGGCGTCCAAGAATGCTCAATCATCAGAGACATTCGCGAAGTCCGCTTCGAGCACTCGGGTTCAACTTCGCGTCCGCGCCATAAAGCCGACCTGCCACGCGCACTAGCTTCAATCTGCGTGCGAACTTCGAAAGATGCGGGCAGCCCTCATCCGAGCCGACATGACCCCTGATCTTGCAATCGAGTTCTCGTCGAGGCACCGCGATCAGCTTGCAAGGGCATCCCTTGCATGGAAGCAAACCATCAAAGCCGCCGGCAGGTGGGTGCTGCTCGGTCCGCGCCCGCGAGCGGATCTCGGCCTTCTCTTAGGGCAGTCATTGGAGACCTCAGGGCTTCGGAGCAGGGCGCCAGAAGCGCGCCTCGACCGCTGCAGGCTGTTCGTCCGGGCTCCTGAACCGCTCTTCCCGCACCGACACCTCAAGGTGGCGATGGAATAAGGCGACGTAATCGAGGTCGTCGGCGAGGTCGGCGGGAAGCGCACCTGCCCGTGCCGCCACCTCTAGCGTTGCTCCACCCGTTGAGACGATGGGGATCACCGCGGCGTTCGGTTGTAGGCGGCGAAACAGTTCGTATTCCTGAACGATCCCGCCCATGCCGCCGATGAACACGGCGGCTTGGAACTCGTGTTCGGAGAACATGCGCTCCCGCATCGCCGAAAGGCTTTTCTCACGATCACCCTCGACATCGTGGGTGTAGGTGACATTCCCGAAGCGTTCGTTGTCCTCGGGGAACTCGTCCTTGAAGTGCCGCGACTGGTAGAGCCGCACCCAACGCCCGTAATCTACGCCGATGTCCTGGGCCACGACCCAGATCATCGGGGTGATCGCGGGTTGGCCACCCCAGACCAAGAGGCGGCGTCCGAGCGTGACGTGCACGAGGGCCGAGACTGCGGCGCCGATCGCCACAGTGTCGGCGGTGGAGGCGTATTCTGGCCCGCGCTTGGGATCAGGAACGCCCGCCGAGAGGAAGATGCCGGTCATGTTCAGCCCTCCCACGCCGCGAGCGCCCAGCCCGCGTCGGACACCTTGATGGCCTTTACCGCGCGAATCTGCTCGTCGAGCCACTGCAGGTGGGTACTCCATGCGTCACGGATGCCGACATGATCGTAGACGAGCACCGGCACTTCACGCTGATCCGCCCGACGCGCTTTCTCAGCCACGTCGTTGAGGATCTCGGCCGTTGGCACCCCGACGACGGGGTAGGCCCAGATCTTCCGGTCACCCAGAAGCCGGACGGCGATGGCCCGGTGCGCGCCCACGCCTTCGACCGATGCGCCAATCTTCTCCACATCGGCACGGAGCTTTCCGGTAATCGACAGATAGCGCGCGGCGATGCTGCGGCTGCGGAGTCGCTCAACCCGGAGCACGATCTCGTCCGCCACCGCTGACGCGATCGGCCCGTCCCGCCCCTCGAGCTCCCCGGCATCGAGGTAGACGGTCTCGGCCATATCCATCAGCTTGTTGGGTGTGTGCTCGGGCCAGATAACCCTGAGCACCTGGATGTCCTTGGCCCGAGCGCGGCCAATCTCCTGGCGGGTCCACCGGCTGTCGAAGTAGCCGGGCGTGTCGAGCATCACCATGACGTCCGAATCGACCAGGCGGTGCCAGAGAACATCCTGGAACGGATCGCCCGGGCGGATGTCGTGCGTGTCCAGGAACACGTCGAAACCGCGAGCCGACAGGAGGTCATGCAGCTGCAGCGCGGTCGCCCGCGACTCCACCCGTCGATAGCTGACGAACACGCGCCTCTGCCGACGAAGGAGTCCCACGCACTCGAGCAGAGCCGCAGCGAGTTCCGTCATGTCCGGATCGTCCTGACGACGCTTCAGGCCGTTTGCGGACTGGAGGAAGGCCGGAACATCGCGCCCGAAGTCTCCGTCGGGCGCGACGGTCGGGATCAGTGGAGCACTGGCCCGAACCAACGCTTCCGCGGTCTCGACATCTCCGGGGCTGGCCCCGCCGAAAAAGACCGCGGCAAACGCCGCGTGCTTGTCTCGGCCGCCGACCGACGCCCCGTCATGGACAAGAACGTCTTCGCCGAGCACAAGCCCGAAGTCGTCGATCATCCCGCGCAGGCTCTCGGTCAGCGCTTCCCTCTCATCGGGCGCAGCGGCGCCCAGGATCGCAAGTTCATACAGGCTCATCGAGGTCTCAACGACCGGCCGCCTTCGCGGCAGCCTCAATCCAGCTCGACATATTGTTATAGCCATCGTCATCGACCCAGTCGTAGGTCTTATAGAGGCTGCTGAACGGCACCTTTCGGCCGTTCTGCTCGACCTGCCAGTAGTCGAGGGGGTTCTTCCCCTGCTTGTCGGCCCCGAGCTGCGGGTCCTTGATCTTGTGGATGTCGATCGCGAGAATGCCCTTCCTCAGCTCATGGCTGCGCTTGATCTCGTGTCGTACCCACTCGCGATCGTAGGTCTCGGCGCCGAACAGCACGACTGTGACGGAAGTGCCCTTGAGCTGCTCCTCGATCCACTTCTCGATACCGCCGGCGCGCTTCTTTGCTTCCTCGAAATCGGCCGCGTCGTAGAAGGGCGGCGCCTCACCCTTTGCGCGGATCACCCAAGAATTGCGGACCTGCACGATCCGGCGAACATCGCGCGCATAGTGAAAACTGAAAAACACCTTCCGAGCCATTCATCGTCTCCTCGCGCCTTTCGGCACTTATCAATGTCTCGCCTCTCCTGACATCGGCGGGCGGGCAGCACAGAGAAATGGGGCGCGGACGGCGTCCGCGGCCCTTTCGTCCGTCAGACCCGGCGCACCGGAGCCGCCGAGGACGCCTTGCTGATTTCGATGGACCGATCCCAATCGCCTTCGGCGACATAGGCCTCGCTCGACACGGAGATGATGCGGCCGTTGGAGGCCACCAGGCGCCAACGGCAGCCGTCGGTGCGGTATTTTTCGTAGTACATGTTTGTTCCTCATGGTTTCACGCGGCTTGACCAACCACGAAGCGCGACGCACATAAGGAGTTCGACCACCCATGCATCGGCGCCCCCAAAGCCGCGGCTGGGGACCAACAGGCTCGGCGCGCCAACGCCGGGCCTGTTTTCGTTTGCGCACCATGACGCCCTCCGCCCCCTTATGCAAGCATCTTTCTGCGTATGAGGGCGTCTCTAACCGATTTTCCTTGAAATCGATCTGCGTTTGGGTAGGCTGCTGATATGGTCGCACTGTCCCAGGTCGCGCTGATCGCAAGCGGAGTGTCGCCGGAGAAGCCTCGGGGCGACCCGGTGCGGTTTGTCCAAATTCGCGATCTGACCGGCGCTCGGCGCGACCTGACGGTGGGGGATCGTCCGCTTGTCTCACGCGCGCTGCCGATCCAGGCGGGTGACATTCTGATAGCCGCCCGAGGCGAGCGCACCTTAGCCGCTGAGGCCGATGCGGACCTCTTCGACGCCTATGCGACCCTCGACCTCTACCTCATCCGACCTGACGTTACCCGGCTCGATCCATCGTTCCTGCTAGCGCTCCTTCTGCTCCCGCAGACAGGAGCCAGACTCCGCGCGTCCACAGCCGGCGCGTCCTTGCCCCGCATCGCGCGAAACGACATTGCCGATCTCGATGTGCCGGACCTGCCATTAGCCCGACAGCGCTCGATCGGGCGGCTCGCCCACTCGCAACGGACCTATCGCGAGTTGCTGGTGCGGCTCGCGGAGCGTCACGCGGCGGCCGCCGATCTCCAAATCCTCAAGGCGCTCGGCGCTTCCATAGAAAGAGAAGACTGATGCCAACCATCGACGACATCAAAAATGCCGTCTGGTCGGCCTGCGATACGTTTCGCGGAACGATCGACGCTACTCAATACAAGGATTACATACTTGCCCTTCTGTTCCTGAAGTACATCAGCGATATTTGGAAAAAGCATTACGACGAATTCGCCAAAGAGTATCGAGATGATCCGGCGGACCTCCGAGAGACGAGAATTCGCCGAAAGCTAGAACGCGAGCGTTTCAAGCTGAAGGTGGTCGAAGTCCGTAACAGCAAGGGCGAGATAACCGACACCTTTCTGAGTTCTTTCGACAGCCTCTTTGAGCGACGCGCCAACGACAATATCGGCGAACTCATAAACATCGCGCTGGACGGCATCGAGCAGGCGAACGACCCCAAGCTCAAAGGTGTTTTCCGCAATATCGACTTCAACTCGGAGGCGAACCTCGGCCAGACGAAGGACCGTAATCGGCGGCTGGAGGCCCTCCTGAAGGACTTCGGCAAGGCTGCACTCGATCTTCGTGATGTCAAAGAGGACGTTATCGGCGAGGCCTATATCTACCTCATCGAGCGCTTCCACTCGGATGCCGGCAAGAAGGCGGGCGAATTCTTCACGCCTCGGCGCGTGTCGGAGCTCGTGGCGAAGCTTGCGGCTCCCAAAGACGGAGCGCGGATCTGCGATCCGGCATGCGGTTCCGGCGCGCTTCTCCTCCGCGCCGGCGAAGAAGTCGGAAGCAAGAATTTCCGTCTCTACGGCCAAGAGTCCAATGGCCAAACCCGCGCGCTCGCGCGGATGAACATGTTCCTTCACGGACAGGACAGCGCGCGCATTGAGTGGGGCGACACGCTCAACAATCCGCTTCTGCTTGAGGGCGACCACCTCATGCGCTTCGACGTGGTCGTCGCGAACCCGCCGTTCAGCTTGGACAAATGGGTCGGCGACGGCGTCAAAGCGGATGCCTATCGCCGGTTCACGCGTGGCCTCCCGCCTCAGACCAGGGCCGACTACGCCTTCATACTCCACATGATCGCCGTGGCGCGCCCAGGCGAGGGGCGCGTCGCAGTCGTGGCCCCTCACGGCGTCCTCTTCCGGGGCGGCGCTGAGGGCCGCATCCGCGAAAGCCTGGTTCGGGACAACCTGCTGGACGCGGTCGTCGGCTTGCCCGCGCAGCTCTTCCCCACCACGGGCATCCCGGTTTGCATCATGGTGTTCGACCGCGCGCGTGAACCCGGTGGGCTGCGGGAACACGAGAAGGACGTTCTATTCATCGACGCGAGCCACGGCTTCACGCCGGGGAAGAAGCAGAACCAACTCGACGATGCTCACTTGGCGGCGATCTCCGACACATACCGGAACCGCACCGAGGTCCCGAAATATTCGCACAAAGCTCCGCCCGCGGAGATCGAAAGCAACGGCTTCAATCTCAACATCCCGCGCTACGTCGACACGTTCGAGCCGGAAGCAGAGATCGACCTCAAGACCGTTCAGCAACAGATTAGAGCGATTGAGCAGGACCTTGCCTCGACGCGCGCGATCATTGATGCGTGCCTCGCAGACTTGGGGGTGCACGTATGAAGCCGTCGCTGTCGGCGGGCCCGAGCACTCTGGGGGACTACTTCGACAACCGCCAGGAGCCGGGCCGTCCTGGTCTGCCTGTGATGTCTGTCACCCAACACGACGGTTTGGTGCTTCGCGACACGATCGATCGACGGACAGAGTCGACCCTGCGCCCTGACGAGCATCTGCTCGTCCGGCCCGGCGACATCGCCTACAACATGATGCGTATGTGGCAGGGCGCGTGCGGCCTCGCCGATCACGATGCCATGGTCAGCCCTGCCTATGTTGTTCTGCGGCCAAAGCCGACTGTAGATCCTGCGTTTGCGTACCAGCTGTTCAAGTCGAAGCGGATGCTCCACTTGCTCTGGGCCTATTCGCACGGGCTGACCGAGGATCGGCTCCGCCTCTACTTCGATGATTTCAGCTCAATCCCGGTAGTCTTCCCCGACCTTCCGCTCCAGCGCAGCATGGGCCAAGCGTTACTCTGCTGGGATGGTGCAATTGCGCAAGCGCGCCGCCTCGCCGTGCTGAAGGAACAGCGCCTTTATGGATTGCTCGCGCATCTCATCGGTGTGCGCCAAGCCGGACCTCTTCGCGCTGGATGGAGCAGAGATGAGCTCGGCGCGCTCGCAGCTTTCAAGTCAGGAGGAACGCCTGACCGGAACCACGCGGCGTTCTGGGGCGGCGACATCCCGTGGGTCTCGGCCAAAGACCTGAAGAGCTTCGATCTCGTGACCAGCGCTCACCGGCTGACCGTCGAAGGCGCGGCCAAAATCACGCGGGTTCAGGCCGGCGCGGTTCTGATCCTCGTCCGAGGCATGGGCCTGTTCAAGGATCTACCGGTCGGTGTCGCGATGCGCGACCTGACCTTCAACCAAGACGTGAAAGGCCTGCTACCCAAGCCGGCGCTGAAGCCCCGCTATCTGGCGTACGCCCTCAAGGCGAGCCGGAAGGCCTTGATGGACCGCGTGGACAGCGCAGGCCACGGGACAGGGCGCCTCGCAACCGATGTCTTGGAAACTCTGCCTATATCGTTCCCGGCAGCGCCGGAGCAGGAGGCGATCGTGCGCATTCTAGACGCTGCGACTCGCGAGCAGCTGCAAGCGCTGCGCATGCTCGACGCGCTCGCAACCGAGAAGCGGGCCGTTCTGCAACGGCTCTTGCCGACTACCCAGCTCAGCCCTGGCGACGCGCAACTCGAGGCAGTCTCGGCATGAGCAATTCGCCTGACTTCGCCCTCTCGGAAGCCGGCGGCGCGCAATTGGCGACCTTGGCCACGCTCTCGTCCTTAGGATGGCATTACGTCGGGCGCGCCGAGGCCGACAAGATGCGCCGTGGGCGACGCAGCCACGTGCTGCTCGACGACATATTGCGCAAGCAGTTAGCGCGGCTGAACCATATAAGCTGGCGAGACCGACGCCACCTCTTCTCGGAAGCCAATGTCGAAACAGCGATCCGACGATTGTCGGGCGTCAGGTACGACGGCGTGCTCCGCACGAACGAGATGGTCACCGACCTGCTTCAGCTCGGAATTGCTCTGCCTCAGACCGTCGACGACACCGCTCGCGAATGGCCGTTCCGCTACATCGACTGGGAGGATTGGCGAGCGAATGCCTTTCACGTGGCGGCAGAGTTCCCGGTCGAGTGGCCGGGCGGCGCCTCGATACGGCCCGACCTCGTGCTTTTCGTGAATGGAATTCCGTTCGCGGTCATCGAGGTCAAGTCGTCACGAGAGAAGACCGAGCAAGGCATCACGCAGACGATTCGCAATCAAAAGGCCGATGTGGGCTGCCCCAACCTCTTCTTCTCGGTCCAACTGGTCCTGGCCGCGAATCCTCACGAGCCACGTTATGCAACGGTAGGTACGCCGCTACAGTTCTGGTCCAGCTGGAAGGAGCGGGAGGATGCTCCCGATCTCGTTCGGAAGGTGGTGAGCCGCGCCCTCGATCCCATCGAGGCCAGGCACATCTTCGACGACTTCGCGCCTCACCGCCTGCGCTTCGAAGCTCTTGTCGAGGGGGGGCGTGAGCCGACGAAGCTGGACGAGACACTGGTCGCGCTGTTCCGCCCGGAGCGCCTTCTGGACATGGCGCGCCGTTTCACCCTCTTCGACGGCCCGGCGAAGAAGGTCGCGCGCCATCAGCAGGTCTTTGCAATCACCAGCGTCATTGGCCGCGTCCAGAAGTTGGAGAACGGCCGGCGCGCGGGCGGCGTCGTCTGGCACACTCAAGGCTCGGGCAAGTCACTGACAATGGTTATGCTCGCGCGAGCTTTGACCACCTCAATTCAGGGGGCTCGCCTCGTCCTCGTGACCGACCGGACAGATCTCGACGACCAGATCACCCGCACCTTCGCGTCGACGGGACTCTCACCCCAGCGCGCTCGCACCGGCGAACACCTGATCGAGCTTATCGAGGAGCGCGCCCGGGTGATCACCACGGTGATCCACAAGTTCCGGGCGGCCCTCGGCAAGCGTCGCGTGGTCGACCGCAGCACTGAGATTTTCGTCCTGGTCGACGAGAGCCACCGCAGCCAATACGGAGACCTCGACAGCCTGCACGCCCGCATGCGCGACGTCTTTCCTCAGGCCTGCTTCATCGGCTTTACCGGCACGCCGATCGCCAAGCGCGAGCGCAACACGTTTCGCCAGTTCGGGCCGCTGTTCGACCCAGTCTATTCGATGAGAGACGCGGTCGGCGACGGCGCGGTGGTGCCGCTGCTCTACGAAGGACGGCACGTCGAAGAGAGCGTGGACGAGCAAGCGATCGACACCTGGTTCGAACGCGTCACGCGTGGCTTGTCGTCCGCGCAAGCGAACGACCTGAAGCGGAAGATGAGCCGTCCCCGCGCGGTGGCTGGGGTGGCGGCACGCCTCAAGTGTATCGCCTTCGACGTCAGTCAGCACTTCGCTGAGGCCTACAAGGGTTCGGGGCTGAAAGGGCAGCTCGTGGCACCGTCGAAGCGGGACGCGATTGCCCTTAAACAGCTCATCGACGAGTTCGGTGAGATCACCGCCGAGGTGATCATCTCGGCCCCCGATCAAAGAGAGGGCGACAAGGACATCGACGAGGGATCGGACGACATTGTGGTGGCCTTCTGGCGACGCATGATGGCCCGCTACCGCGGTGAAGAGGCCTACAACAAGGCGATCGTTGAAGCATTCAAGGGCCCCGCCGACCCCGACCTCCTGATTGTCGTCGATAAGCTGCTGACCGGCTTCGATGCGCCGCGCAATACGGTGCTCTACCTCGCCAAACCCCTCAAGGAGCACAGCCTGCTACAGGCGATCGCGCGGGTGAACCGCATCTTCGACGAAGAAGGCGCGCCGCCGAAGCCGTTCGGCTACATAGTCGACTATTGCGGCGTGCTCCGTAACCTTGGCGATGCGCTTAGTGCGAACGACGCTCTTTCAAGCTTCGACGCAGAAGATCTCGCCAAGGCTCTGACCGACGTGGCCGAAGAGGCTCGCCGGCTGCCTTCATTTCACGCCGCATTGCTTGATCTGTTCAGCGGCGTCACGAACCGCTTCGATGAGGAGGCCTACGCCACGGCATTGCTCGATGAGGCGCTCCGCGAGGAGTTCTATCGGCGACTGAGCCAGTTCTCTCGTTGTCTCACCGTCGCGCTCTCGTCGCGCGCCTTTCTCGAGGAGACTTCTCCCGATCGGCTTCAGCGGTGGCGGGCTGACGAAAAACGTTTCGTGGCCCTCAAGGAGCATGTTCGCGTTCGGTACGCCGAAAAGGTCGACTGGACAGACTACGAGCACAGAGTTCGAACGCTTCTCGACCAGCATGTTTCGGCGCACGAGGTCATTACGATCGTGGAGCCGCTCAACGTGTTCGACGACGGTGCAATCGAGGCGGCTCGCGCTGGCAAGCGATCCGACGCTTCGGTCGCCGACGAGATCGCCCACCGCGCCCTTCAAGTCATTGAAGAGAAGTGGGAACAGGACCCCGTCTTCTTCGAAAAGTTCTCCAAGCTCATCCGCGACGCGATCGACGCTTTCCGGCGCGGCCGCTTGGGAGAGAAAGCCTACCTTGATGAGGTTCGTCGTCTACGTGATGCCACTGAGCGTCGCGAAGACGCCGACGACCCAACGCCGGACACGCTTCGAGGCAAGAGCCATGAGACGGCATTCTGGGGCATCGCTCGGCGCGAGCTGGCCAAAGCCGGTTTCGATCGCGATGGCGTCGCCGTCGACATTGCTGACGCGATAACGCGGATCGTGACGCAACACCGGGTAATCGGCTGGCAGAACGACCGAGACGCCGAGAACCGGATTCGCAATGATATCGACGACTTCTTCTTCGACGAGGTGATCGGTCGGCGGAAGTTCGCGATTAGTCCAAGCGTCCTCGACGCGATTATGGACGACGTGATCGCCTCGGCGCGGGTGCGGATGGCGGACGATGGCCGCGTCCACTAACCTTGTATTCGACTGGGGTGGCGCTGCGATCCCCTTTTCGGTGCTGCGCTCTGATCGCCGGACGCTTCGCATCGCGGTGACACCCGAAGGTGAGGTCGTTGTCTCTGCGCCCCAGGAGGCGCACGACGAGGACATCGTCAGCCGCGTTCGCCGACGGGGCGCCTGGATCGTCCGTCAGCAGGCTCGGTTCGACCGCTGGAGACCTCGCACGCCGCCTCGACAGTATGAAAGCGGCGAAACGCACCTCCTACTCGGGCGACGTTATCGCCTCCTCAAACAAATCGGCCCGGCAATCGGCGTCCGCCTCGACGGCGACCGCATCATTCTCACGCTGCCGCAGGACAAGGGCCTGATCTTTAGGCGGACGGTCATTCGGCACTGGTACCAGCTCCATGCTCACAGGTTCTTTCCGGACCGGCTGACCGCCGTGCTCCCTCCGTTCGCTCGGCAAGGCGTCGAGCGACCGCGTCTCGTGATCCGTGAGATGACCCACCGTTGGGGCAGCTTCACAGCGAAGGGCGTGCTGGTTCTCAACCTCGAACTAGTGCGAGCGTCGCCCTCGCTCATCGACTACGTCATCGCCCACGAACTCGCGCACGCTCTGCACCCGGATCACGGCACCGAGTGGGAAGATCTTCTGACCCGAGTTTTGCCCGATTGGCGCGCCCGAAAAGAGGAACTGGAACGCCAGCTGCTCTGATGAGGAGATTGGTAGGCGTCCATTGAAGGCGGTGGCAGAACCATCTCAATGTCCGACCTGAAGCGGTCGGAACCTTTCGGGCGGCATCACGAACGTCGCCTTCCTGGAACGATGTCAGAGTCCGCTGATGGCGCGAGGCCGCCTTATTCCCCTCGGCCCCAACCCAACAGGGCTCAGGCGGCGGAGCGGTCGGTGTTTGCGCGGCGACGAAGGCTCGCCATCTTCACCGCGGGTGGCTCATAAAGGGCGCCCATCGGTCCCGTATCGGTTCCCGGCAGGGCGACCGCATCGATCTGGTTCAGTACATCGTCGCCGAGGCAGACTTCGGCGCCAGCGAGCAAATCGTCCAGTTGCTCCATGGTCCGTGGACCAAGGATGGCCGAGGTCACGCCTGGATGCGCCATCACGAAGCCCATCGCCATGTGAGTCAACGACAGCCCCGCCGCCTCAGCGATGGGGATCAGTCGTTCGACGGCGTCCAGGTTACGGTCATCCGACATTTGCTGGCGGAACACCCTGACTCGCAGGCTGTCGGGCAGAGCTTGATCCTTGCGATAGCGGCCCGTGAGCAGGCCCTTGGCCAACGGGCTCCAGACCAGGGCGCCCATGCCGTACTTCTGGCAGAGCGGCAGCACCTCGCGTTCGATGCTGCGGTTCAGGATGGAATAAGGCGGCTGTTCGGTGTGGAAACGGGCGAGACCGCGCCGTTCCGCCGTCCACTGCGCCTCCACGATTTCGGAGGCCGGGAAGGTGGAGGAGCCGATGGCGCGTATCTTTCCCGCCCGCATGAGGTCGGTGAGCACCGACAGCGTCTCCTCGATGTCCGTGTCGGGCGCGGGACGGTGGATCTGGTAGAGGTCGATGTGGTCGGTCTGCAGGCGGCGCAGCGAATTCTCCACGGCGTGGGTGATCCAGCGGCGTGAATTGCCCTGTTGGTTCGGGTCATCGCCCATCGGCCCATTCACCTTGGTGGCGAGTACGATCTTGTCGCGACGGCCCTTGAGCGCCTTGCCGACGATCTCTTCGGACTCGCCTTGGCTGTAGCGGTCGGCGGTGTCGACGAAGTTGATCCCGAAATCGAGCGCTTTATGGATGATGCGGACGCAGTCGTCATGATCGGCGTTGGCGAGGCCGCCGAACATCATGGCGCCCAGGCAATAGGGGCTGACCTTGATGCCGGTCCTTCCGAGGGTGCGGTACTGCATGGAAACCTCCGTCTATCGGATGCTGTCGGTATGGCGGGGAAGGGCGCGGGTGAGGCCGGACACGCCTCACCAGGGAATGGTCTCGCCCTTCCAGCGGGTGAAGGTTCCGGTCGGCGCATCAGGCCCCAACATCGCTACCCGCACCGCCTCGCGCGCGCCTTCCTCGACGGTTTCCGTGCCCTGGTAACCGTTGAGGTTGGTCTTGGTGTAACCCGGCGAGACCGCGCAGACCCGGATTCCCTCGGCCTCAAGTTCGAGCGCCATGGCGACGGTCAGGGCGTTCAAGGCCGTCTTGGACGCCGGATAGACGGGTCCGAAGATGCCGCGATATGGGTAGGCCGGGTCCATGTTGGATGTGAGCGAGCCTACGCCGCTCGAGACGTTGACGATGCGCGCGCCGGGCGTGGCGCGCAGGATCGGCAGCATGGCCTGGTAGACGGCCAGCACGCCGAACACATTGGTGTCCCACACCGCCCGCATCTCCTCGAGGGAGACGTTGCTCGCCCGGGTGGTCGCGGCATAGTCCGCGACGCTTTGGCCTTCCTGGCGGCCAGTGTTGGAGATGGCCGCATTCTGGATCAGCACGTCGAGGCGGCCGAACTCGTCCCGCACACGCACGGCTGCGGCCTTGATGGAGGCCGGGTCGGTTACGTCGAGCTGCAGGGCGTGGGCGTCCGGGCCTACTGCCTTGGCGGCCGCTTCGCCTCGGACGAGGTCGCGCGAGCCGACCAGGACGGTGAAGCCTCGTCCGGCCATGTCCTTGGCGATCTGAAGGCCGATGCCCTGATTGGCGCCGGTGACGAGGACGACAGGTTTATCGGACATGGCAGCCTCCTTGAGATCCGGTCCCGTTGAACGCGACAGCGGGTCGGGCTAGATAGAAGTGGATCATCGTTCCGGATTAAAATACGGATCATCGTTCCGGTTTCAAGGGGATGCTTTGACGGCTGAGGCAGAAATTCCGCTAGGCGAGAGCGATGAAGGAGCGCCGAAGCGGTTGCGAGCAGACGCGCAGCGCAGCCTCGACGCCATTCTTCAAGCGGCGAAGGCGGTCTTCGCTGCGTCGGGCGTGGATGCGCCGGTGCGCGAGATCGCCGACAAGGCGGGCGTAGGGCTGGGTACCCTCTATCGCCATTTCCCCCAGCGCGCCGACCTGATTGCCGCCGTCTTCCGCCGCGAGATCGACGCCTGCGCGGATGCCGCCGCCGATCTAGCGAAGACCCACGGGCCTTTCGACGCCCTGGCGGCCTGGATGCGGCGCTATGCGTCTTACGTCGCCACCAAACGCGGGTTGGCCAAGGCGCTGCACTCGGGCGACCCTGCGTATGACGCCCTTCCGTCCCATTTCGACAAGCGTTTGAGGCCCGCCCTACGCATGTTGCTCGATGCGGCGGTGAGGGCCGGCGCGGTGCGCGCCGATGTCGAGGCGGATGAACTGCTCAGCGCTGTCGCGAGCCTTGGCATGTCCGCCCACAACACCGACGCTGGCCGGGTCGACCGCATGGTCGCGCTCCTGGTGGACGGGCTGCGCTATGGGGCGTCGGCTCAGGAGGGTCGTCGCCGCGAGTGACGCTGATCCTCGGTGAGGTGCGCAACGGAGCTTCGACACTGGCGCGCGGCGCGCGAAAGTCCGCTATCCGGTAGGAAGCCAACGTCCGCTCGGGGCGCGTCTCAGCTTTTAGCGCCGGGTAAGAGTGAACGCCTGGCGCTTAGCGGTGCTTCGACAACCGCCTCTGCGACGATCTCGACAAGGGCGTGTTGGCCGAACCAGATTGACGTGTCGCAGTGCAGCAAGAGAGCCTATAGGTTTCAAGCGCTGCCGTGCCTGTGCCGCCACTCAAGCGGTTGATCGCTCCCGGCGAAGCGCCCTTCGAGCCAACCAATGTCATCACTTCGAGACCTTCGGGTACCGGGCGCGCTCCCTTTTGAGACGCTCGAGGCCGACGACGCGGCCGCACGCGCTTCAGACCATCGACATCACGCCATGCTCTCCGAAGAGCTTCATCATAGGGTGCAGAACACACTCGCCGTGGTCCTGGCCCTCGCGCGACTGACTGCTCGCTCGGTCAAGACCATCGACGAGTTCCAGGTCGCTTTCGGCCTCCGTATCCAGGCCATGGCCCGCACCAACGCCCTGCTACTGCGCGGCCATCAACAGGCTTTGGACGTGCGATCCGCCATTGAGGTGGAGCTTGAGCCATACCGGGCGGTCGGACAGTTGACCATCGCCTGCGACCCGCTGAACATCTCCGCCGGCGTCGCGCTCAGCCTAAGCTTGCTGATCCATGAACTAGCCACCAACGCCGCCAAGTACGGCGCGCTATCGCTACCGGACGGTCGCCTTCTGGTTAGCTGCAAACCTTCTCAAGTCGGCGGTGTCCTGATCTGGCGGGAAATATGTCCGAGTCTTTTAGCCCGCCAGGAAATCGCCGGCGGCGGATCCTTGCTGATGAAGCATCTTGCCCGCGACCTGGGCGGGGAAGCCCGGATCGAAATGTTGGAAAGCGGAATCGAGGCCACAATCACCTTCAGGCTAGGTGATAGCCCAGATCGCTTGATCGAGGGCTATGCATGACCGACGATCCATCCATGCGCATCACCACCGGCTTCCGCATCACCTACGATTGCCCGGCCCCCGTGCCGATGCTGCTGATGCTCAGTGTCCATCCCTCCCGGCGCGACGACCTGGAGACGCCCGACTGGGTGCGCACCGAGCCGCCGCTGGATGTGCATCAATATATCGACGGCTACGGTAACATCTGCAGTCGCGTGATGGCCCCAGCGGGCGTTCTCACCATCTCGGCCGACTTCATCATCCGCGACAGCGGACTGATCGACGTCTATGCGCCGGACGCCGTGCAGCACCCGATCGAGGACCTGCCGGACGAAGCGGTCGTCTATCTGCTCGGCAGCCGTTATTGCGAGACCGACCGGTTGAGCAACACGGCCTGGTCGCTGTTCCAGGCCGCCGCTCCGGGGTGGGAGCGGGTTCAGGCCATCACTGAGTATGTGCACAACCACATCGTCTTCAACCATGCCGACGCCCGTCCGGATAAGACGGCCTATGACGCCTGGGTGGAGCAGACCGGCGTCTGCCGCGACTACGCCCATCTCGCGGTCGCCTTCTGCCGGTGCATGAATATCCCCGCGCGCTACTGCACGGGCTATCTGGGCGATATCGGCGTGCCGGTGAACGGGGTGATGGATTTCAGCGCCTGGTTCGAGGTCTACCTGGGCGACCGCTGGTACGCTTTCGACGCCCGCAACAACATGCCGCGCATGGCCCGGGTGCTGATCGCCCGGGGCCGCGACGCCGTCGACGTGCCGATCGCCACCACCTTCGGTGTCGCCCACCTCACGGGGTTCGAGGTGACCAGCGTAGAAGCGCCGATGCTCGGCTAGTCGGTCCTGCTGAGATGGAGGGCAAAACTAGCGGTCCGATCAACAGTGAGCGTCTGGTTTGTGGAGTGATCCCAGAGTCCGCTTTATGGCGCTGAGTTACGAAAGCGGCCCGACCGGATTGCGCCCATGTCGGCCATCGAGACCGCCACGCCCGCTTCCTGAAAGCTGCCATTGCAAATCCAACCCGGTAGGTCGCTGTCGCGTCCAAACCGGAAGTTGGCCCCGCTCCGGTTTCAGACATTCAACGGAGGCGGCCTGCGACGTCCTGGGCGGCTGGAGTTGGCCGGTGAGCACCGGGGCCTGCGCCAACAACGGCACGATCGCGCGAAGACCTCGGTAAACGGCGGCATGTGCTTGATTCCCTCTCAGGGACCTTCCGCGGCTCAGGCCTGGTGGTCCGTCGGATCGGCTCCCCAGCGTTTGCCTGCTCACCGGGTCAGGGCGTTCTTGGATGACATCTCGCACCAGCTCTGAGGCCGTCCGCCTCTGCCAACGCAACCGGCCAAAGGGCGTCGGCATGGTCGATGGAAAAGGATGCGTGGAGCTTATAGGATGCCGGAGCCGTCTCTGGTCGATCAAAGATAGAGTTCGGCGACCTCGCCCCCCCCCCCGGCGCTTAGCCGCCCGCGGCCGGCGTCTCGCGCGCCAGGGCGAGCCAGGCCTTCGCCGCATGGGAAAGGTAGCCGCCCCGCCGCCAGATCATCGCCAGGCGCCAGTCCGCCTGCGCCTCAGCCAGCAGGACAGCGCCGACCCCGGGTCGGCGCCGCTCCTCGACGATCATCCGCGGCAGGAAGGCGACGCCCAGGCCGGCGGCAACCAGTTCGATGATGAAATCGATCTGGCTGCTCCGCGCCACCACCCGGGGCTCGAAGCCCTGCCGCCGGCAGGCGTCCACGATGATCCGGTTGATCGCGAAGCCCGTCTCGAAAAGGATGAAGGGCGCGTGGCGCAGAGCGGAGAGCTCGACCGACGCCAGGCCCGCTAGCTCGTGCCGATCCGGCAGCAGGACCATGAGAGGCTCGCGCCGGATGTCCTGGACCTCGAAGCCGTCGGAGACCGGCAGCAACGAGGCGGCCAGTTCGATCTCGCCCGAGAGCAGCACCTCTTCAAGCCGCTCGGAGCCGTACTCCACGAGCCGGACGTCGATGCCCGGATAGCGGTTGCGGTAGACGGCGAACAGGGGCGCGAAGATCGTGCTGCTGCCCACCGGTGGAAGCCCGAGCCGCAGGGTCCCACGCTTCAGCCCGCGCAGTTCCTCGAGTTCTGCGACCACATCGTCGCGATCGGCCAGCAGGCGCACGGCGCGCGGATAGAGGATCTCGCCCGCCGGAGTCAGCCGGGTGCGGTGGCCGATCCGGTCGAAGAGGGCGACCCCGATCTCGTCCTCCAGCTGCTTCACCGCCTTGCTGACGGCCGACTGGGTGGCGAAGACCGTCCTGGCTGCCTGCGAGAAGCCGCCCTGACGCACAACCTCCACGAAGGCGCGAAGCGTCCGGAATTCCATGACCATTCCATATCAGAATGGATTGTAGTCATGGAAGTCGTTTTGAGCATGTTGCATCGCAGCGTAATATTGCCTTCGTCGCCACCTGGCGGCGGAGAAGGCTTGGCATGTCAGCGGCGCATTCGGCATTTCCCGTCGCAAACCTTGGAAAGCTTCGCGCTGCACCGCAGCATCTGCGGGCGATCGGCCGCGGCGCCGCCCGCTGGCTACAGGCGCGCTCGTTCGCCTTCACGCCCGAGCAGGTCGGGATCGCCGAGGGCCTGAGGGCGGCGACGGCGGTGGCCTTGCTGGTGCTGGCCGCCGTCGCGCTCCATCGCCCCGTGATCGCCTGGGCCGCGTTCGCCGCATTCTGGACCTGCTTGACCGATCCGGGTGGGTCGGACGGGCGCCGGCTGCGCACGATGGGCGCTTTCGTACTCGTCGGCACGGCGCTGGCGGCCCTGATGTCCCTCCTCGCCGGCCAGGGGCCCGTGTTCACCGCGCCCATCCTGTTTGCGGTGGTGTGCCTCTGCGGCTCGAGCCGGATTCTCGGCCCGGACATGGCCCAGGCGGGCGTGCTCGCCAATGTCGTCGCGGTGGTCGCGGCGGATGAACCGGCCGCTCCGCAGCAAGCGCTCCTGCTGGCCGGGATCTTCCTCGGCGGCGGGCTCCTGGCCATCGTCCTTTGCCTGTTGGTCTGGCGCATCCACCCGTATCGGCCGACGCGCAGGACCGTCGCGGCCGTCTTCCGCGACCTCGGCGAGATGACCGCCGAACTGGCGCAGGCGTCGGCCTCGAAAGCTCCGGGGGTCCCGAGCGCGCTCGACGCCGGGCGGACCCGCCGCCTGGAGGGCGAACATCGCTGGGCCGTCCGCGGCGCCATC
>JBARAK010000529.1:0-3202 GCA_049791955.1 Caulobacteraceae bacterium
GCGTCGCCGATGGCGTTGAAGATCAGGTCGTGCGGCGGCAGCGGCGCGGCGGGATCATGGAATTCGGCGGTGAGCTCGGTGATCGAGAACACCGCCCGGTCCACCAGCTTGCGCCAGGCCACGTCGCCGCCGGGCGTCGAGGTCAGCAGCAGCAGCGACACCGCATCCCCGTCGCCCAGGCAGGGCAGCCGCCGGGGCGGCGCCTCGGCGAACCCCAGCCGATAGTGCCGGCGCATGGCCTCGATCTCGCCGGTCTCCTGGAACAGGCTGCTCAGCCGCTGGTGGGCGTGGATATTGCCGGGGTCGAGCCGTAGCGCGGTCTCGTAGCATTCGCGCGCCGGCCCCAGCTCGTCGGCGTACATCAGCGCATTGCCGAGGTTCACATGGGCGATGGGTTCGTGCGGGTGCTCGGCCACGGCCTGGGCGAACACCGTGCGCGCCGCCGTGCGGAAGTCGGTCTCGTACAGCAGCGCCCCGAAGTTGATCAGGGCGGCGAAGTGGGTGGGCTCGCGCTGCAGGACGTCCAGATACTGGCGCCTGGCCTCGTCCGTCTCGCCCAGCCTCGACAGGTGGTTCGCGCGCTCGCACAGCAGGTCGACGCTGGCGTCGCCCGCCAAGCGCCTCGCCTCGATATCCCTCAGGTTTTCGGTCAGGGTACGCTTGTCTTGCGCCGCCATCTCGGACGCCTACTTTCGCGAGCAGCTCAATCCTGCATTTAAGGGCCGATTCGGCCCGCCATGTTTCCCGTTTGAGTCAGAAGGGACACGCGGACGCAGAGCAGCGCCCCTCAATCATAGAGTTAGAGCGTGATGGCCGCCGCAACCGGCTTCCACTTGCGGCTATACGCTCTAGCTCCGGTTCGGGAAGCAGGCGTTGGCGGCGATCGGCATCCCCCCCGCGAGCGCCTTTATCAGCGGGACCAGGGTGGTGAAGGTGTAGTTCACCGTCACCTGCGAGAAGCCGGACACCCCGGCGCAGGTCGCGCTGTTGGACAGCGTGAAGTTGGCGCTGGCGAGGGTGAGGCCGTAGCCGGCGGCCACCTCCTGCCCATACGCCAGGCTGTTGGAGCCGCTATAGGCGCCGGCCGATGCGCACTGGGTCTGCCTGACCCCCATGCAGCGCGCGGTCTGGATCGCGGTCTGCTGCAGCACGTTGGCCGTCCACAGGTAGCGGCCGAACTCCATGCTGCCGAAGATCACCAGCAGGAAGGCCGGCAGGATGATGGCGAACTCGGCCGCCGTCGCTCCGCCCTCCGCTGCGAGCCAGCGCCACGCCCGTGTCATTGGACCTGGACCATGCTGCTGACCGAGACCGCGCCGCTCTGGACGATCCCGTAGCTGGAGAAGAACGGCGCGTAGCTGCGGCTGGCGGTGACCAGCACGAACTTGCCGGCGTAACCGCTGGCGCAGGCCACGCCGCAGGTCTTGGCCGCTCCCCAGGTGATCGCCGGCGCGGCGCCGGTGGGGCAATAGCAGCTGTCGGCCGAGGCCGCCGTCCCCCCGGTGGCGGTCGAGCCGTTGGTGGCGCTGGCGGTCGGGCCGTCGTTCACCGTCACCGCGCTGTTGGCCCAGCCATTGCCGTTCACGTTGGTGATCAGGGTCGCCAGGTTGGCGGCCAGCGCCCCCCCGCCCGTGGAGCTGGCGCCCGAGGCGTTGACGATGGCGTAGTTGGCCGCCGTGTTCACCGCCGAGGACAGCTGGAAGCGGGTGTAGAGCACCCCGCCGAGATCGACGGTGCCGGCCAGGATCAGCAGCAGGAACGGCGCGATCAGCGCCATCTCCAACGCCGCAACGCCGCGCTGGTCTTGCAGGAGGCCCGCGAGGGACGCGGTTTTCATGGCGCTAGAGCATGACGGCCGAAAGTGGATACCGGTTTCGGCGGCTATCATGCTTTGTTTTGTGGGGATTTTTGGACCCTTCATTGCACCAGCGCCACGGTTGAACCGCTGCTGCCGGAGCCGCCCCCGACGCAGGTCGAGGCCGCGGCGGTTCCGCCGGTCAGACTGATCTGCGTGCCGATCAGCTCGAGGCACTGGTTCGCGCCATTGCCGATGCTGGCGCCGCCGCCGAGCGTTATGGGTCCGTCAGGGAAATAGAATACGCCGGACAGGCTGGTCCCGCTGGCCCCGCCCGTGAACAGGGCGCCAGCGGCGATGCTGGACGAGGCGGGACCGAGCACCACCAGACCTGACGTGGTTCCAGAAGAGGGCGCGGTCAGGGTGACGTTGCTGAAGCCGCTCGCCACACAGAACGCCTGGCCGCTGCAGACGCCCGACGTTGGCGTGCTCACGCCGCTGATGACGAGGGTCACCCCTGCCCCCGACACGCCGACGGTCGACCCGTTGCAGGATGCGTCCCCGCCGCTGTTGGCCCCAAAGCCGGCGTAGCCGTTCACCGTGTAGACCCCGGCGCCCATCACCACGCCGCCCGAGGTGATGAAGTTCCCGTTGATGTCGTGTTGGGCGGCGGCGGGCAGGATCGTGCAGCCGCCGCCGCCGACGTTCACGGCCCCCTTGAGCTGGAACAGGTCGGAAACGCCGGTGGCGTCGGCCAGGGTCATCCGGGCGCCGCCCTGCACCAGAAGAGCATTTCCATCGCTGCCGGGGCCGATCTGGTAACTATTGGTCGACCCCGATCCCATGACGATGATCGTCCCCCCGCCGTTGGAGACGCCAGATGAGATCACGAAGGTGGAGGGGCCGCCAAAGGTGAGCGAAGTCCCGGTGTTGCAAATGCTATAGGTCGCGCTGCCGTTGCAGCCGCTCGACATAGGACCGATGTTGAACGTGCCCGCACCGAACGTGGTGTTGGTGCCGCCCTGGGTAAATACGCCCTGGCTGAAGGTGTAGGTCGATCCCGATCCGCTGGTGGCGAAATTCAACGTCGCCCCGCCGCTTACGGTGAGCAAGCCGAAGTGGTAGGTCCCCCCGTTCGCACAGCTCACTGTCCAGACGCCGCTTGAGGGCGAAACAGCCAAGCAGCCGGTCGGCATCGAAGGGGCGGCGCCGAAGCCGAACGTGACGTTGGCCCCGGTGGTCGGCGCGGCGGGCGCGGTCAGGGCCGCGACCGAGCTCATATGGCCGGTGGCGGCGGTCACGCCTGCGCTTCCGGCCAGCGGGTCGCTGGTGGTCGTCTTGGTGAGGGTGGTGGACCCCGTCCCGCTCGGCGGCTGGATGCCGCTGCACGGCTGGCTCGGCGCCGAC
>JBARAK010000530.1:0-3333 GCA_049791955.1 Caulobacteraceae bacterium
TATGAAGCCTGAGCATAATTCACGCCGAGCCCTCATCCGGGAATGGATGTCGCTTCCCCAGAGCGAACGTCGCACGGCGGAACAGGCGTCCGCCTTTGCGGCCAAGGCGGCGACCAAGCCCTTCCCCTGCAGCGGCGACCGCTTTTCGAGGATCCTGGTCTGGCTGACGCCGCGCCTGAACAGGGCCTAAAGGTCCGGCGCGCGCTTCCCGGGAAAGAGCTCGGGTTGTTCGCGCGCGCCTAGGGACTACGGTGGATGGCAAGAAGCGTTCGGAGGAAGCGCCAATGCCACACCCACCCGTGACCCAATCGCGCGAGGTGCGCCTGATGTCGCGCCCGCATGGCCTGCCACAGGCCGCCAACTTCGAGATCGCCACCACGCCCCTCCCCCCGCCTGGCGAAGGCGAGGTCCAGGTCAAGAACCTGTTCATGTCGGTCGATCCCTACATGCGCGGCCGGATGTACGACCGGGCGAGCTATGTCCCGCCGTTCGAGATCGGCAAGGCGATGCAGGGCGGCGCCGTGGGCGAGGTCAGCGCGTCCAACAGTGCGGCGTTCAGGCCCGGCGACCTCGTCAGTTCCATGCTGGGCTGGCGCGAAGCCTTCAATGCCCCGCCGCAATACCTCCAGAAGCTCGACGCCCAGGGCCTGCCGCCCCAGGCCTTCCTGGGCGCGGCCGGCATGACCGGCATGACCGCCTGGGCTGGGCTGACCAAGGTCGCGGGCGTGAAGGCGGGCGATACCGTGTTCGTCTCGGCCGCCGCGGGCGCGGTGGGCCAGATCGCCTGCCAGATCGCCAAGCTGAAAGGCGCGACCGTGGTCGGGTCGGCCGGGGGGGCGGAGAAATGCGCCTGGCTGCTTGATCTGGGCGTGGATCAGGTGATCGACTACAAGGCCGAGCCCGACCTCACCGCCGCCCTGGGCCGAGCCGCGCCCAAGGGCATCGACGTCTATTTCGAGAATGTCGGCGGCGAGCACCTGGTCGCGGCGCTGAACGCGGCGCGGCCCTTCGCCCGCTTCGCGCTGTGCGGGATGATCTCGAACTACAACGACACCGAGCCGCAGCCCGGCCCGTCCAACATCATCATGGCGGTGGGCAAGCGGCTTCGCCTGCAGGGCTTCATCGTCTCCGACTTCTTCGATCAGACCGACGCCTTCGTCTCGGACATGACCGCCTGGATCAAGGCCGGCAAGGTGAAGTGGCGCGAGAGCATCGACAACGGCATCGAGGCCGCGCCCAACGCCTTCCTGAAACTTTTCACCGGGGAGAACATCGGCAAGATGCTGGTGAAGCTGGACTGAGCCATTCCCAATCGTAAAGCTCGACGGCCATCCGTTTCCGCATCTCCACCACGCAAGATTTCATGGGCAGGCTAAAAACGAACTCCACGCGAAGGATCGCCGGCGGATTGATCGGGCTCGCCCTGGGCCTGGCCGCCTGCATCCCGTCGGCGTTCGCAACCGGACAGGCTCCGGCTCGAACCGGACCACCGCTCGATGAGGGCAGGATCGCCCGCGCCCGCTTCGGCGCCGATGCGGACTGGTACGCCGGCGCCATCCCGTTCTTCGACTCCGCCGACCCGACGCTAAACGCGATCTACTACTATCGCTGGAAGGTGTTCCGCGCCCACCAGCGCGACCTCGGCGCGCTCGGCTACATCACCACCGAGTTCCTGGACGACGTAGGCTGGCAACGCCAGCCCTACGCCAGCCTGAACGACGCCACCGCCATGCACATCTACGAGGGGAGATGGCTGCGCGACCGCCGTTATGCCGACGACTACATCGATTACATGTATTCGCACGGCGGCAATGACCGCCACTTCAGCGAATCGATCGCCGACGCCGTCTACGCGCACTATCTGGTCGATGGAGACGCCGATTTCGCCCTGAGCCAGCTCAGCAGCATGGAGCGCATCTACCAGCAGTGGAACGACCACTACGACACCAAAAGGCGGCTCTACTGGATCGAGCCGCTGCTGGACGCCACCGAATACACCATCGCCTCGATCGACGCGAGCGGCGGGCGCGACGGCTTCACCGGCGGCCAGGCGTTCCGCCCCTCGATCAACAGCTTCATGTACGCCAACGCCCGCGCCATCGCCCGGCTGGCGGCGCTGAAGGGCGATACGGCGACCGCGTCGCTCTACGACCGGCGGGCGGACGACCTGCGCCGGGCCGTGCAGTCGAGCCTGTGGAGCGCCGATTTCCAGCATTTCATCGACCGCTACAAGGTCGACAACGCCTTCGTGCGCGCCTGGTCGCCGATCCGCGGGCGCGAACTGGTCGGCTATCTGCCCTGGTACGCGGAGCTGCCCGAAGACACCGCCACCTATGCCCAGAGCTGGCGGCATCTGCTGTCGCCGGCCGAGCTGGCCGGCCCGTTCGGGCTGCGGACCAACGAGCCGTCCCACCCCGAGTACATGCGCCAGTACCGCTACGACAAGGCGACCGGCGGGCGCGAATGCCAGTGGAACGGACCTGCCTGGCCGTTCCAGACCACCCAGGCCCTGGTCGCCATGGCCAACCTGCTGAATGACTATCCCCACCAGGACGTGGTCAGCCGCAGCGACTACATGCGGCTGCTTCGCCAATACGCCTGCCTACACCTCAGCGCGGGACGCGACCAGCGACCGGACCTGCAGGAGGACTATGATCCCGACACCGGCAAGGTGATCGTCGGCCTGCCGCGCAGCCACCACTACAACCACTCCGGCTTCGACGACCTGATCGTCACCGGCCTGGTCGGCCTGCGCCCACGCGCGGACGACGTGCTGGAGGTCGACCCGCTGGTCCCCGCCAACCCGCGCGATCCGCAGTTCCTGCCCTACTTCGCCCTGCAGGACGCGCCCTACCACGGCCACCTGGTCTCGGTGGTGTTCGACGTGGACGGCCAGCGCTACGGCCGGGGCGCGGGGCTGTCGGTCTATGTCGACGGACAGCGCGTGGCTGTCTCGCCCCATCTCGGCAAGCTCACGGCGCGGGTGGCCCAGGCCCCGATCGCCCCGGTCCAGCGGCCGGTCGACCTGGCCGCCAGCCTGGTCAGGACCGGCTTCCCCAAGGCCACGGCCTCCTACAACACCGACCCGACCGCCCTGCACCAGGCCATCGACGGGCGGGTGATGTTCTTCCCCGAGGCGCCGAACGGCTGGTCGACGCTCGGCTCCCCACACGACCAGGACTGGTACGAGGTCGACTTCGGCCACACTGTCCAGCTGACCCGGGCGGAGCTGAGCTTCTTCGGCGACCCGGACCGCTTCGCCGCGCCCGAGGCGCTCTGGGTCCAGGTCTGGCGGGACGGCGGCTGGCGCGACGTCGCCGCGCTGTCCCACCC
>JBARAK010000531.1:0-3267 GCA_049791955.1 Caulobacteraceae bacterium
CGGCCAGCCAGGAAGGAAGGGATCGCATGGGCGGCTCCGGTCTTGCGGCCGAGGGGGGATCAGCGGGTGACTTCGAAGGTCAGGCTGTAGACATAGTTGCGCGCGGTCGGGGCGCCGTCGGGCGAGCGCGGGCCGAACGGATAGTGGGTGGTCAGCAGATAGACCCCCGGCCGGTCGAAACTGACCTTGGCCGCGCCATCGGCGCCGGTCTTCATCTCCGCCATGACCTTGTGGTCGTCATAGATGTCGCCGG
This sequence comes from Caulobacteraceae bacterium, assembly GCA_049791955.1. Lineage (GTDB taxonomy): Bacteria > Pseudomonadota > Alphaproteobacteria > Caulobacterales > Caulobacteraceae > CAHJWH01. Next base: position 254 of record JBARAK010000531.1, read on the forward strand.
AGCGATAGACGCTGAAGGGCGTGCCGGCGGCGGGCTTGCCGTCGATCAGCAGTTGGAAGGCGAAGCCCTGGTCCACGTAGATGGCGTTGGGGTGGGTGACCGGCTTCAGCTCCAGCCCCTCGCCCGAGACCCGCAGGGCGGTGTCGGTGGGCGCGCCCTTGGAGACATAGGTCTCCGCGGTCTGGATGTTCTGGACCTCGATGGTTCTGGCCCCGGCCGGGACCTCGGCGGCGGCGACCGAGGGGGGGCCGTCGTCGTCCTTGTGCTCGTGATCATGATCGGCGCCATGGGCGGCCGGCTGGGCCACGTCGGCGGAGGCCGCGTGCTCGGCGTCGTGGTCGACGTGCGCGCCGGGCTGGCGGATCATCAGCCAATGGCCGCCGATCTCGGCCATCCTCACGCTGCGCGCCACGTACAGGCCGGTGGAGAATCGGTAGGTGCCGTTGTCCGGCAGGGGCGCCTCGAAGGTGGCCATGTCCTTCATCACCATGGCCGGCGGCACGTCCTTGCGCTGGCCGGACGGCGTGGTCTCGACATAGCTCGGGGCGCGGATGGCGATGTCGGGGTTGAAGTAGTCGTCCTCGGTCAGCGCCGCCTGCAGGGTCACGTGGTCCCGTTCGGCGTCGAAGGCGTTCGGCAGCAGGTAGGGGGTGTGGGCGAGCACGACCTGTGGAACCCAAAGCGCCGCGGCCGAAACCATCGCGGCGACGCCCAGCGTCCTGTTGGTCATGATCTTCACCTTCAAAGCTGATCGCCCATTATTGCATCTCATTCGCAGCTGCAAGGCGCGCCCTCGGGGATAGCGCGTCCTGGCGATCCGCGGGTTTCAGACGTCGAACTTGACGCCCTGGGCCAGGGGCAGGCGCGTCCCGTAGTTCACCATATTGGTGGCCCGGCGCATGTAGGCCTTCCAGCTGTCGGAGCCGGACTCCCGCCCGCCGCCGGTCTCCTTCTCGCCGCCGAACGCGCCGCCGATCTCGGCGCCGGAAGGGCCGATGTTGACGTTGGCGATGCCGCAGTCGGAGCCTCCCGCCGACAGGAAGCGCTCGGCCTCCCGCAGGTTCAGGGTGAAGATGCACGAGGACAGCCCCTGGGGGACGTCGTTCTGCAACCGGATGGCGTCTTCCAGGTCGCGGTAGCGCATGACGTAGAGGATCGGCGCGAAGGTCTCCCGCCGCACCACTTCGGCCTGCTCGGGCATCTCCACCAGCGCCGGGCGGACGAGGGCCGTGGCGCCCTCGATGCGCTCGCCGCCGTGCACTACGCCGCCGGCCGCGCGGGCCGCATCCAGGGCGGCCTGCATCCTGGCCAGCGCCGCATCGTCGATCAGCGGACCGACCAGGGTCGCGGCCTCGCGCGGATCGCCAACCGGGATCGAGCTGTAGGCCGCCTTCAGCCGGGGCAGGAAGGCGTCGTAGATCTCATCGTGCACGAACAGCCGCCGCAGGCTGGTGCAGCGCTGGCCGGCCGTCCCCATGGCCGCGAAGGCCACCGCGGTCAGCGTCAGGTCCAGGTCGGCCGAGGGGCAGACGATGCCGGCGTTGTTGCCGCCGAGTTCCAACAGCGCGCGGGCGAACCGGCCAGCCAGCTTGGGCCCAACCGCCCGTCCCATGGTCGTCGAGCCGGTGGCCGACACCAGCGGAACCCGGGAGTGCTCCACCAGCACCTCGCCGACCTCGCGCCCGCCGATCAGCAGGGTGGAAAGGCCGGTGGGCGCCTCGGCCCCGAAGCGGGCGGCGGCGCGCTCGAACAGGGCCTGCACCGCCAGCGCGGTGAGCGGCGTCTTCTCCGACGGCTTCCACACCACCGCGTCGCCGCAGACCAGCGCCAGGGCCGCGTTCCACGACCACACCGCCACCGGGAAGTTGAAGGCCGAGATCACCCCCACCACGCCCAGCGGATGCCAGGTCTCCATCATCCGGTGGTCGGGACGTTCGGTGGCGATGGTCAGGCCGAAGATCTGGCGCGACAGGCCCACGGCGTAGTCGCAGATGTCGATCATCTCCTGCACTTCGCCGAGCCCCTCGGAGACGATCTTGCCCGCCTCCAGGGTGACCAGCGCGCCGAGATCGGCCTTGTGGGCGCGCAGCTCCTCGCCCAGCAGCCGCACCAGCTCGCCGCGACGGGGCGCGGGAACCTTGCGCCAGGCGAGATAGGCCGTGTGCGCCCGGTCGATCGCGTCGGCGGCGCCGGCCGTGGAGACTTCATGCACCTCGGCGACCTGTTCGCCGTTGATCGGGGAGCGCGCCGCCAGCGTCCCGCCCGTGGTCAGGCCGGCCGCCACGCCCAGCCGGCCCAGCAGGACCTCGATCTCGCCCCGCGCCGAGCCGGTCTTGAAGGGGGCGTTCATGGCGATCCTCGATACATATCCTGGCGCCGGACGTGGGCGCGACGGAGGTTTGGCGACCTCGCGGGCTTCCTGTCAAATCTGTTTCACGGAGCCGGGCTAAGAGGCCCTCCAGTGTTCGTCGCGGGGGGGCGTCGGTCATGAGCGATGCGCGGCCGGCCGTGATTCCGCCCGCCGGGGTCGATGAAGGCGGTCTGCGTGGGGCGCTCTACCGCTTCATCATGCAGCGCCTGCGCGATCCGGCGGCGAGCGAGGATATCGTGCAGGAGACCTATGTCCGACTGTACGACTACCGGCGCACCCGGCCGATCGCCGATGTCGGCGCCTTCTGCTTCACCGTGGCGCGCAACCTCGCCAACGACCACCTGCGCCGGCGCAAGAGCGCGCCGACCGTCGAACTGCCCGACGAGATCGCCTGCTCCGCGCCCAGGGCAGACGACGTGATCGCCCATCGCCAGCGGGTGGAGACCTTGCAGGACATCCTTTCCGACATGCCTCCGCTCCGGCGCGAGGTGTTCGTCCGCCGCCGGCTGGATGGGCAGAGCCCGGCGATGATCGCCTCGGAGCTCGGGCTCAGCGTCGCGGCGGTCGAGAAGCATCTGGTGCGCGCCGTCGCCGACCTGCACGTGGAGATGACGCGCCGTGCCGGCCTCGGCCGCTCGCGCAC
>JBARAK010000532.1:0-2160 GCA_049791955.1 Caulobacteraceae bacterium
CCGCTACATTCCCCCACGGCGATCCTGGCGGCCTACCGCAAGGGCGCGCCCTGGAGCGACGCGGCGCTGAAGGGGTTCGTCCAGCAGAACTTCACCCTGCCCGGCATGGCGGCCACGCCGCCCGCGCCCACCGCGAGCCCCGCCGAGGCGTCGCCGACGTCGCTCGCCAAGCATATCGCCGACCTCTGGCCGGTGCTGACCCGGCATCCGAGCGCCCCGGCCCCCTACTCGTCGGCGCTGTACCTGCCCAAGCCCTATGTCGTGCCCGGCGGCCGGTTCCGGGAGATCTACTACTGGGACTCCTACTTCACCATGCTGGGCCTGGCTGCTGACGGACGCCAGGACCTGGTGGAGTCGATGATCGACGACTTCGGCCACCTGATCGAGCGCTACGGCCACATCCCCAACGGCTCGCGCACCTACTACCTCGGCCGGTCCCAACCGCCGTTCTTCTACGCCATGGTCGGGCTGTCCAAGGCCCAGGCCCCGGCGATCCGGGCGAAACGGCTGGCCTGGATGCGCGCCGAACACGACTGGTGGATGGCCAGCGCCAAAGGGCTCAAGCCGGGCCAGGCCCGCGACCACGTGGTGGCCATGCCCGACGGGACGGTGCTGAACCGCTATTACGACGCCAGGGACACGCCGCGCGACGAGTCCTACCGCATGGACGTCACCCTGGCCCGCGCCGCGCACCGCGATCCGGCCGGCCTCTATCGCGACCTGCGCGCGGCGGGGGAGACCGGCTGGGACTTCAGTTCGCGCTGGCTGGCCGACGGCAAGACCCTGGCGACCATCCACACCACCGACTTCGTCCCGGTCGACCTGAACAGCCTGCTCTATGGCATGGAGCGCGCGATCGAGGCGGGCTGCCGCGCGAGCGGCGACCTCGCCTGCGCCGGTCGCTACGCCGCCCAGGCCGAGGCCCGCGCCCAGGCGGTACGGACCTATCTGTGGGACGCCAAGGCCGGGACCTACCTGGACTACGACTGGCGCGCCGGGGCCCTGTCGCCCCACCCAAGCGCCGCCATGCTCTATCCCCTGTTCACGGGGCTGGCCTCGGAGGCCCAGGCCCACGGCGTCGCCGCCTTCACCCGCGCCAACCTGCTGGCGAGCGGAGGCCTGCGGACCACCCTGGTCCAGACCGGGCAGCAGTGGGACATCCCCAACGGCTGGCCGCCGCTGCAGTGGGTCGCCGTCCAGGGCCTGCGCCGATACGGCGAGACCGGGCTCGCGGACGAGGTGACCTGCCGGTGGATGACCACGGTGCGCCGCGAATACAAGGCCAGCGGCCGGCTGGTGGAGAAGTACGACGTGGAGGCCCTGCGCCCCGGCGGCGGCGGCGAATATCCGCTGCAGGACGGGTTCGGCTGGACCAACGGCGTGACGCGGGCGCTGATGGGCAGCGTCAGCATGTGCAAGGCCGCGGCTTGAGACCGTAAGGGGCTTCCGATGTCCGGCGCCATCGTGCGAGCGTTCGCGCTCTTCGTCTCGCTCGCCGCCATGGCGGTTCCCGGCCAGGGACGCGCGGGCGACTCCGGCGCACCTTCCGCCACGGTCCAGGCGCCGGCGTTCGAACTGCCCTATTCCGCCTTCGCGAGCCCGCAGGCGCGCCAGCGGTTCGCAGACATGCTGGCCGAGCCCAGGGTCACGCCGGGCGCCGACATCGCCGAGCAGCGCCGCTTCTACGGCAGGTTCAACGACGACCTGCTCGCCCGCATGCGCCGCGCCTTCACAACCGAGGTGGTCCATACCCGGATGGGCGGGGTTGCGGTGGATGTGGTGACGCCCGCGGGCGGCGTGTCGCCCGCCCACCGCGACAAGGTGCTGATCAACCTGCACGGCGGGGCCTTCATGTGGGGCGCGGGGGCAGGCGCCCTGCTCGAGTCGATCCCGATCGCGGCCACCGGCGGCTACAAGGTGGTGGCGGTCGACTATCGCCTGGCGCCGGAGCACCCCTACCCCGCCGCCTCCGAAGACGCCGCGGCCGTCTACCGCGAACTGCTCAAGACCTATCGTGCGCAGGACATCGGCATCTACGGCTGCTCGGCCGGCGGGATGCTGACGGCCCAGGCCACCGCCTGGTTCCAGACCCACGGCCTGCCCCGGCCCGGCGCGATCGGGACCTTCTGCGGCTCGGGCATCGCCTTCACCGGCGATTCC
>JBARAK010000533.1:0-7666 GCA_049791955.1 Caulobacteraceae bacterium
GTCTCCGGCGGCCAGGCGGGGGCGGAAAAGGGCGCGCTCACCATCATGTGCGGCGGCGGCGAGGCCGCCTTCGAACGCGCCCGGCCGGTGATGGGCGCCTATGGCAAGACCATCCAGCGCATCGGCGACAGCGGCGCGGGCCAGCTCGCCAAGATGTGCAACCAGATCTGCATCGCCGGCGTGGTCCAGGGCCTGGCCGAGGCGGTGCACTTCGCCCGGCGCGCGGGCGTGGACAGCGAGCTGGTGCACGCCGCCATCTCCAAGGGCGCCGCCCAGTCCTGGCAGATGGACAACCGCTGGGCCACCATGACCGAGGGCAAGTTCGACTTCGGCTTCGCGGTGGACTGGATGCGCAAGGACCTGGGGCTGGTGCTGGACGAGGCCCGCAGCAACGGCGCCCGCCTGGCGCTGACCGCCCTGGTCGACCAGTTCTACGCCGAGGTCCAGGCCATGGGCGGGCGCCGCTGGGACACCTCCAGCCTGGTCGCACGGCTGGAGCGGGACTGAGCCGTACCGTTCAGCTCCTCGCCGCCGGGCGCCTCCGGGGCTTTGATGTCGAGACCTTGCGGTAGGCGCGCTCCAGCGCGTCGCGCACCGTCGCCTCGTCGGCGTGGTCGAGCACGATGTGGGTCGAGCCGTTGCGGCCCCAGGCGCCGGAGGCCGGGACGAACATTCCGGGCTCGGCTTCCATCAGCAGGGCCTGCTCCTCGGGCGTCAACTGCACCACCGGCCGGCCGGTCGAGCCGCCCAGGGTCGCGAAGATCTTGCCTTTGATGCGGAAGTCGGGATTGCCGAAGTGCGAGCCCTGTTCCGCGTCCGGGAACGACAGGGCCATGCGCCGGAAATCCTCGGGGGCCATGCCTAGCCCCCCAGCATCCGGGCCGCGCGGGGCGCGAAATAGGTGATGGTTCCCGCCGCGCCGGCGCGCTTGAACGCCTGCAGGCTTTCCAGGATCGCGCGGTCCTCGTCCAGCCAGCCGTTGGCGGCCGCCGCCATCAACATGGCGTACTCGCCCGACACCTGGAAGGCGAAGGTGGGCAGGGCGAAGGCCTCGACCACGCGGCGGACGATATCGAGGTAGGGCATGCCCGGCTTGACCATCACCATGTCGGCGCCCTCGGCGATGTCGAGCGCCACTTCCCGCAGCGCCTCCTCGGTGTTGGCCGGGTCCATCTGGTAGGTCTTCTTGTCGTACTGGCCCGCGCCGAGCTTGGCCGAGCCGATGGCGTCCCGGTAGGGGCCGTAGAAGGCAGAGGCGTACTTGGCCGCATAGGCCATGATCATCACGTCCTGCAGCCCCGCGCCTTCCAGGGCGGTCCGCAGCGCGCCGACGCGGCCGTCCATCATGTCCGACGGCGCGAGGATGTCGCAGCCGGCCCGGGCCTGGACCAGGCCCTGCTCGACCAGCAGTTCGATGGTGGCGTCGTTCAGGATGCGCCCGTTCTCCAACACCCCGTCGTGGCCGTGGGTGGTGAAGGGGTCCAGAGCCACGTCGCACATGATCCCGACCTCGGGCGCGGCGTCCTTCATGGCCTTCACCGCCCGGCAGACGATCCCGTCCGGATCCATGGCGGCGGCGCCCCGGTCGTCCTTCTTGTGTCCGTCGACGAAGGGGAACACCGCGATGGCGGGGATGCCCAGGGCGCGGGCCTCGCGCGCCGCCTCGGCCGCGCGGGCCACCGACATCCGTGGCGCGCCCGGCATGGAGGCGACCGGGATCTCCGCCTCGTCGCCCTCGTGGACCACCATGGACCAGATCAGGTCGGCCGGCGTCAGCACGCTCTCGCGCACCAGCCGGCGGATCCAGTCCTGCTGGCGCAGGCGGCGGGGCCGCAGGGCGGGGTAGGGGGCGAGGGGGGCCTTGCTCATGTCGATCTCACGTCGGGCGCCGGGGGCTGGCGGCTTTCAGACCCCATCCGCGTTGCGGCGACAAGTCGCCGGATGCCTGTTAATTATTGCACAGGCGCCGTACGCAGAAGGGCGCACGGGAGGGCTTTCGATGACGATCCGCACGATCCTTGGCTCAGTCCTGATGGCCGGCCTCGCCGGCGCCGTCCTGACCGGACCGAGCCAGGCCCAGCCGGGCCGGGCCGCAGCGGAACTGGCCGGCTCAGGTATGGAGCAGCGGAGCACGGCGTCCATGCCGGCGCGGCGCAACGTGGCGGGCTATATCCTGGCGGCCATCGACGATCCCCAACGGCCGGCCGCCGACCGCGACCGCGACGCCGAGCGCAAGCCCGCCGAGATGATGGCCTTCGCCCGCGTGAAGCCGGGCGACACCGTGGTCGATTTCATACCGGGCGGCGGCTACTTCACCCGCATCTTCTCCCGCATCGCCGGACCCGGCGGCAAGGTCTACGCCGTGGTGCCGGACGGGTTGGCGGCGATCTATCCCGCCGCAGTGAAGGCCGCCGACGCCATTTCCACCCCGGCCTACGCCAATGTCACCCCGGTGGTGGCCAGCATGGACCAGCTCGCATCGAAGGGGCCGGTCGACGTGGTCTGGACCTCGCAGAACTACCACGACCTTCATGGTCCCAAGCTGCTGCCCACCACCGCCCTGGATGTGGACAAGGCGGTGTTCGCCGCGCTCAAGCCCGGCGGGGTGTTCGTGGTCGAGGACCATGCCGCCGAGCCGGGGTCGGGCCTGCGCGACGCCGGCACGCTCCACCGCATCGATCCGGCGGTGGTCCGCAAGGAGGTCACCTCGGTCGGCTTCATCGTGGACGCCGAGACCCCGATCCTGCGCAATCCCGCCGACACCCACACCGCCAAGGTGTTCGATCCGGCGATCCGCGGCCATACGGACCAGTTCCTGATCCGCTTCCGCAAGCCGGCGTGAGTTTCCAGCGGTCCTGTCCCGGAGCTCGGGCCAGGACCGTTCGTCCAGGTGATGTGCGGTTCGCGGGATGGAATAATGTGCGGTGATAGACGTCCTCTATTATTGTAATCGAAGAACTCCGTTGGATCGCCGGCCGTTGGTGGGGCTAAGAGGGCAGGAGCAGCAGGACGCTCCCAATCTTGTCCACAGGGATCGCGAGGCATAGAAGATACAGATGATCGAGCGAGATTACCGCGCATCATTCCGCACCGCCGTCGAGCAGGTGCGCCAGGAAGGCCGCTATCGCGTGTTCGCCGATCTGAAGCGGCACTGCGGCGAGTTCCCGCGCGCGACCTGGACCCGCGACGACGGGGCCGAACGCGAAGTGGTGGTCTGGTGCTCCAACGACTACCTCGGCCAGGGGCAGAACCCCATTGTGCTCTCGGCCATGCAGGACGCGATCGCCACCTATGGTTCGGGCTCCGGCGGCACGCGCAACATCTCCGGCACCAACCACCTGCACGTGGAGCTGGAGCGCGAGCTGGCGGACCTGCACGGCAAGCAGGCGGCGCTGCTGTTCACCTCGGGCTACGTCTCCAACGAGGCGACGCTGTCGAGCCTGTACAAGATTCTGCCGGGCCTGATCATCTTCTCCGACGCGCTGAACCACGCCTCGATGATCGCCGGCATCCGCAACGGCGGCGGTGAGCGGCATATCTTCCGCCACAACGACCTCGAGCACCTCGAAAGCCTGCTGAAGGCCGCGCCCGCCGACGCGCCCAAGCTGATCGCGTTCGAGAGCGTCTATTCGATGGACGGCGACGTCGCCGACCTAGCCGGGACCATCGCGCTGGCCAAGCGCTACGGCGCCCTGACCTACCTGGACGAGGTCCATGCCGTTGGCATGTACGGTCCCCGCGGCGCGGGCGTGGCCGAGCGCGACGGGGTGATGGACCAGATCGACATCGTCGAGGGCACCCTGGGCAAGGCCTTCGGGGTCATGGGCGGCTACATCGCCGCGGACGCCGAGCTGGTGGATGCGATCCGGCTCTACGCTTCGGGCTTCATCTTCACGACTTCACTGCCGCCGGCGCTCACCGCCGGCGCCCTGGCCAGTGTCCGCTGGCTCAAGTCGCACGACGAGATGCGCGTCCGCCACCAGGAGCGCGCCGCCACCCTGAAGCGCCGCTTCAAGGAGGCCGGCCTGCCGGTGATGGACTCGAGCAGCCACATCGTGCCGGTGCTGGTGGGCGATCCGGTCCACTGCAAGCTGGTTTCCGACCTGCTGCTGGCCGACCACAGCGTCTATGTGCAGCCGATCAACTATCCCACCGTCCCGCGCGGCACCGAACGCTTGCGCTTCACGCCGACCCCGTTCCACGACGACCGGATGATGGACGACTTGGTGCGGGCGATGAACGGGCTGTGGACCCGCTGTAACGTCAAGCGCCACGGCCTGGCTGCGTAGGACGCCCGCCGTATCTTCCTCCCCCGTTTGGCAGGGGAGGAGATCGTTCAGTTCAGCCGCCGGCCTTGCTCCGCGCGCCGCGCGACTGGCCGCGTACGCCACGGCCCAGCCCGATCTGGCGGGCGAATTCCGAGCGCCGGGTGGCGTAGGACGGCGCGACCATCGGATAGTCGGGGGGGAGGCCCCAGCGCCTGCGGTACTCGTCCGGCGTCAGGCCGTAGTGCGAGGTCAGGTACCGCTTCAGCATCTTCAGCTTCTTCCCGTCTTCCAGGCAGACGATGAAGTCCTGCTGGACGGAGCGGTTGATCGGCACGGCGGGCTTGGGTCGTTCGGCCGGCGGCGGCGGCGTGGGCCGGCCAAGCTGGCTCAGCGTCTGGCGCACCGATTTGACGATCTCGGGAACGTCCTCGGGAAACGCCTTGCTGCTGGCGAGATAGGCCGCGGCGATCTCGGCGCTGAGTCGCAACAGCGTGGTATCCGGCAGTACGCCTTCGTCTTCGGAGGGAGGTATGGTCATTCCGGTCCCGTTACAAATGCATGGACGCGCGGGCGTAGATCCCGTGCTGGCGTAGTCCCCCACCCAGGTCCAACCCGCGATATGGCGGTCGGGTTCCAGCCCGGACGCCGGCCGGCGTTGTCGTGAGCGCCCTTGGGGCTTAAGAACGGCGGCTTCTAAAGCCCTGCGAGTCTCCGCCATGTCCGACACCCTGATCGCTCCGCGCGCCGGCGACGTCCGTCAGCAGGGCTTCTTCGCCGCCGACCTCGAGCAGGCGGACGCCGCCATCTTCGCGTCGATCCAGCGGGAGCTGGGCCGACAGCAGCACGAGATCGAACTGATCGCCTCGGAGAACATCGTCTCGCGCGCCGTGCTGCAGGCGCAGGGCTCGGTGATGACCAACAAGTACGCCGAGGGCTATCCGGGCAAGCGCTACTACGGCGGCTGCGAGTATGTGGACGAGGCCGAACGCCTGGCCCAGGAGCGCGCCAGGCAGTTGTTCGGCTGCACCTACGCCAACGTGCAGCCCCACTCCGGCGCCCAGGCCAACCAGGCCGTGTTCATGGCGCTGCTGAAGCCCGGCGACGTGTTCGTGGGCATGGACCTGGCCGCGGGCGGCCACCTCACCCACGGCAGCCCCGCCAACTATTCCGGCAAGTGGTTCAAGCCGGTGACCTACTCCGTGCGTCCCGAGGACCACCTGATCGACTACGACGCCCTGGCCCAGACCGTGCTGCAGGAGAAGCCGAAGCTGATCATCGCCGGGGGGTCGGCCTACAGCCGCCACATCGATTTCAAGCGCTTCCGCGAGATCGCCGATTCGGTGGGCGCCTATCTGATGGTCGACATGGCCCATTACGCCGGCCTGATCGCGGCGGGGGTCTATCCCAATCCGACGCCCCATGCCCACGTGGTCACCACCACCACCCACAAGACCCTGCGCGGGCCGCGCGGCGGCATGATCCTCTCCAACGACGAGGACCTGGGCAAGAAGATCAACTCGGCGGTGTTCCCCGGCCTGCAGGGCGGCCCGCTGATGCACGTGATCGCCGCCAAGGCCGTGGCCTTCGGCGAGGCGCTGCGGCCGGAGTTCAAGACCTACGCCCAGGCGGTGATCGACAATGCGCGCGTCCTGGCCGCGACGCTGAAGAGCGGGGGCATGGACATCGTCTCCGGCGGCACCGACAGCCACCTGATGCTGGTGGACCTGCGGCCGAAGAACGCCACCGGCCGCGCGGCCGAGGCGGCGCTGGGGCGCGCCTTCATCACCTGCAACAAGAACGGCGTGCCCTTCGACACCGCGTCCTTCACCGTCACCTCGGGCATCCGCCTGGGCTCGCCGGCCGCCACCACGCGCGGTTTCGGCGAGGCGGAGTTCCGCAAGGTCGGCGAGCTGATCGCGCGGGTGATCGACACGGTCTCCGGCGACAAGACGGGCGACGCGGCGGTGGAAGCGGCCGTGCGCGACGAGGTGCTGGAACTGACGGCGCGTTTCCCCATCTACAGCTAGAGTGGTAGTGAGTCGGATCTCACTATAAGTTGGGGATTGTACCAGGGTGCGTTGCCCGTTCTGCGGCCATGCCGAAAGCCAGGTGAAGGACAGCCGTCCGTCCGAGGACAACACGGCCATCCGCCGCCGCCGTTTCTGCCCGGAATGTGGCGGCCGTTTCACCACCTTCGAACGGGTGCAGCTCCGTGAGCTGACCATCGTCAAGCGCTCGGGCCGGCGTACGCCGTTCGACCGCGAGAAGCTGGTGCGCTCGATTTCGATCGCCCTGCGCAAGCGCCCGATCGACCAGGAGCGGAGCGAGAAGATGGTCTCCTCCATCGTGCGCCAGCTCGAAAGCTGGGGCGAGACCGACATCCCCTCCAACGTGGTGGGGGAGATGGTGATGAAGGCCCTCAAGGGCTTGGACGAAGTGGCCTATGTCCGCTACGCCTCGGTATACCGCGATTTCCGGGAGACCCAGGATTTCGCCCGCTTCCTCGGTGAGGAAGGTTTGAACGAAGAGGTGGAAGCGTGAGCCCCGACCTGACCCCGGGGCCCGCTCCCCGTCCCGGCCACCAGGCCCGCTCCGTCGCCCGGCTCGCCGCCGTGCAGGCCCTCTACCAGATGGAGGTGGCCGGCGTGGGCGTGGAGGCCGTGGTGCGCGAGTTCACCGACCACCGCTTCGGCGGCGATATCGAGGGCCAGCGCCTGGCGGAGGCGGACGAGGCGTTCTTCGCCGAGATCGTGCGCGGCGTGGTTTCCGAGCAGGTGGCCGTGGACGCGCTGATCCGGCGCCGCCTGGCCGCCAACTGGAAGCTGGAGCGGCTGGATTCCACCGTGCGCGCCATGCTGCGCGCCGGCGCCTGGGAACTGCTGCGCCGGCCCGAGACCCCGATCGAGATCGTGATCGACGAATATGTCGACCTGGCCAAGGCCTTCGTGGACGCCAAGGAACAGGCGTTCGTCAACGGGGCCCTGGACGCGGTGGCGCGCGACGCCCGCGACGCCTGAGACGCCGGTCTCGTCCATGGCCGACGAGTTCGATCATATCGCCCGCTGGCTCCGGCCCCTGACCTTCGGCGCGCCCGAGGCCCTGGACCTGCTCGACGACGCCGCTGTGATCCCGTCGCGGCCCGGCTTCGACCTGGTGGTCACCAAGGACGCCATGGTGGCGGGCGTGCACTTCCTTCCGGACGACCCGCTCGACCTGGTCGCGCGCAAGCTGCTGCGGACCAACCTGTCCGACCTGGCGGCCAAGGCGGCGGAGCCCTACGCCTATTTCCTTTCCGTGGCCTGGCCGCCTGGGACCGCCGACGCGGACCGCGGCCGGTTCGCCGCCGGGCTGGAGGTCGACCAGCGCGCCTTCGGCCTGAAGCTGTTCGGCGGGGACAC
>JBARAK010000534.1:0-2538 GCA_049791955.1 Caulobacteraceae bacterium
CGCTAAGGGTCTGACCCGCCAGGGTCGGAACCAATAGATTGAAAGGCGGGGTCCCGGTCATGCGCCGGGGCCCCGTCGATCTGTTCCGGGCGGCGCCTTACCGGGACAGCTCCGCCGCCAGATAGTCGACCAGCGCCCGCACCTTGGCCGACGGCCGCGGTCCGCCGGGAAAGACGGCGTGGACGACTGCGGTCTCCAGGTCGTAACCCTCCAGCACCGGGACGACCGCGCCCGTCTCCAGTTCCGTCCGGCACATCCAGAGCGAGGCCATGCCGACGCCCTGGCCCGCGCGGATGCAGGCCATGACGCCCTCGCCCGTGCTGCACTGGATGCGCGACTCCACCTCGACCGACACCGCTGCGCCGTGGCGGGTGAAACGCCAGCTCCTGCGCGAGCCGGGGCCCCCTCCGCACACCAGGTAATGGCCGGCGAGGTCGGCCGGCGTCCGTGGCGCGCCGCGGGCGGCGAGATAGGCCGGGGAGGCGATCATCAGCCTGGGCGCGGTCGCCAGCCGGCGGGCTCCGAAGGCCGAGGCGGCGAGTTCGCCCAGCCGGATCGCCACGTCCACCCTCTCCGCCACCAGGTCCTGGCGGTCGTCGGTCATCAGCAGATCCAGCCGCAGGCAGGGATAGCGCTGCAGGAAGCCCGGCAGGCGCGGGATCACCTCGCGCAGGCCGAAGGTCACCGGCAGGGCCACGCGGAGCTGTCCGCGCAGGCTGTCGATCCCGCGGGCGACGTCCTCGGCGGCCTCCAGGTCGTGGATCACCTGCCGGGCCCGCTCCAGGAAGGCTATCCCGGCGTCGGTAGGCGTCACCTGGCGCGTGGTCCGCAGCAGCAGCCTGACCCCCAGCCGCGCCTCCAGGTCGTTGACGATGCGCGAGATCGACGGCTGGGACAGGCCCAGCTCCCGCCCGGCCTTGGAAAAGCTGCCGGTCTCGGCCGCGCGCACGAAGACGGTCAGTTCCTGCAGGCGATCACTCATTCGCTCAGCCTATAAATGATCTTCGAAGATCGCGTATACCCGTGGTCTTGCGGATAAACGACTTTCCCGGGCAGCGGCGTCGATCGCCGATCCCAGCCCCGGAGACTTCCATGTCCTTGCAAGACCGCCTCGACGCCTTCAGCGCCGATCTCGAAGCGGGCAAGCTGTCCTTCAAGGTTCCGCCCGAGGTGCGGGCCTTGATCAAACGCGCCACCGACGACCTGATCGCCTCCGGCCAGGCCGAGCGCGCCCTGCGCGCCGGCGACCGCGCGCCGGACTTCAACCTGCAGGACCCGGACGGCGCCTGGGTCAGCTCCCGCGACCTGCTGGCGCGCGGACCCCTGGTGCTGAGCTTCTACCGCGGCGTCTGGTGCGTCTACTGCAACATGGAGCTGGAGGCGCTGCAGGCGGCCCTGCCGGAGATCGAGGTCCGGGGCGCGACCCTGGTCGCCGTGTCGCCGCAGACGCCGGTGAACAGCCGCAAGTCGCAGCGGCAGAACCAGCTGAGCTTCCCGATCCTGAGCGATGCGGGCGGCGAGGCGGCGGCGGCCTTCGGCGTTCGCTTCGCCATGCCGGACTATCTGGTCGAGCTGTACAAGGGCTTCGGCAACGACCTGCCTCCGGCCAACAACGACCCGTCCTGGACCCTGCCGATGCCGGCGCGGTACGTGGTCGGGACCGACGGCGTGATCGCCTACGCCGAGGTCAACCCCGACTACACCCGCCGCCCGGAGCCTTCCGAGCTGCTGCCGGTGCTGGACCGCCTGCGCGCCGTCACGGCGGCCTGACCTGACATGGCCGGCGCTGCGCCAGCGTCGGCCGTGCTCAACGCCGGAGAGGAGGTGACAGGGCCGGTGGATCGTGGTCCTTGCGCCGCATCCCCGGACCGGAGAACTCGTCTTGAAGAAGTTGCTGCTCGTCGCCGTTTCGTTGCTCGTCGTCGGTGTCCGCCCGGCGCTCGCCGCGCCGTCCGTGGCGGTATGCGCGCCGGCCGCCGCCGCCACGGCGGAGCGGGTCGGCGGGGTGGTGCAGTCGTTGTTCCGGACCCTGGCGGCCGACCAGGACGAGGCGGCGGCTGCGCTGCTGACGCCGGAATTCTACGCCTTCGACGGAGGGAAGCGCTCCACCGGACCCGAGCTGCTGGAGATCATACGGGACCTGCACGCCCAGGGCGTGGTGCTGGAGTGGAATCCGGAACCGATCGACGTCCACATCTCGTGCAACATGGCCTGGGCGGCCTGGGACAACCACGGCCGGGTCGGCAAGGCCGGCGCCCTGTCGCCGGTGAGCTGGCAGGAATCAGCCGTGCTGCGCTGGCGGGAGGGCGCCTGGCGCATCGCGTTCCTCCACTCCAACCGGGTGGAGGCGAAGTAGGCGGGGGGACGCACCCATGCTGGCGCGACGGGCCTTCGCCGCCTTCCTGTTCGACATGGACGGCACGGTGCTCGACAGCATCGCCGTGGCCAACCGCATCTGGAGCCGTTGGGCGCAGGCGCACGGGCTCGATCCCGGGGTGGTGCTGGCGAGCATGCACGGCGTGCGCGCCGAGGACACCG
>JBARAK010000535.1:0-1688 GCA_049791955.1 Caulobacteraceae bacterium
GGTCAAGGAGATCCGCGACGGCGGCGGCCGCGCCCAGGCCCTGGCCGCCGACATGGCCGCCCCGGACGGCCCCCACAAGCTGGCCGCCGAAGTGCGCCGCATCGTCGGAAGCCGCCTGGACATCCTGGTCGCCAACGCCGGCATCGCCAAGTCCGCCACTATCGAGGAGCATACGGTCGAGCAGTTCGACGCCCTGTTCGCCGTCAACGTCCGCGCGCCCTTCTTCCTGGTCCAGCAGTTGCTGCCGATCCTGGGCGAGGGCTCCAGCATCGTGCTGCTCTCATCGCTGGCGTCCCGCGCCAGCGTGGGGACCCTGTCGGCCTATGCGGCGACCAAGGGCGCGATCGACACCCTGGTCACCCACTTCGCCGCCGCCCTGGGCGAGCGCGGGGTGCGGGTGAACGCGGTGGCCCCCGGCGTGGTGGCCACCGACATGTCGAGCTTCGTGAAGTCCGAACAGGGCCGCGACTTCACCCTCGGCATCCAGGCCCTGAAGCGGCTGGCCCAGGCGGACGACATCGCCGACGCCATCGCCTTCCTGGCCTCCGACGAGGCGCGCTGGATCAGCGGCGACACCCTACGCGTCGATGGCGGTTCCAAGCTCTGACTCGACCGCTGCGGACGAGGGCCCGGTCGCCACGGCGGCCGGGCCTTCTGCTGTCACGCCCGCGCCTCGGGCCTGCACGGGAAAATAATGCAAGCTTAACGCGCATCCGCCACATTGCCTCTGGGGGCCGGCATACCGGCAGGGGGAAGAACATGAGTCTCTCGGGTGTTTCGGGCGTCGCCGGCACGACGCCAACCGCAACCGCCGCCCAGCCCACCGCGCCAACAACTTCAACGGCGGCGGGCCCGACCGCGGCTGGCGACGCCACGACGCAATCGCCGACCGACACCATCTCGCTTTCTTCCGAGGCCCAGCAGGCCCTGGCCACAGCCGCGCCGACCACGGCCGCGGCGGCGCCAGCCTCCAGCGGGGACGCCGTGGAACAGGCGGTAGCCACCCTCAACGACAGCAGCGGCGACGTCTCCGCCGCCGATCAGCTCAAGGCCTACGAACTGCTCGCCCAGTTCGTGGCGAACGGCCAGTCCGATCCGTCCGCTCCCGGCGCCCAGGGCGACGCCGTATCGGCGATGTACGATTCTGCCTTCGGGCAACACGCCCAGCAACTGGTGGCCAGCCTCGGCGGCCAGATGAACTGGGACGGCGGCGACGCGACCGCCGACTCGATCGACAGCGTCCTGACCGCCTTCGACGCGCTCTCCCCGACGGACCAGCAGACCTATGTCGGCATGATGGGCCTGCAGCACCAGATCGTCAGCGGGGAAACGCCCGTCTCCACGGTGGCGGACTACCGCGCCAACCTGCAGGCCCGGGCCGACGTGGAGCGCGCGCTGCAGTCGGCCGAGGCCAACCCGGCCTACGCCTCGCAGATCGGCAATGGCGTCGAGCAGGGCTTCTACGGCAAGCGGGACGACCTCGCCGGGGTGGCCGCCGCCGCCGGGGACCAGGCCACCGTCTCGCTGGTGCAGCTATCGCAGAGCGAACAGCCGGACACCGACGCCTGGACCCAGCAGGTGCAGGCCTATTTCGCCCAGTACGGGCCGCCGCCTCCGGCGACGCCGGGCGCCGTCGCCCCGCCGCCGTCCTCGTCTCCCGTCCACGCCCCCGCGGGCTACCAGGCGCC
>JBARAK010000536.1:0-2743 GCA_049791955.1 Caulobacteraceae bacterium
ACGGCGGCGGTGCTGCTCGGAATCCTCGTCGTCGGTGGAGGCGTCGAAGCCGTCGTCGCCGGTCTCGTCATCTTCCTCGGTGCGGGCGTCCGCGCCCTCGGAGACCTCGGCCTCTTCCTGACGGCCGCCCCGGCGCCGGCGCCGGCGGCGTCCACGGTCGCCGCCTCGCGCCTCACGGCGATCGTCGTCAGAGCCTTCCCCGGCTTCGGACTCAGCCTCGGCCTCGACCTCTTCGTCCTCCTCCTCGTCCTCCTCTTCCTCGACCTCGAAGACGGTGTCGTCCTCGTACTCGGGTTCAGGCGGCAGCTGGATCGGGATGCGGCGGGAGCGGCGCGGCGCGCCCTCCTCGTTTTCGGAGCCGTCGAAGCTGGCGGTGCGCTCGATCTCCACGTCCAAGGCGGCCAACGCATCGTCGATGAGGATCGTCACCTCAAGGTCGTGCATCTGCTCGAGCCGGGCGATGTAGGCGCGCTTCTCGTTGAGCACATAGAGCGCGACCGCGGTCGGCAGGCGGACATTGACCTGGCCCGCGCCGGACTTGGCCGCCTCGATCTCGATCGCCCGCAGGGCGGCGAGCGCGCTGGACTCCACCGAGCGCACCCGGCCGGTGCCCTGGCAGTGTTCGCAGACGTGGGTGGTGCCCTCCAGCACGCCGGAGCGGCGGCGCTGGCGGGAGATCTCCATCAGGCCGAAGCCCGAGATCTTGCCCATCTGCACCCGCGCCCGGTCGAGCGAGAGCGCGTCCTTCAGCACCTTCTCGACGGCCCGGTTGTTCTTGGCCTCGTCCATATCGATGAAGTCGATGACGATCAGGCCAGCCAGGTCGCGCAGCCGGAGCTGGCGCGCCGCCTCCTCGGCGGCCTCCATGTTGGTCTTGAAGGCGGTGGCCTCGACGTTGCGCTCGCGCGTGGCCTTGCCCGAGTTGACGTCGATGGCGACCAGCGCCTCGGTCTGGTTGATCACCAGGTAGCCGCCGGAGCGAAGCGGCACCACCGGCGAGTGGATCTGGGCGAGCTGGTCCTCGATCTTGTTGGCCACGAACAGCGGGGTCGCCTCGCGGTACGGCCTGATCTTGTTGGCCTGCGAGGGCATGATCATGCGCATGAAGTCGCGCGCCTCGCGGTAGCCGGCCTCGCCCTCCACCAGGATGCCGTCCAGGTCCTTATCGTACATGTCCCGGATAGCGCGCTTCACCAGGTCTTCTTCCTCGTAGATCAACGAGGGGGCGACCGACTTCAGCGTGTTCTCGCGGATGTTCTCCCACAGCCGCAGCAGGTATTCGTAGTCGCGCTGGATCTCGGCCTTGGTGCGCTTGGCCCCGGCGGTGCGCACGATCAGGCCCATGCCGGTCGGCACGTCCAGGCTCTGCACCACCGACTTCAGCCGCCTGCGGTCGGTGGCCGAGGTGATCTTGCGGCTGATGCCGCCGCCGCGCCCGGTGTTGGGCATCAGCACGCCGTAGCGGCCGGCCAGCGACAGGTAGGTGGTGAGCGCCGCACCCTTGTTGCCGCGCTCTTCCTTGACCACCTGCACCAGCATGATCTGCCGGCGGCGGATCACTTCCTGGATCTTGTAGCGGCGCATCAGCCGCCGCTGGCGGCGCTGGAACGCCTTGTCGCCTTCGTCGTCGGACTCTTCGTCCTCGTGCTCGGCGTCGTCGTCGTCGTCGTCGTGGTGATCCGCCTCGACCTCGCGCAGCAGCGCTTCACGGTCGGCGATGGGGATCTGGTAATAGTCGGGGTGGATCTCGTTGAAGGCGAGGAAGCCGTGGCGGTTGCCGCCGTATTCGATGAAGGCCGCCTGCAGGCTGGGTTCGACCCGGGTCACCTTGGCGAGGTAGATGTTCCCGCGAAGCTGCTTGCGGGACTGGCTTTCGAAATCAAGCTCCTCGATTCGGGAGCCGTCCACCACTGCGACGCGGGTTTCCTCCGCGTGAGCGGCGTCGATCAGCATTCTCTTGGTCATAGAAAAGGTCTCCGCGGCGCCTCCGGGGCCATTGGCCCTCGCGCCGGACACGGCGCCTCGCGCACGCGCCGACCTCGCCGTACGGCGGAGGCCGCAGGGTCGAAGGCTGGCGATGCTGGGCGAGGCAGCCCATTGGGTTCAAAATCCTGACGCGCCATAGCAGGCGCGAATTGCGAGATGACGCGCCGAGGCCGAGAATCGGTCCTGGCGCAGCGCGCGCCGCTCATCTAAGGGGCGCGTAAGGGGATCATTGCAACATCGCGACACGAATTGAAAGGCGCCGCGACCGTTTCCTTGGTTTAGATGGTTTCCTCAGAGTTAAGGCTTTGTCTACCGGTCGAGCCGATAAGGCGATCTCAAGGTCGGCGGAGCGGCGTATGCGCACGGGACTGATCACACGACTGCGGACGCTGGGCGTGCGTCATCGGCGCGCGGTGGCGGTCGTGTGCGCGGTGAGCGCCGTGGCCGTGGCCGCAGCCGCCTCCCACAGCCAGACAAGCGTCGGCGTGCTGAAGGTGCGGCTGGGCGGCGACCAGCACCAGACCCGGGTGGTGATCGAACTGGACCGCGCCACCCGCGGCGCCCTGGTCACCCCTCCGACCCTTGGCGATAAGGTAGGTATCGCGCTGGCCCATGTCGACGTCTCCGGCGACATGCAGGGCGAAGGCGCGGGCCTGGTGAAGAGCTGGCGGGTGGAGGAAGCCGCCGGCGCGGCCCAGGTCCACCTCGACCTCGCGCGGCCCGGCATCGTGCGGCGGCGCTTCCTGCTGCCGCCCGG
>JBARAK010000537.1:0-1885 GCA_049791955.1 Caulobacteraceae bacterium
CGCCCTCCACGCCGCCGTCCCGCACCAGGGTGTTCGAGCCGACCCCGAGCGGCGTCACGGGAACAGTGGGATCGAGCGCCGCCAGGAAGTCGGTCAGGTCGGCTTCGTCCGCCGGCAGGAACAGCAGGTCCGCCGGGCCGCCCACCCGCAGCCAGGTGTAGGGAGCCAGGGGTTCGTCACGGAGCAGCTTGCCGCGGACGCTCGGCAAGCGGTCGCGCCAATCCGTCATGGCTCAGCCCAACGCTTCTAGCTGGCCGGGCAGGGCGTAGGCCCAGGCGGTGATGTCGCCGGCGCCCAGGCACACCACCAGGTCGCCCGCCGCGGCCTGTTCGTGGACCGCCGCCGCCAGCGCGGCGGGGCCGCTCAAAGCGCTGGCGTTGCGGTGGCCGAAGCGGCGCAAGCCCGCTACCAGGGCGTCCTTGTTGGCGCCCTCGATCGGCTGCTCGCCGGCCGGGTAGACGTCGGCGACGATCACGCCGTCGGCGTCGTTGAAACAGCCGCAGAACTCTTCGAATAGGTCATGCAGGCGGGTGTAGCGGTGGGGCTGAACCACGGCGATCACCTTGCCCGAACCGCCATTCTGGACTTCGCGCGCGGCCTTCAGGACGGCCGCGATCTCGACCGGGTGGTGGCCGTAGTCGTCGATCACACGCACGCCATTGGCCACGCCGGTGGTGGTGAAGCGGCGCTTGACCCCGCCGAAGCCGGCCAGTCCTGCCCGGATCGAGGTCTCATCGACGCCCAGCTCCCGCGCCACGGCGATGGCGGCGAGCGCGTTCAGCACGTTGTGACGGCCCGTGATCGGCAACCGCAGCTTCTCGAACACGATCCGCTCGTCCTCGCGCGGGGAGATCTGGCAGTCGAAGCAGGCGCCGTCCGCGCCCATCACGATGTTGACCGCGCGCACTTCGGCCTGGGGGTTGGTCCCGTAGGTGACCAGCCGACGGTTCTCCACCCGCGAGGCCAGGGCCTGCACCTCGGGGTGGTCCAGGCATACGGCGGCGAAGCCGTAGAAAGGTATGTTCTCGACGAAGTCGCAGAAGGCCTTCTTCACCTTCTCGAAGTCGCCGTAGTGGTCCAGGTGCTCGGGATCGATGTTGGTGACGATCGCCACGGTGGACTTCAGGCGCAGGAAAGTGCCGTCGCTCTCGTCGGCTTCGACCACCATCCAGTCGCCTTCGCCCATTTTGGAGTTGGAGCCGTAGGCGTTGATGATTCCGCCATTGATCACGGTCGGGTCCAGCCCGCCGGCGTCCAGCAGGGTGGCGACCATCGAGGTGGTGGTGGTCTTGCCGTGGGTGCCGCCGACCGCGATGGAGAAGTGCAGCCGCATCAGCTCAGCCAGCATCTCGGCGCGGCGCACCAGTGGGATGTGGCGGGCGCGGGCCTCGACGTACTCGGGATTGTCCGGCTTGACCGCGGAGGAGAACACCAGAGCCGAGGCGCCGTCGACGTTCTCGGCGGCGTGGCCGATGTGGATCTTCGCGCCCAGCTTCTCCAGCCGCTCGGTATTGGCGCCCGCCTTTTGATCGGAGCCCTGCACCGCATAGCCGGCCCGCAGCATGATCTCGGCGATGGCGCTCATGCCGATGCCGCCTATCCCGACGAAGTGCACCGGACCGATGGCGAAAGGCGTGGGGCGCAAGCGGGTTGGGGACATTACGCGGACCTTACGGCGGGCTTTGACATAGGATCGGCTTCCATCCGCCCATTCCCCTTGGGGGTGGGAATCCAGCTCGAATTCGCCGACGCCGGAATAAATCCAGCTCCCTGCCTGCGCGGGGACGAGTGGAGGATGGGGCGCTTCAATCCAGAGGCTTTCGCATCCCTGCATCGTCCGAACAAGGGTCAGCGGGTCGCGGCGGCCTCCACCAGGTCGGCCAGG
>JBARAK010000538.1:0-1590 GCA_049791955.1 Caulobacteraceae bacterium
CCATGCGACCGCTCGAGCGGTTACCGATATAGCGGACCGGGTCGAAGTCCTCGTAGGTCGGCCCGGCGGTCACGAGCACGCGCAGTCCGCGCAACGGGCCCGCGGGATAGAGGACCGCATCCGCGGCGGCCACGATTTCGTCGGGCTCGGCCAGCCGGCCTTTGCCAATCCAGCCGCACGCCAGGTAGCCCTCGCCAGGCTCGACAAAGCGAGCGCCGCGCGCCGCAAGCGTGTCCATGTTCTGCCGCACGGCCTCGTGAGCGAACATCTGCGTGTTCATCGCCGGCGCCAGGAGCAGCGGTGCGCGCGTCGCGGTATACAACGTCGACAGGAAATCGTCGGCGATGCCGTTGGCGAACTTGCCGATGATGTTGGCCGTGGCGGGCGCCACCAATAGAAGATCGATCGTCGACGCAATCGCGATGTGCTCGATGTCGGCGTTCATGCCGGTCTCGAACTGATCGACGATGACGTGACGGCGCGTGATGGCCTCGAACGTGACCGGACCCACAAAGCGCGTCGCGCCGTGCGTCATCACGGCGACGACTTCGTGCCCGCGCGTCTGCAGACCGCGCGCGACCTCAACAGCCTTGTAGGCGCCGATGCCTCCGGTGACCCCGAGCGCGATGAAAGCCATGGCTTGTCTGAAACGGCGTTTCAGTCGAGTTCTTCCGACTCAACGCGGGTCACGGCTTTCGTGACCACTTCCTCGAGGGCAACCGTCGTCGTCTTGCGGCTGGCCACCTCCACGCGAGGCGTAGAACCGGCGAGCAACTGGCGCGCACGCGCACCAGCGGTCACGACGAACTCGAATGAATTGGGCAGTTTGCTTCTGTCAATCATGAAAATGTCCTGACTATCTTTTCGGCCGTCGGCCGCATTCGCGCCAGACGCAGGCGCTCGGCGACGACAATCCCCTTGAGTCGATCGACGGTTGACGCGAGGTCGTCGTTGACCACGACGAAGTCGTACTCGGTGAACGAGGCGACCACGGCGCGGGCCACCTGCAGACGCCGCTGAATCGCCGGTTCGCTGTCCTTGCTGCGCCCGCGAAGGCGCTGCTCCAGCACGTCGAACGAGGGCGGCATCACGAACACGCCCGTTGCGGGCAACCCGCGCGCCCGCACGCTGCGCGCGCCCTGAACGTCGATCACCAGCACCACATCGTCGCCAGACGCCAGCAGGCGGTCCGTGTCGGCGGCGGAGGTGCCGTAGAGGTTGCCGAAGACGTCAGCCCACTCGAGGAACGCGTCTGCCGCCACCATCGATTCGAACCGCTGGCGCGTAACAAAATTATAGTCCACCCCGTCGGCTTCACCCGCTCGAGCCTCGCGAGAGGTGTAAGACCGTGACATTCTGAGCCCAGGTGTCTCCTCAACGAGACGTTCCACCAGGGTGGTCTTGCCGGCCCCCGATGGCGCGGAGACGATGAAGAGCAGGCCCGGACTATTCGACATTCTGGACCTGCTCGCGCATCTTCTCGAGCTCCGCCTTCGCGGCGATGATGAGCTCCGACACGCGCAGGCCGTCGGCTTTGCTGCCCATCGTATTGACCTCGCGGTTCATCTCCTGCAGCAGAAAATCGAGCTT
>JBARAK010000539.1:0-7799 GCA_049791955.1 Caulobacteraceae bacterium
GGTGTAGGGCCGGTTTCCCTCTCCCACTTGCGGGAGAGGGAGGGGCCCATCGCTTGCGATGGGAGGGTGAGGGGTCGCGCCACGCTGTCAGCGGTCCCCCATGGCCACCCTCGCGAGACCCCTCATCCTCCCCAGCAAAGCTGGGTCCCCTCCTTCTCCCGCAAGGGGAGAAGGAAGATCAGCTCGCCGACGTCGCTCCACCCTTGCCCCGCCGGCGGCGCTGGCGCTGGACGTGCTGGGTCCAGGCGGCGGTGCGGTCGCGGATGAAGTCGCCGACCTCGGCGCTGGTGGCCGGCTGGGTCACGGCCTCCTGGTAGTAGCCCTGCTCGTTGCGCACCGGCAGCCGCGCCACCCGGCTGGTGTGGATGGCGTCGATCTTCGACGGCCGCGACAGGTTGGACAGCCGCGTCCCCGACACCGGGACCGTGGCGCCTGCCAGCGGATCGTCGGTGCGGGCCTCGGCCAGGGTCAGCACGTCGCCGAACGAGCCGGCCGCCGCGTCCCGCTTGGTCAGGAATTGCGTCCCCCAGCGCTGCTGGATGGTCTTGAGCACCGAGGTGTGGTCCAGCGTCCCGTCGCTAGCGCGATAGACCGTCCCCGGCGCGATCAGCGGCGAGACCAGCACGGTCGGCACCCGCAGCCCGAAGCGGGTGAAGTCGAAGCCCCACTCCCCCACCGTGCCGTCCCCCGGAGGCGTGGCGTCGGACGGCGGCGCGACGTGGTCGTAGTTGCCGCCGTGCTCGTCGTAGGTGATGACCAGCAGGGTCGAGGCCCAGTTCGGACTGTTGCGCAGCGCGTAGTAGACGTCGTGGATCAGCTGCTCGCCGGCCGCCACGTCGTAGTTCGGATGCTGGCTGTTGCCACTGGCGCCGAAGTCCGGCTCCAGGAAGGTGTAGGCCGGCAGCTCGCCCTTCTGGGCCCGGTCCTGGAAGTCGCGGAAGTGGCCGAAATGGCTCTCGTCGGCGGCCTGCACGTCGGGGAAGTCATGCTGGGTGAGCGGGTCGCGATTATAGCCGTAGATCGCCCAGTCCAGCTTCTTGTCGGTCAGCCGCCCGAAGATGCTGGGGCAGGTGAACACCTTCACGTGGTCGTCCAGGTGGCCCTGCGAGGTGCCGGCGGCGGCGAAGGCGCGGTTGGGGATGGTCTCGGTCGGGACCGAGGCGAACCACGCGTCGCAGACCGCGAACCCCTTGGCCAGGCCGGACAGGATCGGCAGCAGCTCGGGCGGGTACATGCCCATGATGTCGGTCATCGCCACGTCGGGCAGCGAGTCCTTGTAGTGCTTGGCCTGGTCGCTCGCGATCGCCGACTTGAAGTTCTTGATGAAGCCCATGTTGTCCGGCGTCGCCCCGGCCGCGGGGTCGTCGGTGGAGAACAGCTGGTAGTTGGTGTTCTGGAAGCCCTCGCCCGGATCGGCGCCCGGCATCAGGTAGGGGTGCGGGTCGCTGGCCTGGATCTTGTAGACCTTGACCGGGCGGCCGGCGTCGTCGGGGTTCGACTCCTCGCCGGTCAGGCCGTCGAAGGCGTGGCCGGCCGGGGACCTGTTCCCGCTGTCGGCGTAGAGGAAGCCCAGCATCTGGTCGAACGACCGGTTCTCCAGCATCAGCTGGACGATGTGCTCGATCTTGCCGAGTTGGTTGGACATGGCTTCGTCCCCGTAAGTCGCCCCGCAGCCATACGACCGTAGCGGGTGTTCAAGACGGTTTGAGAAAAGCCAAGCTTCGGCTCAGGGCTTGGATTCAGGCCACGCCGGCGGCGAACTCGCGGGCCACCCAGTCGACGAACACCCGCACGCGCGGCGAGAGCTGGCGGCTGTGCGGGTAGAGCATCGAGACCGGCGT
Source organism: Caulobacteraceae bacterium (assembly GCA_049791955.1). Lineage (GTDB taxonomy): Bacteria > Pseudomonadota > Alphaproteobacteria > Caulobacterales > Caulobacteraceae > CAHJWH01. The sequence continues at coordinate 1,842 of JBARAK010000539.1, forward strand.
CGGGGTCGGCGGGAAATCGGCCAGCACCTCCACCAGGGTCCCCGCGGCGAGGTCGGCCGCCGCGTGGTAGCGGGGGAGCTGGATCAGGCCCAGCCCGAGCCGGGCGGCGGCGATATAGGTCTCCGCCGCCACCACGCTGATCGTGGCCGGCAGGGTCGCCGCCCGCGCCCGGCCGCCCACGGTGAATTCCAGCGGCATGACCGCGCCGGTGGCCGAGGACAGGAAACCCACCATGCGGTGACCCTCCAGCGCGTCAGGCGAAGCGGGCGCGCCGTGGGCCTCCAGATAGGCCGGCCCTAAGCAGGTGATCTCCTCCAGCATGGCCACCCGCCGCCCGACCATGGCGCTGTCGTGCAGCTCGCCCACCCGCAGCACGCAGTCCACGCCCTCGCGCACCAGGTCGACCAGCCGGTCGCCCTCGCTGATGTGCAGCTGAAGGTCCGGATAGGCGGCCAGGAAGCGCGGCAGGCCCGGGATCAGGAAGTGGCGCGCTAGGGTCCCATGCACGTCCACCCGCAGCAGACCCCGCGGGCGCAGGTCGGTGAACGCCCCTTCCGCCTCCTCGACGTCGGCCAGGATCGCCAGGCAGCGGCGGTAGTAGGCCTCCCCGTCCAGGGTCGGGCTGACGTGGCGCGTGGTGCGCTGGAGCAGCCGCACCCCGAGCCGCGCCTCCAGCTGCTGCACCGCCTCGGTGACGGTCGAGCGCGGCAGGGCCAGGTCCAGGGCAGCGGAGGTGAAGCTCCTGCGTTCCACAATGCGGACGAACAGCTGCATCGCATCGATACGGTCCATCGGATTATTCCCGAATTCCGAACAGTGATGTCGAACATCAGCAGATTATCCGGAATTCGGGAAGGCGCATCTTCCTCGTCGTCGACATCGGGTCGGCAGCAAAACCAAGAGGAGAACGAAAATGACCGGACAAACCCAGAAGGTCGCGATCGTGACCGGCGCTTCCCGCGGCATCGGCGCCGCGGTGGCCGAACGCCTGGCCGAGGACGGCTTCACCGTCGTGGTCAACTACGCGGGCAGCGCCGCCGCGGCCGAGGCGCTTGTGACCAAGATCGAGCGGGCCGGCGGCCACGCGATCTCCGCCCAGGCCGACGTCAGCGACCCGGTGGCGGTGCGGCGGATGTTCGACGCGGCCGAGACCGCCTTCGGCGGCGTGGACGTGCTGGTCAACAACGCCGGGATCATGGCGCTGTCGAGCATCGCCGACGCAGACGACGAGCTGTTCGACCGCAACATCGCCATCAACCTGAAGGGCGTGTTCAACGGCCTGCGGGAAGCGGCCAAGCGGCTGCGCGCAGGCGGCCGGATCATCAACTTCTCGTCCAGCGTGGTGGGCCTCTACCAGCCGACCTACGCCATCTACGCGGCGACCAAGGCCGGGGTGGAAGCCATGACCCACGTGCTCTCCAAGGAACTGCGTGGCCGCAACGTCACCGTCAACGCCATCGCCCCAGGACCGACCGCCACCGACCTGTTCCTCAAGGACAAGTCGCCGGAACTGATCGACCGCTTGGCCAAGCTCGCCCCGCTGGAGCGCCTGGGCCAGCCCGAGGACATCGCCGCGGCCGTCGCCTTCCTGGCCGGTCCGGATGGAGCCTGGATCAACGGCCAGATCCTGCGGACCAACGGCGGGATCATCTGACCCGCCCCCCAACCGATCCCATCCATTCCTTTTCGGAGACTGCACCATGAACAAGATCATCGTCGTCACCGGCGCCTCCAGCGGCTTCGGCCTGATGGCCGCACAGGCCCTCGCCCACGCCGGCCACACCGTCTACGCCTCCATGCGCGAGACCGCCGGACGCAACGCGCCCCAGGTCGCCAAGGTCGAGCAATACGCCCGCGACAACGGCGTGGACCTGCGCACCGTCGAACTGGACGTCGCCTCCCAGGCCTCGGCCGAAGCCGCCATCGATCGGATCGTGGCCGAGCATGGCCGCCTGGACGTGGTGGTCCACAACGCCGGCCACATGGTCTACGGCCCGGCCGAGGCCTTCACCCCCGAACAGCTCGCCGAGTTCTATGACATCAACGTGCTGAGCACCCAGCGGGTCAACCGGGCCGCCCTGCCCCAGCTCCGCAAGCAGGGCCAGGGCCTGGTGGTGTGGGTCTCCTCCTCCAGCACCCGGGGCGGGACGCCGCCGTACCTGGCGCCCTATTTCGCCGCCAAGGCCGGGATGGACGCGATGGCGGTCAGCTATGCGGGCGAGCTGGCGCGCTGGGGGATCGAGACCTCGATCGTGGTGCCCGGCGCCTTCACCAAGGGCACCAACCACTTCACCCACTCCGGCCGGCCCGCCGACGCCGCGCGGCTGGCGGAATACGAAGCCGGCCCGACCGCCGACTTCGGCGAGGTGGCGTTCAAGGGCCTGGCGGCGCTGGAGCCCGCCGACGCCGACCCTCAGGCGGTGGCCGACGCCATCGTCGCGGTGGTCGACGCCCCGTTCGGCAAGCGTCCCTTCCGCGTGCATATCGATCCGTCCCAGGACGGGGCGGAGATCGTCAACGCCGTCGCCGACCGCGTCCGCGCCGAACTCCTGCGCCGCATCGGCCTGGAGGACATCCTGAAGCCGCGGGTGGTGGGGTAGGCGCGCCTTCTCCCCTTGCGGGAGAAGGAGGGGACCCGCGAAGCGGGGAGGATGAGGGGTTTCTCAACGCTTGCAGTTGCTGATCGCAGCGCGACCCCTCACCTTCCCATCGCTGCGCGATGGGCCCCTTCCTCTCCCGCAAGGGGAGAGGGATTAAGGGGATCTACGCCGCCACAACCCTCCGCCGCCGCGCCAGCATCCACGCCCCCACCCCGCTGAACACCAGCACCGCCGAGGACAGCAGCAGCTTGACCACCGCGCCGACCTTGTCGGTGGTGTCCGGGCTGGGGACCAGGGTGCAGAGGATGGCGCTCACCGTCACCGCCAGCCCGACCCAGCCCGCCACGCGCGCGGTCCGTGGGCCGCCCGGCGGGGCCCAGCCGTCGGCCGGCAAGGGCCGGTCCTGGACCTTGATGTAGATCATGAACAGGAAGATGAACGGCAGGGTGTAGGAGAGCACGCTCATCGACACTAGGAAGTCGTAGGTGGCCTTCAGGTTGGTCCCGCCCTGGCCAATCACCACCAGCACCACGGTCGCCACCGCCTGCACCAGGATCGAGACCACCGGCGCCCCGGTGCGCGGATCGCGGTAGCCGAAGCTCCTGGGCAGCACCTGGTCCACCCCCGCCGCGAACGGCAGCCGCGCGGAGACCCCGAACCAGGCGCTGAACCCGCCCAGGAACGCCACGGCCAGTAGCAGCAGGGCGAACGGCGCCAGCCCCGCCACGCGCAGGTCCGACAGGCCCCTCGCCAGCGCCTCGGGAATGCCGGACAGGCGCGAGTTCTCGGCCGGGGTCATGATCGAAAGCATGGCCAGGGTGCCGAGGCCATAGACCAGCACCTGCAGCACCCCGACTGTGAACAGGATGCGCACGATCTTGCGGCTGCCGCCCTCGATCTCGCCGCGCAGGAAGGCCAGGGCCTCCGGTCCCCCGAAGGCGAACACCATGATCGACCAGAGGATCGCCCCGTTGGCGTCCAGCGGCGGGCGCCATTGCGCGTGGGGGAAGTCCGTCGCCGGCCCGTGGGTGACGGCCATCAGGGCGCCGGCCGCCAGCAGCACCCCCAGCAGGCCGAACATCGCCGCCGTGCCCAGGTTGGACATCCACTTGCCCGCGCCAAGCCCCAGCAGATGCAGGGCGGTCACCGCCACCACCAGCGCCACCGACACGGCCAGGAACACGTGGGGCTGCCGGATCACCGCCCCCAGCTTCGGGCCGGCCGCCAGGGCCAGGGCGTTGACGATAAACACCAGCAGGCCGGAGAAGAACGGCAGGTTGCAGGTCCAGTACAGCCAGCCGCACACGAAGCCGGTGAACGGGCTGAGCGCCTCGCGCGCCCAGGCGTACAGCCCCCCTTCGCCGGGAAAGCGGGTGGTCAGCTCGGTGGTGGCCGCAATCAGCGGGACCATGAACCCCAGCATGGCCGCCGCCCACAGGAACAGCGACGCCGGCCCCACCCCCGCCGCCGCCGGCAGCCAGCGGATCGACACCGAGGTGGCGAGCGTGAACAGCACCAGGTCCAGGAACCGCATCCGGCGTTTGGTCACGCGCGCGTCTCCGCGGACGAACGCCCCCCGCGCCCGCACCCCTGACCACCTGACCGGAGAGTCGCCGCCGCCGCAAGCGGTCTGCGCCCGGACGACGCCGGAGTGCTTGACGCGCGGGCGTCCGCCCCGGCCAATGCCACACATAAGGGCGCAAGGCGGGGGGACGGACATGCGCAGGCTTCTGTGTGCGGCGGCGGGAGCCGCGGCGCTGCTCGGCGCTCAGGTCCAGGCGGCTCCGAAACCCGCCCCCAAACGCACCTCGTCGCCGCCCGAGGCGCCGGCCCACTACAAGGCCCTGGCGCACGAGATCCTCGAACAGTTCATCGACACCGACACCACCCACGCCCACGGCTCGTCGGGCCTGGCCCGGCTGATCGCCGAGCGCGCGCTCGCCGCCGGCTATGCGCCGGCCGACGTCCAGGTGCTGGCGCCCGCCGACCATCCGACCAAGGGCAATGTGGTCATCCGCCTGCGCGGCAAGGGCCTGGGCAAGCCGCTGCTGGCCATCGGCCACCTCGACGTGGTGGAGGCCAACCGCGAGGACTGGACCGTCGACCCGTTCCGGCTGACCGAGAAGGACGGCTATTTCTATGGCCGCGGCACCCAGGACATGAAGGGCGACGACGCCCTGGTCCTCACCGAGGCGATCCGGCTGAAGCAGGAAGGCTACGTCCCCGACCGCGACATCATCTTCGCCTTCACCGCCGACGAGGAAGCCGGGGGCGACGCCAACGGCGTGCAGTGGCTGTTCGCCCACCACCGCGAGCTGGTGGACGCCGGCTTCTCCATCAACCAGGACGGCGACGGGGCCGAGCTGAAGGACGGCGCCCTGCTGTTCTTCGGGGTGGAGACCAGCGAGAAGCTCTACGTCACCTTCGAGCTGGAGACGACCAACCGCGGCGGCCACAGCTCGATCCCGCGCGCCGACAACGCCATCTACCAGATGACCCAGGGGCTGGACCGGCTGCAGGCGTTCAGCTTCCCGGCCAGGACCACCGCCACCACCCGCGCCTTCTTCGCCGCCTACGCCCGGCTGCAGGCGGGCCAGACCCGCACCGACATGCTGAAGGTGGCCAACGGCGAGCTCGATCCCGCCGCGGTGAACCGGCTGAGCGCCGACCCGCTGATCAATGCGGTGCTGCACACCACCTGCGTGACCACGGTGATCCAGGGCGGCCAGGGGGAGAGCGCCCTGCCCGAACGCGTGCACGCCACCGTGCAGTGCCGGGTCATGCCCGGCGAGACCCCCGAGCAGATCCGCGACACCCTGGCCAAGGTGCTGGCCGATCCGGGGATCAAACTGAGCATGGACGGCCCGATCGACCCCAGCCCGGAAACCACGCCCTCACCCCAGGTCCTGGCCCGCTACCGGCAGGCGGTGGAAGCGTTCTACCCGGACCCGCTGGTGGTGCCCGACATGCAGGTCGGGGCCTCGGACTCGGTCTATACGCGCGAGGCCGGCCTGCCGAGCTACGTCGCCTCGACCCTGGCCATCGACCTGGACGACCACCGCGAGCACGGCCGCGACGAGCGCATCCGCGTCTCGGCCTTCGACCGCGGCGTGGCCTATGTCGACCGGCTGATGAAGATCATGTCGGCCCGGGACTGACGGCGGCGTGGCGAAAGCGTTCTCACGCGAGGCGGCCGGGGTCCGGCGCGCGGAGCTGATCGCGGCGACGCTGGAGAGCCTGGCCGCCAGCGGCCCGGACGCGGTGTCGGTACGCGACGTCGCCCGCCGCGCGGGCGTGTCGCCGGGCCTGCTGCGCCACCACTTCGGCGGTTTCTCCAACCTGCTGGCCGAGGCCTATG
>JBARAK010000540.1:0-4783 GCA_049791955.1 Caulobacteraceae bacterium
GCGTCGACCAGCCGCCGGTAGAGGGGCGCGTCGCCGTCCGCCAAGTCCGGCCGCCAGTCATCCATGCTCAGGTCCTATATTGATATATAGGACAATATCGTGTTTGACCCAATTGCGATAGGGGTTCAATGGTCGGGCGAGAAGGGGACCCGCCATGCCGCCAACGACCACGACGCTGATCGTATCCCTGCTGCCGTTCGCCGTTTCGATGTCGTTCACCCCGGGGCCGAACAACCTCATGCTCGCCAACGCGGGCGCCCGATATGGCTATCTGCGTACGCTTCCTCATCAGGCCGGCGTGGTGGTCGGCTTTTCCATCATGACCCTGGCGGTCGGCTTCGGCATCGCCAGCCTGATCGCCGCGGCGCCGGTGCTCTACACCGTCATGAAGTACGCCAGCATCGCCTACCTGCTCTACCTGGCCTGGAAGATCGCGACGGCGGAGTCGGCCAAGGCTGGGACAACTCCGGAACGGCCTATGACATTCCTGCAGGCGGCGGCGTTCCAGTGGGTCAATCCCAAGGGCTGGATCATGGCGCTGGGGGCGGTGACCACCTACACCACCCTGGCCCTGGATATGCGGATACAGATCCTGATGATCGCCCTGGTCTTCGCCATTGTCGGGGTGGCCAGCGCCTCCACCTGGGCGGTGTTCGGCCAGGTGATCCGCCGCTACCTGACCACGCCGCGCAAGCGGGCCGCCTTCAACTGGAGCATGGCCGCCCTGCTGCTGGCGTCGATCGCCCCCGTGCTGGTGGAACACTGATGGCCTGGCTCGAACCGATCGAACTGGCGGGCGAGCGCGTCACGCTCCAACCCCTGGCCGAGCGCCACGCCGCCGACCTGGCCGAGGCGATCCGCGACGGCGAACTGTGGAAGCTCTGGTACACCGGCGTCCCCACCCCCGACGCCGTGCCCGACGAGATCGGGCGGCGGCTCGCGCTCCAGGCCGCGGGCGAGTGGCTGCCGTTCGCGGTGGTCGATCCGGCCAGCGGCAGGGCCGTGGGCATGACCGGCTATCTCAACGTGGTCGCCAAGGTCCGGCGGCTGGAGATCGGCGGCACCTGGATCCGGCGCGGCGTCCAGCGCACCGGCCTGAACGTGGAGGCCAAGCTGCTGCTGCTCCGGCACGCCTTCGAGACGCTGGACTGCATCGCGGTCGAACTGCGCACCAGCAGCTTCAACCAGCAGAGCCGCCGGGCGATCGAGGGGCTGGGCGCCAAGCTCGACGGCATCCTGCGCAACCACTACGACGGCGCCGGGAACATGCGCGACACCTGCGTCTACAGCATCATCCCCGGGGAATGGCCGCTGGTGAAGCGCCACCTGCAATGGCGGCTCGATCGCTATGGAGTGGGCGGCGTGGCGCAGGGATGATCGGGCGGCTTCAGGGAGCGTCTTCCGAAACGGTCTGGAGGATCGGGCCGGCGCGGCGTGGGCGCGTCGCCTTGGCGAACACGGTCTTGCGCAGGTAGCTCTCCACGCCGGTGTAGCCCATGACCACCACGCCCAGCATGCCGACGAACAGGATCAGGTCGCCGACCGGGCCGCCCGCCTTGCCCGTGTGGATCGCCACCATCCAGTAGTAGAGCTTCCGCCCTGCGCTGAGTGTCCTGTAGGGCTGGAAGGCGAGCACCCGGCCGGAATAGGCGTCGAGGTAGAGGTAGTTGCGCGCCTCGCCGTGCGGCGTCCCCCGGGCCACGGCGTAGACCTCCATCGCCTCGGTCTTGCGCGGGGAGTGGATGACCATCGATTCCGGGTCGGGCGTGAACTTCAGCATGGCCTGGCGCGCGGTCTCGAACGGGATCGGCTTGGGATGCTTGCCCGGCGGCGGCTCGGATTCGAATTTGGATGGCGGCGGGGCGGAGGCTGTGAGCGGATAGAGCATCTGCTTGGCCCAGTCGAAGGCCAGGGGCGCGCCGGTGACGGCGACGACGAACACGATCAGGCCGGTGTAGAGGCCGGTCACCTGGTGCAGGCTGAGGGTGAAGGGACGACCGGGCATCCGGGTGTCGAGCACGACCGCCCGCTTCCAGGCGGCGCGGCGGCGGGGCCACCAGAGATACAGGCCGCCCGCGACCGAGATGAAGGCCAGGACCAGGGCGGTGACGCCCTTGATCAGCTTGTTGGGGAAGCCGTCCTTCCAGTAGGTGAGCTTGTGAAGTTGCTCCAGACGGCCGAACAGGCCCTCCCAGCGGTTCTGCTGGCCGAGGATCGCGCCGCTGCAGGGGTCGAGGAAGACGTCGTCGTTGTCGGCGAAGCGCACCATGGTCGAGCCGCCTTCGCCCGGCGCGATCCGCACATAGGACAGCTTGCCCTTGCCGTGCGCCTTGCGGGCGCTCGCGACCAGCTGGTCGAGCGGCAGGGGCGCGGCGCAGGCCGGGGCCGTCACCATGTGGCGATAGATCACCGGCTCCAGCATCGGACGCAGGCTGAGGCCAGCGCCGGTCACGGCCAGGACGACGGCGAACAGCCCGAAGGTCAATCCGGTCCAGCGATGGATGAAGGCGAACAGCCTGCGCATCGAAATGGTCATTCGGTCCTGCCTGGAGCGTCTGTCGCGGTCGCGGCCTAGAAGGCCGTCCGCACGGTGAGCATCGCCGTGCGCGGGGCGCCCGGCTGGATGTTGATGTAGTTGTTCTGGGTTCCCCCGCTCTCGTAGTAGACCTTGTCGAACAGGTTGGAGATCTTGAAGGTCAGCTCCGTCCTGTGCGGAAGCTTGTAGTAGAAGCCGAGGTCGACGACTTGGTACGCCGGCAAGGTGACGGCCCTCGGACTCGCCAGCGTCGGGGTGAAGGGCTTGCGGTCGCCGATGTAGGCGTAGCCCACGCCGACGCCGAACCCCTGCAGCAGCCCGGAGGAGAAGTCGTAGCGCGACCACAGGTGGCCGGCGTTGCGAGGGGAGTTCGGCAGGGGCCCGCCGACCAGCGGGCCGTTGGCCGTGCTCGCCGTGACCCTCGCGTCGGTATAGGCGTAGCCGGCCAGCAGGGTCCATCCGTCCAGCGGGCGGGCGCTCAGCTCCAGCTCCGCGCCGGTGGAACGGGCCGCCCCGACCTGGATCTGGCAGGTCGTGCCGGTGGGGCACTGGGTCGGGTCGTTCCCCGAGAACGGCGTCAGGATATTGTGCTGGTCGATGCTGAAGACGGCGGTGGTGAAGTCGACCCGGTTTTCCAGCAGGTTGGTCTTGATCCCGCCTTCCACTCCGTTGCCCGTGGTGGGCTTGAAGGTTCCCTGGCTGATCAGTCCGCGCGTGCTGGCCGGGACGGGGACGAACGAGGTGCTGTCGCTGACGTAGAACGAGAGCTGGCGGTTGGGTTGGTAGATGATCCCGCCCTGGGGCAGCACGGCGGTGTCGGTGGACTTGGAGGGCGAGATGTCCTCAAGCAGGTCGGCGTTGTTGCTTTGCTGCTCTTCCGCCCAGCGGATGCCGAAGGACAGTTTCCAGTGTTCGGTGAGGGTGACGTAGTCCGAGGCGTAGGCGCCTTCGGCGATGTCGGTGGTGTAGGTGTGGTTGCGGGAGCTGCCGCCGGTTCCGATCTTGCCCGGCCCGAATGAGCTGAGGCTGGGGATGCCGGCGAAGCTCGGGTCGCTGAGGGAGATCGTATAGACGTTCTTCCCGATGTTGCACGACGGGTCCACCTTGGTCGAAGACAAGGTGTTGAGTGCGCAATACTGAGTGCGGTTGAAGTCGTCGATCTCCTGGCCGAGGTTGAGCCCGAATATCGCCTTGTGCTGGATGCCGAAGGTGTTGAAGGTGGCGGTGAAGTTGGTGTCGCCGAAGCGGTAGGAGCGGTCGTTGATCTGGCCGCGCGCGCGAAGGTCGAGCTGGCCGGGGTTGGTGGCGTCGATGCCGGTGATGTCGAAGGCGTGGGCGGTGTCCTGATGCTCCACGTCGCGGAAGGCGAAGTTCCAGGTGAGCCAATCGCTGAAACGATGCTTCACGCGCAAGGTCTCGGTGAAGCCGGACTCGGTCTGGTAGCCGCCCGGGTTGGTGTAGTTGGTGGTGAGCGGCGCGATCTGGTTCAGGTTGGTCGCCGCCAGCGGCACGATCAACTGGGTGTTCATGTAGTTGGTCTTGGTCGACCGGTATTCGACCTGGAGCGTCGCCGAGGTGGCGTCGTCGACGCGCCAGGTCAGGCTTGGGGCCAGGTAGATGGCCCGGTCGAAAGAGTGGTCCTGGTAGCCGTCATCGTCATTGTACTCGGCGATCAGGCGGTACAGCAGCTTGTCGGCGACGATCGGTCCGGTCGAGTCGACGGAAACATCATAGCCGCCGATGTGGCCCACGCTGTTCAGCCCGTCGGTCCCGCGGACGCTGACCACGGTCGAGGCGACGTCCTGTGGCGTCTTGGTGATGATGTTGACGAAGCCGCCGGGCTCCGACTGACCATAGAGCAGCGAGGCGGGCCCCTTCACCACCTCGATATGGTCGGTCCCGACGGTGGGCGGCGAACCAAACCGCACGGTCATGCCCGGCAGCCCGTCGGTCATGATGGCGTTGCGGTCGTTGGAGCTGGTGGTGAAACCACGCAGCGTCATGTCGTAGGCGGTCTCGCCGGCGCGCTGCAGCCCGGTCATGTAGCGATAGAGGTCGGAGACCTGGTCGGTCCCGATCGCCTTCAGGAAGTCGCCCGTATAGGCCTCCACCGAATAGGGCGTGTCGCGCACCGGGATGTCGAGCTTGGTGGCGCTGACCGACCCTTGGGACAGGAAGTGGCCGCTCACCACGACCTCATCGACCGTGTTGCCTGAAGGGGGGCTGGCCGAGGGCGCCTGACCGTCC
>JBARAK010000541.1:0-2043 GCA_049791955.1 Caulobacteraceae bacterium
GCCGGATGCTGGCCGCCTGCGGGATCGTCGCCGGCCTGCTGACGCTGGGGTCGAGCCTCAGCATCGGGCCGCTCGCCGCCGCCCTGGCGCTGGGCGTGGGGCTGTTCAATTCGATCATGTTCCCGACCATCTTCACCCTGGCCATCGAGGACCTGGGCGAGGAGGTCGCCGCCGGCTCGGGCGTGCTGTGCGTGGCCATCGTCGGCGGGGCGGTGGTGCCCCTGGTCACCGGGCGCGTGGCCGACCTGGCCGGGCTTAGCATCAGCCTGCTGATCCCCGCCGCCTGCTATCTGTGGGTGCTCAGCTACGGCCTGATCGTCAGCGGCCCCGGCTTCAGCCCCCGCATCCGCCGCGAGACCCTCGGCGAAGCCCTGGCGCTGCCGGGGGAGGACGCGGCCTGAGCTGTCAGCTGTTGTGGATGATGATCAGCTGGACAATCCGGTCGCCGTGCGTGGTGAAGCGCAGGGTGAAGTAGAAGGTCATCACCAGCGGATCGGGCAGGCCGGTCTTGTCGTACTCGCCGTCGATCCGGCCGGTGACGATGATGTCGCCGTAGTGCTCGCGGAAGCCCATGACCGACAGGGTGACCTTGGCGCCGATCACCTCCTGGTCGATCCAGCTCCTGATCGCTCGCCGGCCGCGGAACTCGCGGCGGATGTCGTTGACTAGGGCGTCATCGGCGAACACCTGCAGGATGGCCGCGCCGTCGGCGGCGTTCATCGCCGTCACGAACCCGTCCACCGCGGCGGGAAGCGGAAGCTGTACCTGGCGCATGGGGACCTCCTGTCTCACCGCGACAGGACGTAAGGCGCCGTCCCGTCAGTTTCTGTCAGGAGCGAAGACGTCGTCGGCCTCCAGCCCCATCTGCACGCGCCAGGTCCGCAGCAGCACGCTGCGCCGGCCGGAATAGCGCTCGTCGGTGTTGTGCGCCGCCCCGATCCGGTCGGTGCGGAAGGTGCGGTAGTCCTTGCGCAGTTCGCACCACGCGACCAGCACCCGGGTGGCGTTGAGGAAGCCCAGCGCGATCGGCCACACCACCCGGTCGGTCCGCGCCCCGTTCACGTCGACATAGTCGAGCCGCAGCTTGGCCTGGGCGCGGATCGCCTCGCGCAGGACCCCAAGCTCCACCACGTTCTTCGGGAAGTCGCCGCAGACCGGGCTGGCGAGCACGGTGGGATTGCGCAGCGCCTCCAGCGCCCGCGGCGACAGCACCGCCGCGATCTTGACCAGCGCCGCGCGGGCCGCCGCGCCCAGGGAGGCATCGCCACGCTGCTCGACGTAGCCCAGGCCGAGCACCACCGCCTCGGTCTCGTCCTCGGTCAGCATCAGCGGCGGCAGGAACAGCCCCGGCCGCAGCACATAGCCCAGGCCCGCCTCTCCCTGGATCGGCGCCCCCTGGGCGACCAGGCTGGCCACGTCGCGGTACAGCGTGCGCTCCGACACCCCCAGTTCCGCGGCCAGGACGGCGGCGGTGACCGGGAAGCTGCGCGCCCGAAGCAGTTGCAGCAGCGACAGGAGGCGGTTGGTTCTCGACATGGGCGGCCACCCTAGCAGGCCCCACTGACAGTTTGTTTCAGCAGCCGACTTGCTTCAGGCGGCGGATATTTTGCGAGATGGACAGGGCCTGCGACGGCAGGCGGTCTTGCCGCAGTGCACAACCTGACTTAAGTGCGCGGCTTGTTGGACTCGGCTCAAGGCCGCGTCCGTCGCGCGGCGTTCACGATTCCCATGTCCCTCCCCGACCTTCCCTCAGCGCTCTCGCGCGCCCTCGACGCACGCGGCTACACCGAGCTGACGCCGGTCCAGACCGCCGTGGTCCAGGCCGATGCCGACGGCCGCGACCTGCTGGTCTCCGCCCAGACCGGCTCCGGCAAGACCGTGGCCTATGGCCTGGCCCTGGCCGGCGACCTGCTGGACGCGTCCGGCGGCATGCCCCCCGCCACTGAGCCCCTGGCCCTGGTGATCGCCCCCACCCGCGAACTGGCGCTGCAGGTGCAACGCGAGCTGGAATGGCTCTACGCCTCGGCCGGCGCGCGCGTGGTC
>JBARAK010000542.1:0-36442 GCA_049791955.1 Caulobacteraceae bacterium
CCTGGCCATCGATGAGGTGAAGATCGAGCTGGGCTACAACCTGCTCGGCCTGATCAACGACCTGGACGGGCGCAAGCTCACCGACCAGATCCGGGCGCTGCGCCGCACGTTGGCGACCGACTATGGCTTCGTCATGCCGTCGGTGCGGATCCTGGACAACATGCGCCTGGCCAACCAGGGCTACGCCCTGCGGATCAAGGAAATGGACGCAGGCACCGGCGAGGTGCGCATGGGCTGCCTGATGGCGATGGATCCCCGTGGCGGCCAGGTGGAGTTGCCCGGCGAGCATATGCGCGAGCCCGCCTTCGGCCTTCCCGCCACCTGGATCGACGAAGGCCTGCGCGAGGAAGCCACCTTCCGGGGCTACACCGTGGTCGACCCCGCCACGGTGCTGACCACCCACCTGACCGAGGTGTTGAAGGACAACATGGCCGACCTGCTCTCCTATGCGGAGGTGCAGAAGCTGCTCAAGGAGCTGACGCCCGATCAGAAGAAATTGGCCGACGACCTGATACCGGGCGTGGTGACGGCCACCACCCTGCAGCGCGTGCTCCAGGCGCTGCTGAAGGAGCGGGTCTCGGTCCGCGACCTGCCCCTGATCCTGGAGGGCATCGGCGAGGCCGCGGGGCAGTCGTCGGGCGTCGGCGGCCTGGTCGAGCACGTCCGCACCCGGCTGGCCCGCCAGCTGTGCTGGGCCAATCGCGGCGACGACGGGGCCCTGCCGATCATCACCCTCTCGCCCGACTGGGAGCAGGCGTTCGCCGACGCCCTGATCGGCTCCGGCGAGGAGAAGCAGCTCGCGCTCGCGCCTTCGAAACTGCAGCAGTTCATCCGATCGGTGCGCGAGACCTTCGACCAGGCCGCCCGGATCGGCGAGACCGGCGTCCTGCTGACCAGCCCGGCGATCCGTCCCTATGTCCGCTCAATCGTCGAGCGGTTCCGCGGCCAGACGGTGGTCATGTCGCAGAACGAAGTCCACCCCCGCGCCCGCCTCAAGACCGTAGGCCAGATCTAGAGCCCGTCAGCCGCCCAGCACCTTCATCACATCGGCGGTCCCGAACGGCTTGCCCAGGATCGGCCGGTCGCGCCATGCAGGAGGCAGGCTGCCCGGGCCGTAGCCGGTCGAAAACGCGAAGGGCTTGCCCGCTGCCGCCAGCGCCTCCGCCACCGGAAAGCTGGGCTCCCCAGCCAGGTTGACATCGGTGATCGCGAAATCGAACGCGTCGCCATGGTCGCGGACATAATCCAGGGCCTCCGCGACGCTGCTGGCGGTGAACGCCAGGCTATGCCCCGCATCGACCAGCATGTCCTCCAGCAGCATGGCGACCAGCGCTTCATCCTCCACGATCAATACGCGCATCGACACGTTCGCTTCCCCATATGTTCCGGTCAGGTTCTAGGCAGCCAGTTCGATAACGCCGGCGCGGCCATTTTCGTCCCCAAAGGCCAGACGCCGGCTATCGGCCGAGACCGCCAGCGCCGTGACCGGCGCCCCCGCTCCCGCCTCGATCATCGTCGTCCTGCCATTCCCAAGGTCCGCCGTCCACACGCGTCCGTCCGACACCCCTCCGGCGACCAGCTTGCCCGCCAGCGCCGCCGCCACACGCGTCACCTCGGCGCCTTCCTGGTAGCCAAGCTCGACCGCTTCCTTGCCCATCGGACCATTGGCGCCAGCAAAGGGCCAGACCACCGCGCCCGCCGCCCCGGAAGTGGCCAGCATCAGGCCGTCCGAGAGAAAGGCCATGCTCCGGACCTTGGACGGATATCCGCCCATCCGCATGTCCTTGCCATCGGACAGCCGCCAGCCGTGCAGGCTGTTCTCCTGCATGGCGCTGACCACGAACTTGCCGTTGGGGCTCCAGACCACGCCGATGTGGGAGCCGGCCCACTTGAGCATCTGCGCCTTCTGGTCGGCGATGCGGGCGTACCAGAGCATCGCCCCCCCGTAGGTGGCGGCGGCGATCCGCCGGCCCTTTGGTTCGAAAGCCAGGGCGGCCACCGAGCGCTCGTGCCGAAAGGCGCGGGCGAACGCGGGGTCCGCGACATCACGCACATGCAGGTCCCGCCCCACGGCGAAGGCGATCAGGCCGGAGGCGGCGCTGGCGTCGATGGCGTCGACCCACCGGCCGCCGGCATGAATCTCCGTCACACCTTCGGGACGGGTCCAACACACCCTGCCGTCGTCTCCCCCGGTCAGCACGCCGCTGCCCGAAGGATGCAGCACGCTACAAAGCGCCGCGCCATCATGCGGACGGTGCGGCTCAAGGCCAGGCCCGCGCACGGCGCCATCCCCGAGAACGAAATAGGCCTGGCCGGCGCCGTCGAAATGGGCGGCGGTCACCTGGGCGTCATACTGGAGCGGACTCATTGCATTTCCCAAGGCCTGACTCGGCTTTCCTGTCGAGGCGGCTCTTTACATCTCGCAGGTTACGCGCAAAAGGTCGTGGAAAGCGCCTGCGGAAGCGGGTCTACACGGGAGTCCCAGGTTTATGGGTGCGCAGCTTTCTGGCCCGTCGGGCGGATCAAAATTCACGGTCGCCACCAACGCCGACATGAACGTCACCCCATTGGTGGACGTCATGCTGGTGCTGCTGATCATCTTCATGGTGGCCGCGCCGCTCGCGACGGTGTCGATCAAGCTCGACCTGCCGCCCGCCCTGCCGAATTCGGCCAAGCCGCCGAAGCCGCCGACCGTGATCTCGCTGCAGAAGTCCGGCGCCATCTTCGTCGGTCCCCGCGAAACCCACCTCGAGACCCTGACCTCGGATCTGGTCGGCGCCCTGGCCGTGGCTCACCCCCAGGACGAGACGGTCTACATCCGCGCCGACAAGGAAGTTAAGTACGACGCCTTCATGTCCGTGCTGAACAACCTGCAGAAGAACGGCTTCTACAAGGTCTCGCTGATCACCGAAGACCGCGTCTGATAAGCCCATTCGGCCGAGGGTGACCTCGGCCGTCTGAAAGACCCGAAACCCGGACTGAACCGCCCGATGCGGAACTCGGTCCGGGTTTTTCTATGCCCGGCTTCGATCGCTTGGACTGGGTCGCCAGGCGGCGCATTTCCGATAATAGGGGCGCTGTTCTTACTGGCTTTTTGATCGCCGATTGAGATGAGGTGGTTATCGCTCTCGGCACAAGACGCTGCGAGCGAGGGGAATGAAAAGTGATCCGGCGCATCCGTCGACAGCTCAGGGATATGTTCGGAAAGCGCTGGCGTTTTCGACGCGGACCAGCCGGTAGCACCAGTTGGCACGACATCGCGTTCGTGCTCGACGAACAGATCGCCGCGGAGGCCGCCGCAGCATGGAGTTGGCTGATCCCCGAGCCCTGGAAAGTGGTCCTCTGCTCGAAGTTCGGGGGCATCTTTCTCGAAAAGGCCACGGGAGGTGTGTTCTGGCTCGAGTGCGGGACCGGCCTTGTCGAGCAGGTCGCTGACAGCGCCGAGGAATTTCACGCCTATCTTGGCTCGCAGCGCGTCGGGCGACCCTGGCGCCCGACCATCGAAGAGTGGTTCCTTCCCGAGCTTGTCAGGCGCCTGCACGAAGCTGGCAAGAAGCCCGGTCCAGGCGAATGCTTTGCCTTGATCTTTCCCCTCACCTTCCAGGAAGGCCGATACGAAGTCGGAAACATCTGCGTGGCCCCCGTCCGTGAGTGGTTAGTCGGGATGGCCGACATTCACCATCAGATGCTGGACGTACCCCATGGCGCGGCGGTTCAAATCAAGGTCGTTGATTGATCTGATCAAGTCCCTTTCGAGCCAGCCAATTCGACCCGGATAAAAACCGATCTGGTCAAGCCTCGCAGCTCGACAGTCCAGCTTGGAGCCGAGCCCTGTCGAGATTGCGGCCGATGAAGACCATACGGCTATAACGCCGTTCCTCCGGCCGCCAGGCCTTCTGCAGGTCGCCATCCAGGATCATGTGGACGGCCTGGAACACCAGCCGCCGGTCCTCGCCCTTCACGTCCAGGATGCCCTTGGCCCTCAGGATGTCCGGGCCCTGGGCCTGCAGCAGCTCGTTGAGCCAGCGGGTGACCTTCTGGCCGTCCAGCGGACGCTCCGAGGTCACCGAGACTCCCTGGATGTCCTGGTCCTCATGATCGTGACCGCCATGATGGTGGTGATGGTCGTGGTCGTGATCATGGCCGCAGTGCTCGTCATGCACATGCCCCGCCTCGCCGTGAGCCGGATTGAGGAATTCCGGCTCCAGGCTGACGATGCGGTCGAGGTCGAAGCCCCCGCGGCCCAGGATGGTGGTCAGCGGGACGTCGGACTTCACCGCACGGTGGATCGGCGCCAGCGGATTCATCGCCCTCAGCCGCCGCTCGACTTCGGCCAGTTCCGCCGGCTCTACTAGGTCGGTCTTGTTGAGGACGATCTGGTCGGCGAAGGCGATCTGCTCACGCGCCTCGCGGCTGTCGGCTATCCGGAGCAGCACATGCTTGGCGTCGACCACCGTGGTGACGCTGTCCAGGCGCGTCTTCGCGCGCACGTCCTCGTCGACGAAAAAGGTCTGGGCCACAGGGCCCGGGTCGGCCAGGCCGGTGGTCTCGACCACGATGGCGTCGAAAGCCCGCTTCCCCGGAGTCTGCCGCCGCATCAGGCCGGACAACACCCGGATGAGATCCCCGCGCACGGTGCAGCAGACGCACCCGTTGTTCATCTCGAACACTTCCTCGTCGGTATCCACCACGAGGTCGTTGTCGATTCCGATCTCACCGAATTCGTTGACAATCACCGCATAGCGACGGCCGTGATCCTCGGTCAGGATCCGGTTCAGCAAGGTGGTCTTCCCGGCTCCGAGGTAACCCGTAAGCACAGTGACCGGGATTTGCGCCAAGGGGGTCTGGGCCGCGGTCGTCTGGACGGCTTCGGCGGCCTGAAGCGATGCGTCTGTCATGCCGCTCATGTGTAGTCTCCGGGCGATAAAGGAAAGACGGCGCGACCAATTAACGGGTTTGTTTTTGGACGCCGACGTCCATACTTTCACCATGCCGCGCGCGCTGGGCCAGATCGACGTCCGAAAGCACGAAGCCATCCTCGACGCCGCCGTCGAGGTCCTGGCCGAACGCGGTGTCCACGCCCCGATCGAAGAGGTCGCGCGCCGCGCGGGTGTCTCCAAGCAGACCATCTACAATCACTATGGCTCCAAGACCGAGCTGGTGCGGACCCTGGTCGAACGCCGCCGCAGCCGCATCACTACCCCGCTCGATCAGGCGGAGCCTGGAGACCGGGTGGAAGACACCCTCGCCTCCTATGCCGAGGCCATACTCGACCTGATCCTCTCGCCCAATTCGATCCATCTTCTCCGGATGGGTGTGACCAGCGCGACCGAGATGCCCGACCTGGCGCGGATCATCTACGACGCCGGCACACGGGCCGCGCGGCTGCGCCTGGCTGAATTCCTGGCCCATGCCCCCGTCGCGGAAATCCTGGTCGAAGACCCGGCGCAGGCCGCCGATATCTTCGTGGGGATCGTCGCCGCGGGCGTCCAGATCCGCCTCCTGCTCGGGCTGGAAGCGGAGATCAAACCGGAGAACGTCCACGCCCATGCCCGCGAATGCGCCCGCCGCTTCGTAAAGGCTTACGCTCCCTGAGAGCTCAGATGCCGCTGCCGGACAACCGCTGGCAGATGTTGTCGAGCTGCTCGAGGCTCGCGTAGCGCACCCTCACCTCGCCGGCGCCTTCCCGATCGACAATCTCGACCGCCAGGCCAAGCGCATCGGACAGGTCCTGCTCGAGCGCGCGGGTGTCGGCGTCCTTGCCCCCACCACCACGGGCGGGACGATCACCCGAGGACGTGCGCGTCTGGGCCCGCTCCACGCGGTCCTGCGCCTTGCGCGCCAGGGCCTCGGCCTGACGAACACTGAGCTCGCCTTCGACGATGGTCTTGGCCAGGTAGGCCGGGTCTGGAGAGGCCGCGATCGCCCGGGCGTGGCCAGCCGAAAGCCGCCCGGCCTCCACCAGTTCCCGCACGGGGCCCGGCAGGTTGAGCAGCCGCAGCATGTTGGCGATGTGGCTGCGGCTCTTGCCAACGGTCTTGGCGATGGCTTCCTGGGTGCGGCCAAAGCGATCCATCAACAGGCGGTAGCCCTGCGCCTCTTCAAGCGCGTTGAGGTCCGCCCGCTGGATGTTCTCGATGACGCCGATCTCGGCCACTTCGGCGTCGTCGAAGGTGCGCACGATGACCGGCACGGTGTGCAGGTTCGCCCGCTGCGCCGCCCGCCAGCGCCGCTCGCCGGCGACGATCTGATACTCCCCGGGCGCGCCTGGCGCGGGCCGAACCAGGATCGGCTGCAGCACGCCGCGCTCACGGATTGATGCGGCCAATTCCTCCAGCTCGGGCTCGGAGAACATGCGGCGGGGCTGATCCGGATTTCGGCGCAGCAGTTCGACCGGGGTCTCCATCGGGGCGACACCGGACGCACGCTCTCCCACCGGAGCGCCAATCGGCTCGGCTTCGCCCAACAGAGCCGACAAACCCCGGCCCAGACCCCTCCGGCTGCTCGCTTCCGCCATACCTGCTCCTTATGCCGCGTTAGCGGCGGCGCGCCGTGTCTTCTCGCGCGCGATCAGTTCGCTGGCCAGCTTCATGTAGGCTTGGCTGCCGGCGCAATGGAGGTCGTAGACCAGGGCCGGCTTGCCGAACGAGGGCGCCTCCGACACGCGCACGTTGCGCGGTATGACCGTCTGGTAGACCTTCTCCCCGAAGTGCGCCCGAACGTCTTGTTCCACGTGCAACGATAAGCTGTTCCGCCGGTCATACATGGTCAGGACGACGCCCTGGATTTCCAGCTTCGGGTTCAGGCTGCCTCGCACCAGCTCCACCGTACGCATCAGCTGACTGAGGCCTTCGAGGGCGAAGAATTCGCACTGCAGCGGCACCAGCACCGCATCCGCGGCGGTCATGGCGTTCACCGTCAGAAGATTCAGCGACGGCGGGCAATCGATCAGGACATACTCGTAGGGCTGGCCGTGGGTATGCAGAGCGGCGATGGCGTCACGCAGGCGGTAACTCCGGCGGGCTTGGTGACCCAGCTCGATCTCCACCCCCGACAGGTCGGCGTCCGCGGGCGCCAAGTCCAGGCCCGGCACGGATGACTTCACGATCGCGCCAGACAGCGGCTGCTCGGCGATCAGCACATCGTACATGGTCGAGGTGCGCGCGACCTTGGGTACGCCCAAGCCGGTGGAGGCGTTGCCCTGGGGATCGATGTCGAGCAGCAGGGTGCGCTGGCCCACCGCCGCCAGGGCGGTGCCCAGATTGATCGCCGTCGTGGTCTTACCCACCCCGCCCTTCTGGTTGGCGATGGCCAGGACACGAGGACCGCTGGAGACGTCAGGCACGGCTGAGCCTTTCAATCCGGACGATACGCCCCGATGAGTCACTTTGACTGGGCAGGAGTTCGGCCTGGAACTTCCAGTGTCGGCGAGCTTCGGTCAACTCGGATTCGACATCCCGACCCTTGAGAAACACCCCGCGCGCGCCGGCCCGAAACAGATGTTCCGTATAGCCCAATAAGCGAGGGAATGGCGCGCAGGCCCGCGCGGTCACGATTTCCAGGCCCGCCGGGACCGGCGTGGTTTCCGCCCGCCCATGATGAATCTGGACCGGAAGCTGCAGCGTCTCGCTCACCGCCTCCAGGAAGCGCACGCGCTTGGCCATACTTTCGATCAGGTGCAGTTGCGCACCTTCATGATCCTTCAGGAGTATAGCCAAGATCAGGCCAGGAAAGCCCGCACCAGCCCCGATGTCGGCCCACCGTAGCGCCGAAGGTTCCACGTGCAACAATTGTGCGCTGTCGTAGGCATGCCGAAGCCAGAAGCTGGCCATAGCGGTAGGACCGACCAGGTTCATGCGCTCGTTCCAATCCTCGAGCAGCACCCGGAATTGCTCAAGATCCTGCATCTGACGATCCGTCGCCCCGATCTGACGGGCGAAGGCGTCTGCCCCGAATTCCAGGGCTTCCGCGTTAAGCGGCTCCGGCGCGGCGTCGGACATGGGCCAACAATGCAGTCAACGCGCCAGGGGTGACGCCTTCAATCCGGCCGGCCTGCCCCAGGGTCGCGGGACGGACAGCCTCCAACTTTTCACGGGCCTCTCCCGATAGGCCCCCCACCTTCCGGTAGTCGAGATCGGCGGGCAGGAGCAGGTCCTCGTCGCGGCGGAAAGCGGCGATGTCCGCCGTCTGCCGGTCGAGATAGCCATCATAGATCGCGTCGATTTCGATCTGTTCCTGCACGAGCGGCGACCAGTCGGCCAGCTCCGGCCAAGCCGCAACGAGCTTCTCGAAAGAAATGTCCGGGTGGGCCAGCAGCTGGATCAGAGTGCGCCGGCGCCCATCGGCGTTCACCTTGGCCCCCAGCAATTCCGCCTCGGCCGGCGAAAGCGTCAGCTCGCGGCTGCGAATACGCGCCGCGGCAAGGGCCTCAGCCTTATGGCTAAAGGCAGCCGCGCGGGTCGCCCCGATCAGGCCGAGCTGTTCACCCCGCGCGGTGAGCCGTTGGTCGGCGTTATCCGCACGCAAGGTCAGGCGGAATTCCGCTCGGCTGGTGAACATCCGGTAGGGCTCGGTAACGCCACGCGTGACCAGATCGTCGATCAGGACCCCGATATAGGCTTCGTCCCGGGCGAAGGTCTCCCCTACCCCGCCGCTCGCGGTCCGCGCGGCGTTCATCCCCGCCACCAGGCCCTGGGCGGCGGCTTCCTCGTATCCGGTGGTTCCGTTGATCTGACCGGCCAGGAACAACCCTCGGAGACTCTTCAGCTCCAGGGTCGGGTCGAGTTCACGTGGATCAACGTAGTCGTATTCGATCGCATAGCCGTAGCGGCGCACCTCGACCCGTTCGAGGCCGGGGATGGTGCGCAGGAAGGCGAGCTGGGTCTCGGCGCTGACCGAGGTGGAGATGCCGTTCGGATAGACGGTGTCATCGTCCAGGCCCTCGGGCTCGAGGAAGATCTGGTGCGCCGACTTGTCGGCGAACCGAACCACCTTGTCCTCGATCGACGGACAGTAGCGAGGTCCCCGGCCGGTCGCGCGGCCGCCGTAGACGGCCGACTCGCTCAGCCGCTCCGCGATGATGCGATGGGTTTCCGCCGTTGTCGTCGTGATGCCGCAAGCCACCTGGGCGCGGGTGATCTCCGAGGTCAGATAGGAGAAGGGCGACGGAATGGGATCGCCATCCTGGCGATCGACCGCGTCCCAGTCGATCGTACCGCCGTCCAGACGCGCGGGGGTTCCGGTCTTCAACCGGCCCATACGCAGGTTCAGGCCGTAGAGCCGCCTGGACAGGCCGATGGCGGGCTTGTCGCCAAACCGGCCGCCGGCGATCCGCTCCTCGCCGCGATGGATCACGCCGTCCAGGAAGGTGCCGGTGGTCAACACCGTGCAGGCGGCGCGGACCTCCTCGCCCGATTCCAGGCGAACGCCCTCGACCCGGCCATCGGCCACGATCAGATCCTCGACCGCTCCAGCCCGGATTTCCAGGCCAGGAACTGCAGCCAAGGCCCGGGTCATGGCCTGACGATAGAGCTTGCGATCGATCTGGGCCCGAGGCCCGCGAACCGCGGGGCCCTTGGAACGATTCAAAAGCCGGAACTGGATTCCCGCTTCATCGGCCAGACGGCCCATCAGGCCATCCAGGGCGTCGATCTCCCGGACCAGATGTCCCTTGCCCAGGCCGCCGATCGCGGGATTGCAGGACATCTCTCCGATGGTGTCGAGGCGATGGGTCAACAGCAGGGTGCGCGCGCCGACGCGCGCCGACGCCGCCGCGGCTTCACAGCCGGCGTGTCCCGCTCCAACCACAATGACATCCCAGAGGGATGCGACGCTCATGACGCTCGTCCAAACTTTCCGGGGAAACTGCGTTCCACGTGAAACAGCTTCCGCCCCATCGCCGGCCTGGGCCAGGCTATTTGCCAATGCAGAAGGTTGAAAATACCCGATCCAACACGGACTCGGGATCCAGGCGGCCGGCTATACGCTCCAGGCTGCGCGCCGCCAAACGGATATTTTCGGCAACCAATTCCGGATCACCCTCTCCATATAGGGCCCGATCCAGAAACCCCGAAGCCGTGACCAGCGCCTCCCGATGCCGCAGGCGGGTCGCGGCCGGAACCTCGGCCCCTGACATCGCCTGGGTGGTCTTACGAACCAGCCAGGCTCGCAGCCCCTCCACGCTTTCCGTCGCCGCCAGGTCGAGAACCTCGGTACTATGCGAGGTAGCCCAGGCCTTCGCCGCTTCCAGGTCGTTCCCGGGCGCCCGGTCAGACTTATTGAGCACGACCAGGTCACCCCTGGTCAGAAGCGTGGCCGGATCCACCCAACTGGATTCGGAGGCTGAACCGTCCACCACCAGCAGGCGGAGATCGGCGCCCGTCGCCCATGCGTTGGCCCTGCGGACCCCTTCGGCCTCGACCCGATCCTCGGTCGCCCGCAAGCCCGCCATGTCCGCCAGCACGACGCTGTAGCCGCCAAGAAGGAACGGCGTCTCCAACACATCGCGGGTGGTGCCGGCGACCTCCGTGACGATGGCCACATCTCGGCCAGCCAGAGCGTTCAGCAAGCTGGACTTGCCGGCGTTGGGCGCGCCGATCAGGGCGATGCGATAGCCCTCCCTTACCCGCTCGCCACGTGTATCCCTCGACGCCTCCGTCACCTCCGCCGCCACCCGGCCAAGCCGCCCGCGGGCCTCGGCGACGAGCGCGTCCGGCAGGTCCTCGTCCGGGAAATCGATGGCGGCTTCGAGCATCGCCAGGGCGTCGAGGAGACCGGCGCGCCAGGCTTCGTGGCGTCTGGAAAGGTCGCCTCGTAACTGCGCCAGCGCCTGCCGGCGCTGGGCTTCGGTCTCCGCATCGACCAGGTCGGCCACGGCTTCGGCCTGAGCCAGGTCCAGGCGATCGTTCTCGAAAGCACGGCGGGTGAATTCGCCCGGCTCCGCCAGCCGCAAGCCGAGCTGCTGCAGCAATTCAGTGATGCGCGCGACCACCGCCATGCCGCCGTGCAGGTGAAGCTCGGCGCTGTCTTCCCCCGTGAAACTGCCCGGCGCGGGCAGCCACAGCACCAGGGCCTCATCCACCACTTCGCCGGTGGAGGGGTCGCGCAGGCGGCGCGTCGAAGCCCGGCGCGGCTGCGGAAGCCGCCCCGTCAGCTGTTCGACCACCGCAGCCACGCCCGAGCCGGACATTCGCATCACTGCGATCGCGGCCCGTCCCGGCGCTGTGGCCAGGGCGAAAACGCCGTCCCTCATCGCTTGCCGGGGGCCCCGCCGATCCCTGCGCTGGTCGCCGCGGTCATCATCCGCATGAACTGCTCCTGCGCCTGACCGCCGAAGCTCATCCAGTTGCGCACCAGCTCCTCGGGCTGGAGCAAGGCCACATTGGCCGACAGGCGCGTCTTCATCTCTTCCACCAGCTGGTCGTTCAGGCTGCTGACGTCCGGAAGCCCCAGGAAAGAACGCGCTTCCTCGGGCGTGCATTCGGCTTCGATCTTGAATTTCATCGCCGCAATCTCCGGGGCACGAGTTTGTTATGCGCGCGAAGCCGCGCGACAGGCTAAATCGCCGCGAACTACAGCAACGGAGTAGCTGATGAGCGGCGCGTACCTGACCATTCCCACCCCTGACGGAGAGTTCAAGGCCTATGTCGCCCGCCCAGCCGCCGCCACGGCGCCTGTGGTGGTGGTGATCCAGGAGATCTTCGGGGTCAACGCGGTGATGCGGCAAGTGGCCGACAACCTCGCCGCGCAGGGCTATCTGGCCATAGCGCCCGACCTGTTCTGGCGCATCGAACCCGGTGTGGACATCACCGACAAGAGCCAGGCCGAGTGGGAAAGAGCCTTCGCCCTCATGAACGCCTTCGACGTGGACAAGGGCATGGAGGACATCCAGACCACCCTCACCTTCGCCCGGCAAATGCCCGGCGCGAACGGTAAGGCTGGCGTCGTGGGTTATTGCCTGGGCGGCAAGCTGGCCTTCCTGGCGGCCACCCGCACCGATTCCGACGCCTCGGTTTCCTATTACGGCGTGGGGCTCGACGCCCACCTCGCCGAGGTGGAGCGCCTGTCCCGGCCGCTGATGCTGCACATTGCGGAACAGGACAAGTTCTCCGACGACGCCGCCCGCGAGCGCATCCTCACCGGGCTGAAGAACCACGCCCAGGTCGAGGTCATCACCTACCCGGACCGCGACCATGCCTTCGCTCGCGAAGGTGGGGAGCATTACGACGCTGCTGACGCCGCCAAGGCCAATGAACGGACCGTTGGCCTGTTCAAGCGGACGCTCGGCTGATGCGCGCTGTCCGGATCATCCGCACCGGGGGCTCCGAGGTGCTGGAGGTGGCGGACGTTCCCACGCCCGTCGCCGGATCCGGACAGGCCCTCGTGCGCCACCACGCCGTCGGACTGAACTTCATCGACATCTACCGCCGCTCCGGCGTCTATCCGATGTCGCTTCCCGCCATCCTTGGCAGCGAAGCCGCCGGTGTGGTGGAAGCGGTCGGTGAGGGCGTCTCCAACGTCCAGGTCGGCGACCGCGTCACCTACGCCCTGCTTCCGGGCGCCTACGCGGAGGCCAATGGCGTCTCCGCCGATCGCCTGGTGAAGCTGCCGGACGGGATCAGTTTCGAGATCGCCGCGGCGACGACCCTGAAAGGCCTGACCGCCGAGTTCCTGGCCCGGCGCATCTGGCCCCTGAAAGCCGGCGACACGGTTCTGGTCCATGCGGCCGCCGGCGGCGTGGGCGTCCTGCTGACCCAATGGCTGCATCATCTCGGCGTGCGGGTGATCGGCGTAGTCGGAAACGACGAAAAGGCCGCTTTCGCCCGCGAGCGAGGCTGCGACGCGCTTATTGTCCGCAGCCATGGCGAGGACATCGCCGAACGGGTGCGCGCCCTCACCTCCGGCCAGGGTGTGCAGGTCGTCTACGACTCCGTGGGTGCGGTCACTTTCGACGCCAGCCTGAAGTCCTTGAGCCGCCGAGGGCTGCTGGTGAGCTTCGGTAACGCTTCGGGCCCCGCGCCGCCGGTGGCGCCGCTCCGGCTGTCGCAGAACGGATCGCTCTATCTCACCCGGCCAACGCTTGGGGATTATGTCGTCAGCTCAGGCGAGCTGAACACCGCCGCTCAGGCGTTGTTCGACGTGATCCAGTCGGGTGCGGTGAAGGTGGAGATCGGCCAGACTTGGCCGTTGGACGAGGTGCGCAAGGCGCACGACGCGCTTGAAGCCGGCCAGACCACCGGCGCGACGATCCTGACCCTGTAGGCCAGACCGCCGCTTCGCCCCCATTCCCGGTTCGAATGGATGCATTCGAACCGGAAGGGCTTTGGCGATCAGGTATTCATCGACTGGAAGAACTCGGCGTTGCTCTTGGTCTGGCGCAGCTTGTCGAGCAGGAACTCGATCGCGTCCTGTGGCCCCATCGGGTTGAGGATGCGGCGGAGCACGTAGGTCTTCTGCAGCACGTCGCGCGGGGTGAGCAGCTCTTCCTTGCGGGTGCCGGACTTGAGGATGTCCATGGCCGGGAATACGCGCTTGTCGGCCACCTTGCGGTCGAGCACGATTTCCGAGTTACCGGTGCCCTTGAACTCTTCGAAGATGACTTCGTCCATCCGCGAGCCGGTGTCGATCAGGGCGGTGGCGATGATGGTCAGCGAGCCGCCTTCCTCGATATTACGGGCGGCGCCGAAGAAGCGCTTGGGGCGCTGTAGGGCGTTGGCGTCCACACCTCCGGTCAGCACCTTGCCCGACGACGGCACGACGGTGTTGTAGGCGCGGCCGAGGCGGGTGACGGAGTCCAGCAGGATCACCACGTCGCGCTTGTGCTCGACCAGGCGCTTGGCCTTCTCGATCACCATCTCGGCGACCTGGACGTGACGGGAAGCCGGCTCGTCGAAGGTGGAGGAGATCACCTCGCCCTTCACGGTCCGCTGCATGTCGGTGACTTCTTCCGGACGCTCGTCGATCAGCAGGACGATCAGGTAGCATTCCGGGTGGTTGGTGGAGATCGAGCGGGCGATGTTCTGCAGCATCACCGTCTTACCGACCCGCGGCGGCGCCACCACCAGGCAGCGCTGGCCCTTGCCGAGCGGGGCGACGATGTCGATCACCCGGCCGGAACGGTCCTTCAGGGTCGGGTCTTCGATTTCCATGGTCAGCCGCTTCTCGGGATAGAGCGGCGTCAGGTTGTCGAAGTGGACCTTGTGGCGGATCGCTTCGGGATTCTCGAAATTGATGGTGTCGACCTTGAGGGCCGCGAAGTAACGCTCCCCCTCCCGCGGCGCGCGGATCGGACCTTCGCAGGTGTCGCCGGTGCGCAGGCCGAAGCGGCGGATCTGCGAGGGCGAAACGTAGATGTCGTCGGGACCGGGAAGGTAGTTGGCTTCGGCCGACCGCAGGAAGCCGAAGCCGTCCTGCACCACTTCCAGCACGCCGCTACCGATGATCTCGACACCGTCCTCCGCCAGCACCTTGAGGATGGCGAACAGCATGTCCTGCTTGCGCATGGACGAGGCGTTCTCGATTTCGAGGCTTTCGGCGAAGGCGACCAGCTCGGTGCTCGGCTTGTCCTTCAGTTCCTGCAGCGACATGCGCTGGAGTTCGGCAGTGGTGGATTCAGCCTGGGTGGCCAGTGTGGGATCGAGCGTGGCGTCGTCGGACATGGATAGAACTCTTGCACAGACAGGCGGCGCTTGGGCCGTCCGGCGCGTGGCGCGCTATGTGATGTGCTGTCGGCCAGCCGGAAAGCGGCGGCCGAAGGCGTCGTAAAGGCGGGGGAACGGCGCGACACGCCGAACAGAAAGAGGTTCAACACAAAGGCGTTGCACGGTCAAGAACGACCTTTGGCGACCTTTCAGCCCCCGCCGAACTTGGTGGTGACGGCCAGGACCATGACGATGGCCAGCAGGAACGGAATCTCGTTCGACAACCGCCAGAACCGTTCCGAGCGCTTGTTGCGATTGGCTGCGAAATCGCGGCGCGCCTTACCCAGGAAGCCGTGGTAGCCGAACATCAACAGGACCCCAGCCAGCTTGGTCGACATCCAGGGCGAGGCGAGGAACCGCAGGCCGTCCCCGCGTATGTGGGCGTCGATCCAGATCAGGCAACATCCCAGGATGAAGACCACGATCGAGGCCGGCGTCATGATCATCCGGTAAAGCTTGGCCTCCATGATCTTGAAGGTCTCGTCCATCTCCGAGCCCGGGGTGGCGCGGGTATGGTAGGCGAACAGCCGCGGTAGATAGAGCAGGCCCGCCATCCAGGCGATCACCGCCAGGATATGCAGTCCAATGAACAGGTCGTAGTTCACGCCGCGCCCCTCCCATGATGATAAGGGCATTTCGCCCGGCCGAGATCGCAGGCCCCAGCGCCCGGCGCGCAGGCTGTCTTGAACAGCGCCGCGGCGACCAGCCCCGCCAGGCCGCCGACAAAGCCTGCTTCCGTACCCAGCGCCGGGACCCGCAGGAAGGTGGGGCAGCCCTTTTCCCGCGCCAGGGCGGCGTAGTCGCGGTCCAGCTCCACCAGGGTCTCGACGTGTTCCGACACGAAGGCGATCGGCGCCACCAGCACGCCCTTCCCCTCCGCGGCCGCGGCCTCGATCGCTTCAGGCGTTGATGGTCCGATCCACTTCAGCGGCCCGACCCGGCTCTGGTAGCAGATGCTCCAGTCCCAGCCGTCGCCGAGCTGACGCATCACCGCCTCGCAGCTTCGTTCCACCTGCCACTGATAGGGATCGCCACGCTTGACGATCTTCTCGGGCAAGCCATGGGCCGAAAACAGCAGCCGCAGGTTTTTTGGCCGACCAGCCGTCTCGAAGGTCTCGCGGATCAAACGGGCATAGGCGGCGGCGAAGGATGGATCGTCGAAGAAGCAGCACACCTCGCGGGTCTGTCCCGGCCCTCGGTACAGCTTCTTCCAGGCCTTGACCGACGAGCCGGTCGTGGTGGTCGAATACTGCGGATAGAGCGGCAGCAGCACCACCTCGTCGGGCGCGAACTCGGTCACCGCCCGCACCGCCTCTTCGGTGAACGGTTTCCAGTAGCGCATGGCGATGAAGGTGCGGGTCTCGAACCCCGACAGGGTCGTGTTCAGCCTCTGCTCCAGCGCCCGGGCCTGCTTTTCCGTTTCCGGCAGCAAGGGCGAGGCGCCTCCCATGTGCGCGTAGTTATGGCTGGCCTCCTCCCGGCGCGAGCGGGAGATGGCTGTCGCCACCATCCGGCGGAACGGCCACGGCAGACCGATGATGGCCGGGTCGTTGAACAGGTTGAACAGGAAAGGCTGCACCGCCGACAGGCTGTCCGGACCACCGAGGTTGAACAGCACCACCGCCAGCCGACGCTTTCCTGATCCGCTCATCTGCCCGTCACCTGCCTGATCACCTGTTCCACGTGTGACACCGGCGTGTCAGGCAGAACCCCGTGCCCGAGGTTGAATATGTGGGGTCCACCACTCCATTGCTCCATCAGGGCGCCAACCCGCGCCTCCAGCGCCGGACCACCGGCGCGGAGCAGGAGTGGATCCAAGGCGCCCTGGATCACCTTTCCCTTCGCCTGGACCCGCCGGCCCAGCTCGGCGGAAGCCTGAGTGTCAAGGGCGACCCCCTGGACCTCAACCTTTTCCGCATAATCCTCGACCAAGGCCCCGCCTCCCCTGGGGAAACCGATCACCGGCGCTTCGACGCCCGCCGCCCTCAGTCGGACGAGCAAGCGCTGGTGAGGCTGCACCACCAGACGTTGGAACAGGTCTTCCGACAACCCTTCGGCCCAGGATTCGAACAGCACCAGCGCCTGGGCGCCCGCCTTCACCTGCATGGCCAGATAGCGCCAGGTCGCTTCCACCAGCACATCCAGCAAGGCGTCGATCCGCTCCGGATCGGCATAGGCGGCGGTGCGGGCCCCCGTACGATCGCTGGACCTCCCCTCAAGCATATAGGTCAGGACCGTCCAGGGCGCG
Source organism: Caulobacteraceae bacterium (assembly GCA_049791955.1). Lineage (GTDB taxonomy): Bacteria > Pseudomonadota > Alphaproteobacteria > Caulobacterales > Caulobacteraceae > CAHJWH01. Next base: position 16,948 of record JBARAK010000542.1, read on the forward strand.
CCGGCGAAACCGAGCAAGGTGCGGTCCGGCTCCAGGGCGCTCCGCACCCGGCTGAGCGTTTCACCCACCGGGCTCAGGGCTTCGCCGACCTGCTCGATCTTGTCCCTGAGCGCGCTCACCTCCGGCAAGGCGCCCAAACGCGGCCCCTCCCCCACCTCGAACCACACGTCCTGACCAAGCGCGCGCGGGATCAGCAAGATGTCGGCGAACACGATCGAGCCATCCAGAGGGAAGCGCCGCATCGGCTGCAACGTCGCCTCGGCGGCCTTTTCGGGATCCAGGCAGAAGGCGATGAAGTCGGGCGCGGTCTCCCGGAGTGCGCGGTACTCGGGCAGATAACGGCCCGCTTGGCGCATCAGCCATATCGGTGGGCGAGCCGTCCGCTCCCCAGCCAGGGTCCGAAGAAGTTTGGGTGTGCCGGCCGTCAGGTCCATGACGCCTTAAAGCCCGACTGGCGGCCATGCTCAAGTCGGCTCTCCATCCCCAATCTGATTAATGAAAGATGTACTTGAGTGATGGAGATAGGTGGGTGTGGGGACGGTTTGGAAAGTCAGGCTCCGGTGGTGCGAAACCCAGTGCTTTTCCCCAGGATTGATCCCCGCCAGGAACGTCGCGGCGGTGAGCCGGACGGTAACCCCAGGTTAATGAAAGCTTAAATTTAACAGTTCGTTAACCTATCTTAACCGACGCGGTAAGGCTTTCGGAGCCTGTCGATCGTCCACAACTTTTCGCGACCCCCGATCGGGGTTTCCGACTGGGGAGAAAGGAGCCTCCAAGGGGTCGGTTTTTCACCTGCCAGTTGATAATCCACTCGGGCAGGACGCCCGAAGGGGTCGGTTGGGTGTTCCCATCCCCAGGAGAGCCGGGCAATATCCACATCTCGGTCCCCAGATATCAGGTGCGACCGACTGTGGCGCCTCGAACGGTGTGAACGCCTTCCCAGGATTTGCATGACCCCGCCCCCGCAGCGCCTAGCCACCTACTTCCATGCGCACCTGATCTCGGATTCGACTGGCGAAACGCTGAACGCCATTACCAAGGCGGTGTGCGCCCGCTTCGACAACGTGCTGCCGATCGAGCACATCTATCCGCTGATCCGTTCGCCCCGTCAGCTGGAGCGGGTGCTGCGCGAGATTGAGGCCGCGCCCGGCGTGGTGGTCCACACCATCGTCGACCGCGAGATGCGCGCCGAGCTGGAAGAGGGTTGCCGCCGGCTGGAGACGCCATGCATGGCCGCTCTGGACCCGATGACCGCAGCCTTCGGCCGCTATCTCGGCGCCTCGCTCACCACCCGGGTCGGAGCGCAGCACACCCTGGACACCGACTACTTCAATCGGATCGAAGCGCTGAACTACGCCATTGGCCACGACGACGGCCAGGGCGGCCAGGACCTGGAGCAGGCGGACGTGGTGCTGGTGGGCGTGAGCCGCACCTCCAAGACCCCGACCTGTATCTATCTCGCTCACCGCGGCGTCCGCGCCGCCAACGTTCCGCTGGTGCCCGGCGCACCCCTGCCGGAGAAGCTGTTCAGCCTGAGCCGCGCCCTGATCGTAGGCCTGCTGGTCTCTCCCGACCGGCTGATCCAGATCCGCCGCAACCGGTTGCTGTCGCTCAACGAGACCCGGGAAAGTTCCTACGTGGATGTGGACGCCGTGCGGGAGGAGACCATCCGCGCTCGCCGGCTGTTCGAAAAGCAGGGCTGGCCGGTGATCGACGTCACCCGCCGCTCGGTCGAGGAGACCGCGGCCTCGGTGATGAACTTGCTGGCCACCCGGTTGGTCGGCGGCGAGTCCAACGCATGAGCGACCGTTTTGTCCTGGCGTCCCAGAGCGCCGCGCGCAAGGCCGTGCTGGCGGCGGCCGGGGTCTCCTTCCAGGCCGAAGCCGCCCGGGTGGACGAGGCGGCGATCAAGCTCGAACACCTGAACCAGGGCGCTTCGCCCCCGGAGGTGGCCAGGATCCTGGCCGAGGCGAAGGCGGTCGAGGTCTCCACCCGCCTGGACGGGCTGGTGCTGGGCGCCGACCAGACGCTGGATCTGGATGGCCGGCTGTTCGACAAGCCTTCGTCGGTCGACGACCTGCGCAGCCAGCTGCTGGAACTGCGGGGCAGGACCCACGTCCTTCACGCCGGCCTCGCGGCGGCTCGTTCGGGTGCGCTGGTCTGGCGGCATGAAGGGCGCGCGACCCTGACCATGAGGTCGTTCAGCAACGCCTTCCTGGACGATTACCTCACGCAGGAGGGCGAGGCCGTGCAGGCCTGCGTGGGCGGTTATCGCCTGGAGGGCCTGGGCGCGCAGTTGTTCGACCGCATCGAGGGCGACTATTTCACCATCCTGGGCCTGCCGCTGCTGCCGGTGCTGGGCCTGCTGCGGCGTGAGGGTCTGGCGACGGTATGACGACAGTTTCCGGAGCCGCCATGGTGGCGGGGGTGGTTGGCCAGCCCGTCCGCCATTCATTGAGTCCGCTGATCCACAACGCCTGGATCGCAGGCCTGAGGCTGGACGCGATCTATGCGCCGTTCTCGCCTCCCGCCAGCGGCTTTGAAACCCTGGTCGACGGACTGCGCCTGAGCGGCGTCCGCGGCCTGAATGTGACACTGCCGTTCAAGGAGAATGCGCTGCGGATGGCCGACATCGCCGACGCGGCGGCGACCGCGGCGGGGGCCGCGAACCTTTTGCTGTTCAGTCCCGATGGGAAGGTCGAAGCCCGCAACACCGACGGGATAGGCTTGCTGGCGGCCTTCGAAGCCCAGGCGCCGGGATGGCGGCTCGATGCAGGCCCGGTGGTGGTGCTTGGCGCCGGCGGCGCCGGCAAGGGCGCTGTGGCGGCCCTGAGCCAGGCTGGAGCGGATGTCCGCCTGGTCAATCGCACTTTCTCCCGGGCGCAGGCCGCGGCGGAGATGTTCGGTCGGGTGCAGGCCTATCCGATCGAGCGGCTTGCCGATGCGCTGGAAGACGCCGGCGCCATCGTCAACGCGACGTCCGCTGGCCTTGGCGATGGGGAGAGCCTCGATACGCCGTTCCACGCCGCGCCGTCCGGGGTGGTGGTGATGGATATGGTCTACAAGCCGCTGCGCACCGGTTTCCTGCAGCAGGCGGAAAGCCTTGGGCTACGTACGGTAGACGGCCTGGCCATGCTGATCGGCCAGGCGATCCCGTCCTTCGAAGCCCTGTTCGGCGTTTCGCCGCCGGCCGAGGTGAATGTCCGGGCGCTGGCGCTCGAGACGCTTGGCGAGGTGGAGCGGCGGTGATCCTGCTCGGCCTCACCGGCTCCATGGGCATGGGCAAGAGCACCACGGCCCAGATGTTCGCCGAGGCGGGCGCGGCGGTCTACGACGCCGACGCTGTGGTGCACGGTCTCTACGCCAGGGGCGGAGGCGCGGCCGAATATCTCGCTCCCCATTTTCCTGAAGCGGTTTCGGACGGCGCGGTGGACCGGGAGGCGCTCAGCCGGCGGGTGAAGGCTGATCCCGGGACGTTGAAGCGTCTTGAACAGATCGTGCATCCGCTGCTGGCTGCGAAGCGCCGGGCTTTCCTGGACCAGGCTGAGGCCACCGGCGCCAGGGTGGCGCTGTTGGATATCCCGTTGCTGTTCGAGACCGGTGGCGAGACGACGGTTGACGCGGTGGTGGTCGTGACCGCGCCGCCGGAAGTGCAGACGGCGCGGGTGCTGGCGCGGCCCGGCATGGACGCCGAAAAGTTCGCCCTGCTCGCTGCACGCCAGACCCCGGATGCGGAAAAGCGCGCCAGGGCCGATTTCATCGTCGACACCGGCCAGGGGCTGGACGCCGCGCGAGAGCAGGTCGCGGCGGTGATGGCGGTGGTGCTCGCACCGGGGTGGAATCCACGTCAGAACCGGTCGTGACTGCGGCTTACCGGCCCTGGACGATGGCCTCGAAGCACCGCATCTAGGTAGCATGGCCCGCGAAATCGTCCTGGACACCGAAACCACCGGCATCGGCTCGGGCCACCGGGTCATCGAAATCGCCTGTATCGAGGTCGAGGACCTGCTGCCGACCGGCGGCTATTTCCATTGCTACATCGATCCCGAGCGCGACATCGATCCCGAGGCCGAAAAGGTCCACGGCATTTCCCGCGTGTCCCTGATCGGCAAGCCCAAGTTCGCCGACCGTACGGTCAGCCAGGATTTCCTGGACTTCATCGGCGACGCCCAGCTGGTGGCTCACAACGCCGCCTTCGACCGCGGCTTCGTCAACATGGAGCTGGAACGCGCGGGCCGTGCGCCTCTCCCTGAGGCGAGGTGGACCTGCACCTATGAGCTGGCCAAGCGGCGGTTCCCGGGGATGTACAACTCCCTCGACGCCCTGTGTAAGCGCTTCAAGATCTCTCTGGCCGAGCGGGAGAAGCACGGGGCGCTGATCGATACCCGCCTGCTGGCCATGGTGTATCTGGAACTGCAGGGCGGCAAGGAGCGGGGGCTTGACCTCGGCGGCCCGGCCAAGTCGTCGACAATGGCGACGGTGGTGGCGACGGCAGGTGGCTATGCGCCCCGTCCGCGGGCCCTGGCGGCGCGCTCCACCGAGGCGGAACGCGCCGCCCACGTGCAGTTCGTCCAGCGTCAGCTGAAGGACAAGGCCGTCTGGCTGCAGTTCGGCCCGGAATTCACGCCGTCCTGAACCGAAGATTGGCGGTCGAACGACACGCGCCTCCGGAGAAGCGCGTGTCCCTGCAGAGAATTCTCAGGCGTTCCCGATCGGCGGCTGGGCCATCTGCTCGCCGATCTGGGCGCGCTGGGCGGCGTAGACCGCGCCGAAGTCGATCGGCTCCAGGTGCAGCGGCGGATAGCCGCCCTCCGCGGTCAGGTCGGCGATGATCCGACGGGCGAACGGGAACAGGAACCGGGGGCATTCGATCAGCAGCACCAGCTCGAGCTGGTCTTCGCTGAAGCCATTCAGTTCGAACAGGCCGCCGTACAGCAGCTCGACCTGGAACACGGTCGCATCAGCGCGCGCGGCGCGGGCGGTGAGCTTGAGGTCCACTTCGTAGAAGCCATCGGGGCGACCTTTGGCGTTCATTTCCACGCCCAGGTCGATATTGGGCGGGGTTTCGGTGGCGCGCAGCGAGTCCGGCGCATTGGGATTTTCGAACGACAGGTCCCGGATGAATTGGGCCAGGATGCGGATCTGGGGCTGGGGGCCGCCAAGGGCCGGCATGGGAGGCGTGTCGGTCATCGCGTGTCCTGGATTTGTGCTCGCGCCCCCTTCGGAGGGGAGGCGGCGGGAACTTTCTGGGGAACGGGGTCGCTAACATGAGGCGCCGGTACACGCAACGTTGTGGAACGTGGGACTGACGCGCGGCGGTTAAGCGCCTATATGCATTCTTGAGGCAATTTGCGAACCGTCTCAGTCGTGGTCGTTACATGCAAGTCGTCGAGCTACTGATCTTCGCCGCCCTGGCCGCCGTAGTGCTGTTCCAGCTCTATTCGGTGCTTGGCAGGCGCATGGGCCGCCAGCCGGAGGATGCGGCCAAGCCTGGCCGTGCGCCTCCCTTTGGCGAACGCGTGGTCCCCCGCCCTGAACAACCGGCCGTTCCGGCCCCCGGGCTGGCGGGATTGAAGGCCCGCGATCCCAGCTTCGATCCGCAGCGGTTCCTGCAGGGCGCCCGCACGGCCTACGAACAGATCGTCAAGGCCTACGCCAATGGCGATCGAGATCTCCTGAAGCGCCTGACCTCGTCCACCGTCTACAAGGTGTTCGAGAACGCCCTGATGGCCCGGGAAGCCGCCAACCGCACCGAGCAGGTCGAATTCCTCCACCCGCCACGGGCTGACCTCGACGATGCTTCGGTGTCCGGCGACACCGCCAGGGTCCGCGTCCGCTTCCTGTCGGAGCTGCGCAGCCGCACCAAGGACGCCGCCGGAGAAGCGGTGGATGACCGCCGTACGGCGGAGTTCTGGACCTTCGAACGTCTGGTCGCCAGCCGCGATCCGAACTGGACTCTTGCCCGAGTGGAGGCCGCGGAGGCTTGATGCGCCGCCTTTGGGCGGTCGTCGGCGCCGCAGGTCTGCTCGCGGCCGTGTTGTCGGGCTGCGCCCCGACCATGGTCTACGAGGGGCGTTCCAGGCTCGGCCAGCCGGCCCGGCCGGTGCCTGCGCAGCCACCGCCGCATGCGACCGTTCCGCCCAGGGCGGAGGGGATCGTCTCTCCGGCTAATCTCCTGGGCTGGGCCCAGGAGGACCATGCGGCGGCGTTGCTGGCGTTCCAGAGCGGTTGTTCCGCTTCCCAGGATCCGGCCATGCGCATGGCCTGCGCCCGCGGTCGCAGCCTGGGCCATGCCGACGAAGCGGTGGCGAAGTCTTTCTTCGAGCAGAATTTCCGGGCGGTGGTGATCCCTGGCACGGGCGTCCTTACCGGTTATTTCGCGCCGGAGTACCCTGCCCGCGCCGTTCCGGATGCTGACTTCTCCGCGGCGGTGCGTCCGAGACCAGCCGATCTCGCCGTCGCCTCGCCTGGGCCGGACGGGCCTGCCGGGCGCAAGGTGGTGCGCCAGATCGGCGATGGGGGGGAGAGCTGGAGCTATCCGGACCGCGCCGGGATAGAGTTGACCGCGCCGGCGGAAGCTCTGGCCTATATGCGTCCGGAAGACCTGTTCTTCATGCAGGTGCAGGGATCGGGGATCCTCGACTTTCCCGACGGTCGCCGCATGCGGGCGATCTATGCCGGAGACAATGGCAAGGGCTTCGTCGCCATAGCCCCGGCGATGGTGAGGCGCGGTCTGCTGGCGCCGGACCAGGCGTCGGCCACGGCGATCCGCACCTGGCTGCGCACCCATCGCGCCGACGCCCAGTCGGTGATGGATATCGACCCCCGCTACGTCTTCTTCAGCCTGCAGCCCGACGATGGGAGCGAACCTGCCGGCGCCGCTGGGCTGCATCTGACGGCGGGACGCAGCGTGGCGGTCGATCCGGCCTGGCATGCCTATGGCGAGCTCTGCTGGATCGATGCGACCGCACCGATCCTGACCGGCGCGCCGAAGACCTATCGCCGCCTGGTGCTGGCGCTGGACACCGGCTCCGCCATCAAGGGCGTCTCTCGCGCCGACCTCTATCTGGGTCGTGGCGAAACGGCGGGGTTGGAGGCAGGCCGCATCCGGCACACCCTGCTGCTGGTCAGGCTGGTTCCCATCGGCTCCAGCTCGCCGGAATAAGCGTTGCGCGCCGGAAACGGCGCCTATATCCGGCCAGGAGCCAGCCTGGGTTACCTGCGCGATGAAACGACCCTTGCGACCCGAGGAGATCAGCCTTTGGTCGGTGGTGACGGCGACCGTCCGTCCGACGGCTGGCCGCACCAGGGTTATCGCGCAACCGACGCCCACTCCGGTTGAAGCCGCCGCTCAGACTGCTGAACCTGAAGGGAAGCCGGAACGGAAGAAGGTCGATCTGTCCAACCTGGTGATCGGCTCCGCTTCCCAGAATTCCAGATCCAGGCCGACCCCGCAGGCTGAACCGCAGGGCATCGAACCCGGCCGCCGCCGCCGTATCGCCCGGGGTCGCGAGGAGATCGCGGCGCGCCTGGACCTGCACGGCCTGGACCAGGATCGCGCCCGGTCGTTCCTGATCGATTTCCTGCTGCAGGCGCAGGCCGGCGGCGCGCGCTCGGTGCTGGTCATCACCGGCAAGGGCCTGGGCGGCCAGGGGGTGCTGCGCAGGCGCGCGCCCGAGTGGCTGTCCGATCCGGCGCTGCGGACGGTGGTGGCGGGACTGTCGCCGGCGGAAATCCGGCACGGGGGAGAAGGCGCCTTCTACGTGGCCCTGAAACGCAAGGTCCGCTGAGGAGCCGTCACGCCCCCATGAACAGCGACCTGGACGGGCACAGGTCGTTGACCGGACAGATCCCACATTTCGGCTTGCGGGCGACGCAGATGTAGCGGCCATGCAGGATCAGCCAGTGGTGGGCGCGCGTCCTGTAGGTTTCCGGGACCCGGGCCATCAGGTCGCGCTCGACCCCGTCCGGCGTGGAGGCCTTGGACAGGTTCATCCGGTGGGAGACGCGGAACACATGGGTGTCCACCGCGATGGCGGGCTCTATCCCGAGCTGGTTCAGCACCACGCTGGCGGTCTTGCGCCCGACGCCCGGCAGGGATTGCAGGGCTTCGCGCTCCAACGGGACCTCGCCGCCGTACCGGTCGACCAGGATCTGGGCGGCGGCGATCACGTTCTTGGCCTTGGTGCGGTAGAGGCCGATGGTGCGGATGTAGCCTTCCAGCTCGTCCACGCCGAGTTCCAGCATCTTGCGCGGGGTGTCGGCGATCGGGAACAGCGGCCCGGTCGCCTTGTTGACGGACTTGTCGGTGGCCTGGGCGGACAGGGCGACGGCGACCAGGAAGGTGTAGGGATTGAGGTAGTCCAACTCGCCGCGCGGATCGGGATTCAGTTCGGCGAAGCGGGTGAAGATGGCCGCGATCCGTTCGCGCTCGGCGGCCTTCAAAGGTGGAACGCGCGGACCCGGCTTGGCCTTGCGGGTAGGAGCGGTGGTCGCGGGCGCGAGGGAAACCTTGGGCATGCCCAAGGATGGCGGCCCGGGCGCGCCGCGTCCATATTCCCCGTCATGGCGGCTTCGCCCCGTTTCTACATGGACGCCCAGATCACCCCGCACCGGTCCCTGTCGAAGGGCGGTTTCGCGGTCCTGCTGGCTGTCCTGGTCGCCTACAATCTGCTGGTGATGGTCTTCCTGGTCGCCATCGGGGCCTTTCCGGTTCCGATCTTCCTCGGGCTGGATTTCGTCGGGGTGCTGGTCGCCTTCCGGATCAGCTACCGCCGGGGCGGCGCCCTGGAGCGGGTGCAGGTCAGCGCGGACGAGGTGCGGGTGTCGCGCCGGGACCGGGGCGCCGAGCATATGGTCTGGACCTCGCCGACCGCCTTCACCCGGGTTTCGATCGAGAACGCCGGCGAACACGAGACCTGCGTCCGGCTGCGGTTGTCCGGTCGCAGCCTCAGCGTCGGCGCCAGCCTCAGTCCGGCCGAGCGCGCCGATTTCGGGTCCGCCCTGGAACGGGCGATCCTTTCCGCCCGGGCCGAACGGCATCCGGCATGAGACCGCAAGAACCGGGCGGCGGCGGCTTTCCCGCGGGGGTAGGATCGCGGCCATGATGCAGCATTCCGATCCAACTCCGCTGTCCGGACGCGATCTGCAGGATCGCGCGCAGGACTATGTCCGCATGGAAGCGGCTCTGGCCTGGCTCGCCGCCCATTGGCGCGAGCAACCCTCCCTGGAGGCCGCGGCCGAAGCCTCCCGCCTGTCCCCGCACCACTTCCAGCGGGTGTTCACCCGCTGGGCGGGCGTCAGTCCGAAGACCTTCGTCGCCGCCCTGGCGCACGCCGAAGCGAGCGCGCGGCTGGCGGAAGGCGACAGCGTGCTCGATGCGGCCCTGGACGTGGGTCTGTCGGGACCGTCGCGGCTCCACGACCTCTTCATCGCCCAGGAGGGCGTCACTCCGGGCCAGGCGCGTCGTCGCGGCGAGGGCGTGACCCTGCGTTATGGCTACGGCCCCTCCCCGTTTGGCCACGCCCTGCTGGTCATGGCTCCGCGCGGCCTGTGCGGTCTCGGCTTCGTCGAGGATCGCGGCGATGCGGGGCTGGAGGACATGCGCCGTCGTTGGCCGGCGGCCGAGTGGGTGCGCGACGACGCCCTGGCCGAGGATTACGCCCGCCGGATCTTCGTCGGGGGTGAAACGCCGTCGCTGGAGTTGATGGGGCCACCCTTCCATGTCCAGGTCTGGAAGGCCCTGCTGCGCATCCCGGAGGGGCGTACGGCCACCTATGGCCAGGTCGCGGCCCTGGCGGGACGGCCGGGGGCCAACAGGGCGGCCGGCGCGGCCATCGGCGCCAACCGGATCTCCTATCTCATCCCCTGCCACCGGGCGATCGGGGCCGACGGCCGCCTGACCGGCTACCACTGGGGCCTGGCCCGCAAGGCCGCCATGCTGGGCTGCGAGGCGGTGCGATGTTACGGGCAGGCCGAGGCCCAATTCGAGGGGCAGTCCGCGGCCTGATCGCGTCGGTCTCGAACACAGATGCGTAACGGTGATTCGACGCCCTGGATTCCTGTCGGCGCGGAGCCTACTCTGAAGCTCTGAATGAAGCTCAGAGCATGATGCTCGCCGAACCTGGCATCGACCTTCGGCTATCAGGCTCTACCAGCGGAAGGCCAGATGGACGCAGCCCTGTTCCAGGCCCCTCGCCGGCGGATGATCCGGCTGGCGGACGGAGAGATGGCGGCGCTTGAGTTCGGCGACGCGGCCCGGCCCGTGGATGCGGTGTTTCTTCACGCCAATGGCTTCAACGCCCTGACCTATCGCTCGGTGCTCGGTCCCCTTTCCCTGAGCCTGCGGCTGCTGGCGGTGGACATGCGCGGACACGGCGCCAGCCGGCTGCCGGCCGATCCGAAGGGCCGGAAATCCTGGAAGGACCTGCGTGACGACCTGCTGGCCCTGCTGCAGGAGGTGGCGGAGGCGCCGGTGGTGCTCGCGGGGCATTCCATGGGCGCTACGGTCGCGCTGATGGCGGCGGTGGAGCGGCCGGCGGCGGTTCGCTCGCTCGCCCTGTTCGATCCGGTCGTGCCATCCGCCTGGGCGGCCCTGAGCGCCAAGGCGCCATGGCTGTTCGCCGGTCTCTGGGGACGGACGGCGGCGGCGCGCACCGCCCGCGATCGCCGCGCGGTGTTCGATAGCTTCACCAGCGCCTTCAAGGCCTATTGTGGTCGTGGCCTGTTCCGCAGCTGGCCCGAGATCATGCTGGCCGACTACATCGCCGCCGGCTTCCGGGAACAGTCCGGTGGAGAGGTGGAGCTGACCTGCACGCCGGCATGGGAGGCGTCCAATCTCGCCGCCCGGGCCAACGATCCCTCTTCCGCGCTCCGTCGCCTGCGCCTTCCGACCCAGATCTTCCGGGCCGAACATGGGTCCGCCTGCCGGCTTCGTCCGGGCTCGGCCTTGCTGAGATGGAACCCCCGTGTACGCCTGTCGGTGGTGGCCGGGGCGGGCCCGTCCCTGCCGATGGAGCGTCCGGACGTGGTCCGCGACGCTATCCTCGACGCCGCCGAAGTCTGAGCCATCTTCAGATTGCGGTGAAGCGTTCCCGTACCTTCGCGGGAATGGGGGCGACCTTGCGGGTGTCGAGGTCGAAGTTGGCGTGGATTCCTCTTGCCCGGGCCCACACCCTCCGGCTGGCCGGATCGCAAAGCCAATGCTCCACGCTGATCAGCTTTTCAGCCACCCCGACGATACGTGAGCGCACCTCGACCAGGTCGCCGACGCGGGGCCGTTCGAAATGGTCGATCCGATACTCGAGGGCGGCGGTATTGAGCCGCCGGCCCGGCTCCAGGACTTCGAGCTCGGCATAGATCGGGGCGGTGAGGGCGTTCATGCCGTCGGAGATCCGGGCCAGCACCGTGTCCGGGGTCATGTAACCGAAGACATCGCACTCGCGGAGCGACACCGGTCCCAGGGAAATCACCTCCAGGTCCCGGGTCCAGCAGGCTTCCGGGTCTGACGTTTCCTGTCCGGTGAAATTGCGGGGCGCCGCGAACTCGGGTGTGGCGACGGTCAGGCCGCCGGCCGCGTCCAGGGCCCTCGCCGGCCACGGGAAAGGACGGCCGAGCGGCGTGGCGTGGAGCACGCGCGACAGAATAGCTGCGCAAGGTTGGCCGTCGTGATGGTGAAGGACCTGCAGGATCAGGGCGCCGTCCTCGTGCATCTCCACCAGGCCGCCGGTCATGTGCAGGGATGCGCCGGGCTTCGCCTCGCGCAGGAAGCGGACGTGTTGATGGGATATCTGCAGGGTGGCGGTGGCTTCAGGCGCGAAGGCGTGGGGCTGGCCAAGGGCGGCGGCCAGCCTGGCCAGGCCGTCGAAGGCGCGGGCGAGGTAGAACCGGACATTCATGTGTCCGAGTTCGTCACACTCCCATGCGTTCACGCAGCCGCGCCAGACCTCCAGTCCACCATCCCGCGCCATGAGGTCCCCTCCGCGCCGCCCGCTGATGCGACCTCGACAGCTGGGTCCAGGTCCGGGTCGGTCGCGCATGCCATAGGCGGTATACGGCTTGACGTCGATCCGTCCGAGTTCAGCCGCCCCGCCCGGATTCCCGGATGGCGCACCGCCTCAGGCGGCCGCGCGTCCCCGGGCGCAGGCGGCGCACAGGCCCCGGCCCTCGACCACGACGTCGCGGAGTTCGTATCCGGCGCGATGGGCCGCAGCCTTGGTGCGCTCGGGCTCGAACGGCTCGATCTCCAGGGTGTCGCCGCAACAGGTGCAGATCAGGAAAGCCGCGACATGGGTCCGGTCGCCCATGTGGCAGGCGACGTAGGCGTTCAGGCTCTCGATCCGGTGCGCCAGACCCTGGCGGACCAGGAAGTCGAGCGCGCGGTATACGGTCGGGGGCTTGGCGGCCACGCCGTTCTCGCCATAGATCGCGATCAGGTCGTAGGCCTTGGCGGGCTGGCCGGCCTGAAGCAGCAGCTCGAGCACCCGCCGACGCGGCGCGGTCAGCCGTTCGCCAGCCGTCGTGCAGCGCGTTTGAGCGTCTTCCAGCGCTATGCCGAGCGCCCCGCCGCTCAGTCCCCGCTGGGACAGATCGGTATGTTCGCAGTTGCTCATCACTGCTAGGATGTAACGCCTCCCGTGCAAATCACCAAACCGCTCGCCTGAAAGCGCCCTTCGTGGGCGCTGCGACCAAGCGTCCTTCAGGCTTCGACCACTGGCGGACTCCGTTGTCTGGGCTGGCCTGCTGGCCTAACACCGCGAAATCCGCATTTTTCCCCATAAAGCTGCGTTTCGAGTGGAGTCGATCATGGCTATCGAGCAGATTCCCAGCCCCCAGGGCCAGATCACCGGCTCCGTATTGTTCTACAGCCGGCCCGAGCCCCTGAGTCCCGAGAACCACGGAACCCTGGGCCTGAAGCCGATGGACGCGCCGTTCGCGTTCGCCGCCAACGCCCATGTGATCCCGCTCCAGGTCAGCGAATTCGGCCCGGCGTCGCTCAGCTACCCCATCATCTTCGCGGGCGAGCAGAGGGCGCCCATGGCGGTGCTGGGCGTGATGGCGGGCGACAACGTGTTCGTCGACGCCAATGGCCAGTACGATCCGAACGCCTACATCCCGGCCTTCGTCCGTCGCTATCCGTTCGTGCTGGCCAACAACGACCAGCAGGAGCAGCTCGTGGTCTGCATCGACCGCGCCGCGCCCATGCTGGTCGAAGGCGGCCAGGTGCCGCTGTTCGAAAATGGCAAGCTGAGCCCCTTCGCCGAACAGGCGGTGGAATTCTGCAGCAACTTCGAAACCGAGCGTCGCCGCTCCGACATGTTCGTGGACCGGCTCAAGGAACTCGACCTGTTCGAGGTCAAGCAGGCCAACTATCAGCCTCGCCTGCCGGACGGCAGCCTGGGCGCTCCGATCCTGGTGGCCGACTATTTCGCCATCTCCGAGGAGAAGCTCGGCAAGCTGCCCGACGCCGACCTGAAGGAGCTCCACCTCAGCGGCGCCCTGCGCCAGTGCTATGCGCACCTGACCTCGATGTTCAATTGGGAGCGGATCATCGGCCGCGCTTCCAACCGGCCCAACCGGATCATCGGCAACGCCTGATCCTGGCCTAACCGGTTTTTGGACGGCCCAGACCTGGTCGAGGGCCGTTTAGGAAAGCTGGCGACCTCGCGCGTTCCCCTTCCGGCGCGCGAGGTCTATATCCCGCCTGTAGCCTTGACGGAGGAAACGGGCGATGGCGCTTCAACTCGGCGATACGGCTCCCGACTTCACCCAGGATTCCACCGAAGGGCCCCTGAAGCTCTACGATTGGGCCGGTTCGTCCTGGGTCGTGCTGTTCTCCCACCCCAAGGATTACACGCCGGTCTGCACCACCGAGCTCGGTACGGTGGCCAAGCTGAAGCCCGAGTTCGAGAAGCGGAACGTCAAGGTGATCGGCCTGTCGGTCGATCCCGCCGACAGTCACCAGGGCTGGGCCAGGGACATCGAGGAAACGCAGGGCGCGAAGCTGAACTTCCCGCTGCTGGCCGATCACGACCGCAAGGTCTCCGATCTCTACGGCATGATACACCCCAACGCATCCGACACCCTGACCGTGCGCTCGGTGTTCGTGATCGACCCGAACCACAAGGTCCGCCTCACCCTCACCTATCCGGCCTCCACCGGACGCAACTTCGACGAGCTGCTGCGGGTGATCGACTCGCTGCAGCTCACCGACAAGCACAAGGTGGCGACGCCAGCGAACTGGAAGCATGGCGAGGACGTGATCATCGTCCCCTCCATCAGCGACGAGCAGGCCAAGGAGCTGTTTCCGGGCGGCTGGACCACGCACAAGCCGTACCTGCGGACCACCAAGCAGCCGGGCTGATAGGTTCCCGAAAAGGATCTCGTCGAGGCGTCCGGCCGGGCGTTTCGCCTCCGCCCTGGAGACCTCCAGCGTGGACGTCGTGCCCAAGGTGTCGATCACCGGGGCCGGCGGTGAGGCCGGCGAAGCCTTGAGCGGCTCGCTGGTCCAGGCCATGCTCGCCATGCTGATGTCCGAGCGGCTGGCGGGTCCGGGCGGCCGCGGCGAAAGCGGTCGCTCGCCGACGGATTGACCTTGGCTGAGGGCGGCGACGTTCGAGGGTCTTCCCTATGTTTTGTAGCGAGAACTTGGGTTGCGCCCGTGCGATCCAGGCGCTTAGCTCAACGGAAATATCGGAGGAAGCCATGGACGACGCCGCCCTCAAGCCGGAACTGTTTCCCGTTCCGGAGGCCCTGGCCCGCTCCAGCCGGCTTGGGCCCGACGCCTACGCCGCCATGCGCGAAAAAGCGTCGGCCGACCCGGTGGCCTTCTTCGCCGAACAGGCTACGCGCCTGGACTGGATCAAGCCGTTCACCAAGGTGAAGGACGTCTCCTACGACGCCTCGGACCTGCACATCCGCTGGTTCGAGGACGGGGTGCTGAACGTCTCGGCCAACTGCATCGACCGCCACCTGGCCAAGCGGGCCGACCAGACCGCGATCATCTGGGAAGGCGACGACCCCACCCAGTCGAAGAAGATCAGCTATCGCGAGTTGCACGAGCAGGTCTGCCGCTTCGCCAACGTGCTCAAGCGCCGGGGCGTGAAGAAGGGCGACCGGGTCACGATCTACATGCCGATGATCCCGGAGTCCGCCTACGCCATGCTGGCCTGCGCCCGGATCGGGGCGGTGCACTCGGTGGTGTTCGGCGGCTTCTCGCCCGAGAGCATCGCCGGCCGCATCCAGGATTGCGGCTCCACTGTGGTCATCACCGCCGACGAGGGCATGCGCGGCGGCCGCAAGTTCGCGCTTAAGGCCAATGTGGACAAGGCGCTGGAACATGCCGGCGGCGTCGAGACCGTGCTGGTGGTCCGGCGTACGGGCGCCGAGGTCCCGATGGTCACCGGGCGGGACTACGCCTATGAGGCGGAAGCGGCTGAGGTCTCGGCGGATTGCCCGCCCGAACCGATGGGCGCCGAGGACCCACTGTTCATCCTCTACACCTCGGGCTCGACGGGAAAGCCCAAGGGGGTGCTGCACACCACCGGCGGGTATCTGTTCTGGGCCGCCTTCACCCACGAGACCGTGTTCGACTATCGGGACGGCGAAGTGTTCTGGTGCACCGCCGACGTCGGCTGGGTCACCGGGCACAGCTACATCGTCTATGGGCCGCTGGCCAACGGGGCCACGACGCTGATGTTCGAGGGCGTGCCCAGCTATCCGGACCCCTCCCGCTTCTGGCAGGTGGTGGACAAGCACCAGGTCCAGATCTTCTACACCGCCCCCACCGCCATCCGCGCCCTGATGCGCGAGGGCGACGGTCCGGTGAAGACGGCCTCGCGCAAGTCGTTGCGCGTCCTGGGCAGCGTGGGCGAGCCGATCAATCCGGAGGCCTGGCGCTGGTATCACGAGGTGGTGGGCGACAGCCGCTGCCCGATCGTGGACACCTGGTGGCAGACCGAGACCGGGGGCGTCATGATCACGCCGACGCCGGCCGGCGTGGACCTGAAGCCGGGCTCCGCCACCCTGCCCCTGCCGGGCGTCCAGCCCCAGCTGGTCGGGACCCACGGAGAGGTGCTGGAGGGCGTTGCGGAAGGAAACCTCTGCATCGTCGACAGCTGGCCGGGCCAGATGCGCACGGTCTACGGCGACCACCAGCGCTTCATCGACACCTACTTCAAGACCTATCCCGGCAAGTATTTCTCAGGCGATGGCGCCCGGCGGGACGTCGACGGCTACTACTGGATTACTGGCCGCGTGGACGACGTGATCAATGTCTCGGGCCACCGCATCGGCACCGCCGAGGTGGAGTCGGCCCTGGTCGGCCACTACGGCGTGGCGGAGGCGGCCGTGGTCGGTTTCCCGCACGATCTGAAGGGCCAGGGCATCTATTGCTTCGTCACCCTCAAGGCGGGCGTGCAGCCGTCGGACGCGCTCAAGGGCGAACTGGTTGAGGAAGTGCGGCGCGAGATCGGCCGGTTCGCCGCGCCGGACGTGATCCAGTGGGCGCCCGGCCTGCCCAAGACCCGCTCCGGCAAGATCATGCGCCGCATCCTGCGCAAGATCGCCGAGAACCAGACCGACCAACTGGGCGACATCTCCACCCTGGCCGACCCCGGCGTGGTGGACGACCTGGTGAAGAACCGGGCGAAGTGATCCGCTCCCTCGCCTGCGTCAGTCCGGGGATGGGCTGGCGTAGGCGTACTTGCCGCCGCGCTCCAGGGCGCGCTGATAGGCCGGGCGGGCGTGGATGCGGTCGAGGAAACCCCACAGGTTCGGCCGCGACGCATCGATTCCCCCGCGCGACGCGCCGGCCTCCAGCGGGAAGCTCATCATGATGTCGGCTGCGCTGAAGGCGTCGCCGGCGAACCAGGGCGCTGAGGCCAGCTCGCCTTCGAGGTAGTCGAAGTGGAGCTTGAGCTGAGCGTCGACGAACCCCCGGGCGGGCAGGCCAAGGACGCTCAGCCGGCCCAACACCAGCTTCAGCAGCAGGGGCGTCATCAGCGACCCCTCCGCATAGTGCAGCCAGTAGGCGTATCTCCAGTAGGCGTCCGACCCGCGCTCGGGCGAGAGGCGCCCGTTCCCGTACCGGTCGACCAGGTACTCGACGACCAGGCCGGTCTCGGCCAGGGTCAGCGCGCCGTCCTGGATCACCGGCGACTTGCCGAGCGGATGCACCTGCTTCAGCGCGTCCGGCGCCAGCATGGTCTTCTGGTTGCGGGTGTAGGGGACGATCTCGTAGGGCAGCTCCAGTTCTTCCAGCAGCCACAGCACCCGCTGCGAACGGGAATTGTTGAGGTGGTGGACCCGGATCATGCTGAAGCCTCCCTTGCGGGACGCTCTGTCTGGCGTCCTCAGGACAGGACGGTAACGCCTTCCCCCTCGGTTGTATGCCCAACGATGGCGGCGGCTTCGAAGCCGGCGGCGCGGACCTGGTCGAGCACCTTGCTGACCGTTTCACGTGCGACGGCGACCAGCAGGCCGCCGCTGGTCTGCGGGTCGGTCAGCAGGTCCCGCTTCCAGTCTGGCAGGCCCTCCGGCAACCGGACCTCGGCCCCGTAGCTGGCCCAGTTGCGGCCCGAGGCGCCGGTCTTGACGCCGGCCTGCGCCAGGGCCGCGACGCCGGGCAGCAGCGGAATGTCGCCGAACCGGATCGTCGCCCCGAGGCCAGATCCCCGGCACACCTCCAGCCCGTGGCCAAGCAGGCCGAAGCCGGTGACGTCGGTCAGGGCGTGCACATCGGCGCGCGCCGACAGCTCCCGCCCGACCGTATTCAGCTTGGTGGTGGCCGCGATCATGGCGGCGTAGCCCTCGGGGTCGAGGCGGCCCTGCTTCAGGGCCGCGCTGTAGACTCCCACGCCCAGGGGCTTGGTCAGGATCAGGGCGTCGCCGGGCCGGGCGCCCGTATTGCGCTTGATGCGGTCCGGATGCGCCAGCCCCAGCGCCACCAGGCCATAGATCGGCTCGGCGCTGTCGATCGAGTGGCCGCCCGCCACCGGGATGCCGGCCTCGGCGCAGACCGAGGCGCCGCCGGCCAGGATCGCCTGCACATCCTCGATCGCGATCTTGCCGATCGGCATGCCGACGATGGCCAGGGCCATGATCGGCGTTCCGCCCATGGCGTAGACGTCCGACAAGGCGTTGGTGGCGGCGATGCGCCCGAATTCAAAAGGGTCGTCCACCACGGGCATGAAGAAGTCGGTGGTCGCGATCAGCGCCTGCTCGTCGTTCAGCCGCCAGACCGCCGCGTCGTCCCCTGTCTCGGTCCCTACCATCAGGTTGGCGAAACCGCCGCTCGCGGGCGTGCGCGCCAGGATGTCCTTGAGCACGGCCGGCGACAGCTTGCAGCCGCAGCCGCCGCCGTGGGCGAGGTCGGTCAGGCGAGGGTGCGCTTCGATGGTCGTCATGGGGCTTGCAGCCATACTCTCTGGAGCGGATCGTCGCTCACGCATATAGGCGATGACGTGGACGATATCGGCTCCAGATCAAACGGGCTACGCGCCCTGCCCCAGGTCCAGCGCCTGCTGGAGCATCCGCGCGCGGAGGCCCTCATCGCGGCCCACTCCCGCGAGGAAGTGGTGGAGGCTCTGCGGCGCGGGCTCGACCAGGCCCGCGAGGCCCTGCTGGCGGGGGTGCTGCTGGATGCGCCGGGCGAAGCGGCCCTGCTGGCCCAGGCCGAGACCGACCTGGCCCGGGCGGCCCGGCCGATCCTGCGGCGGGTGATCAACGCCACCGGGATCGTGCTGCACACCAACCTCGGCCGCGCGCCCCTGCCCGCCGCAGCCCTGCAGGCGGTGATGCAGGTGGGACAAGGCTATTCGAACCTGGAGTTCGACCTTGAGACCGGCGCCCGCGGTTCGCGCACCCAAGGGGTGGAGCCGCTGATCCGCGAGCTGACCGGCGCCGAGGCGGGCCTGGCGGTGAACAACGCCGCCGCCGCCGTGCTGCTGGCCCTGAGCGCGCTCGCCGGTGGGGGCGAGGTCATCGTCTCGCGGGGCGAGCTGGTCGAGATCGGCGGCGGTTTCCGCATCCCCGACGTGATCCGCCAGGGCGGCGCCCGGCTGGTGGAGGTCGGGACCACCAATCGCACCCGCCTTTCCGACTACGCTGCGGCCATCACGCCTGACACCCGCGTGCTGCTGAAAGTGCACCAGAGCAACTACCGGGTGGTGGGCTTCACCGCCGAAGCGTCGCTGGCGGAGCTGGCCGGCCTCGCCCGGGAGCGGGGCCTGACCCTGATGCACGACCTCGGCGGCGGCGCGCTTACCGACCTGCGCCGGCTGGGACGGCCCTACGAGCCCACCGTGCGTGAAAGCCTGGAGGCGGGCGCGGACCTGGTGGCCTTCAGCGGCGACAAGCTGATGGGCGGTCCCCAGGCCGGCCTGCTGGCGGGCCGCAAGAGCGCCATGGACCCGCTCCGCCGTCATCCCCTGCTGCGGGCGGTGCGGCTGGACAAGATGGTCCTGGGCGCCCTGGAGGCGACGCTGCGGCTCTACCG
>JBARAK010000543.1:0-2887 GCA_049791955.1 Caulobacteraceae bacterium
ACGCGCCCCTGCCGGCGGCCGCCGAGCGGCGCGGCTACCGCATGGCGTTCTGGAAGCGGGCCGACCTGGACTACGCGGCGGTCTCTGACGTCGGGGCGGCGGAATTCGAAGATTTCGTGCGGCTGGCCCAGGCCGAGCCGGAATAACCTCCTCTCTCTGGAATAAACCGGGACCCTCGCCGGTCTGGACCTGCAGACTTCGCAGGAGATCCGAACCATGCCTCCCGACACCACCCGACGCGGCGCGCTCGCATGCCTGGGCCTCGCCACCGGGACCCTGTTCACCCTGGGCGCGGGCGGGCTGAGCGCTGTTCCCCTGGCCCAGGCCGCCGTCGCGCAGCCGCAGGGCCGGCCGCTGTTCGTGCAGATCAGCGACACCCACATCGGCTTCAACAAGGCGGCCAACCCGGACGTGTCGGCCACGCTCGAGCGCACCATCGACCTGGTCAACGCCATGCCGGTCCAGCCCGCGCTGGTGCTGCACACCGGCGACATCACCCACCTGAGCAAGGCCGAGGAGTTCGACCACGCCCGCCAGTTGCTCTCGCGCATGCGGGTCACCGAACTGCACACCACGCCAGGCGAGCATGACGTCATCGACGGGCCGGGCGCGGAATACTTCGCCCGCTTCGGCCAGGCTTCGGGCGGACGCGGTTACTACAGCTTCGACCACCAGGGGGTGCACTTCATCGGCCTGGTCAATGTCATGCATTTCAAGGCCGGCGGCCTGGGCGGGTTCGGCGACGACCAGCTGGCGTGGCTGAAGGACGACCTGGCCGGGCGCGCCGCCAGCCAGCCGCTGGTGATCTTCGCCCACATGCCGATGTGGACCATCTACGAGCCCTGGGGCTGGGGCACCGGCGACGCCGACCAGGTGCTGGAGCTGACCCGCCGCTTCGGATCGGTGACGGTGCTGAACGGGCACATCCACCAGATCGTGCAGAAGACCGAAGGCCACGTGACCTTCCACACCGCCCGCTCCACCGCCTATCCGCAGCCCGCGGCGGGCGAGGGGGCGGGGCCCGGGCCGCTGACCGTGCCCGCCGACGAGCTGCCGCGCCGGCTCGGCCTGACCAGCATCTCCTTCGCCGCCCTGCCGGGCGCGCCCACCCTGTCGGACGCCACCCTGGCCTGACTTTATCCCCTTCGATTCCAAAGGACCAAGACCATGAACCTGCCCGCACGCCTGGGCGTGGCCGCCGCGCTCGCCCTGTTCTCCACCGTTCCCGCCGCGATGGCCCAGCCCGCCGCGCCGACGGCCGTGACCATCTCGATCAAGGACTTCGACTTCTCGCCGATGACCACGACCGTCGCCGCCGGCGGCAGCGTCACCTGGAAGAACCTGGACGGGGAGCCCCACACGGTGGTGAGCGCCGACGGGGCGTTCCGCTCGGCGGCCCTGGACCAGGGCGACAGCTTCACCTTCCGCTTCGCCAAGCCCGGGACCTACCGCTACATCTGCTCGATCCACCCGAACATGAAGGCCAGCGTCATCGTGCGATAGGCCGCGATAGGTTTGGAGGCGGCCTTGGCCGGCGGGATCGCGCGCATATCTAGAGCCGCACGTACCGTTCCTTCCTGGAGAGGCCGCCGCCATGACCGACAAGCCCGTGAAGATCCCCGGTCCGGACCACCCCATCACCATCGAACCCACCCCGGGCCGGGTGGTGGTCACGGTCGGGGGCAAGGTGGTGGCCGACAGCCGCAACGCCATGACCCTGCGCGAAGCGTCCTATCCGCCGGTGCAGTACATCCCCCGCGCCGACGCCGACATGGCGCTGCTGGAGCGCAGCGAGACCTCCAGCTACTGCCCCTACAAGGGCGAGGCGTCCTACTACGGCGCCGTCGGGGGCGGGCGCGACGTGGTCTGGACCTACGAGGCCGCCTATCCGTCGGTGGCCGGGATCAAGGACCACCTGGCCTTCTACCCCGACCGCGTCGACGCCATCGAGATCCGCCAGGGCTGAGCTTCCTCCGGGACAAGGAGCGGGATGAAGAGGGCGACCTCGGTTCCCCTTAATCCGCTTATCTCCGCGAAGGCGGGGACCCAGGTCAAATCTGCCGGCGTGGGAGAATGAATCTGGGTTCCCACCTTCGCGGGGAAGAGCGGATTAAAAAGCGCGGTTGCCTAAACCTCTCGCCCGCAGGAGAGAGCGCGTTCCTACTCCCCTTCGGGAAAGTCGGTGCCCAGGGTGAGGCCTTCCCAGCGGTCCATCTCGTCGATCACCGTGTCCAGCTTGGCGCGGGCGCGGCGCAGGGCGTCGGGGCCGAGCAGCAGGTGCAGCGGCGGGGTCTCGGCGTCGACGATCTCCAGGATGGCCTCGGCGGCGCGGATGGGATCGCCCTGCTGCTTGCCGGCCATGGCGTCCAGGGCCTGCAGCGAGCGGCCCAGGTTTTCGCCGTAGTGCTCGGCGGCGCCCTCGCTCCTGCGGATGGAGTGGTCGGACAGGAAGTCGGTGCGGAAGGCGCCCGGCGCCACCGCCGTCACCTTGATCCCCACCGGGGCCAGCTCCTGGGACAGGCTGGCCGACAAGCCTTCCAGCGCATGCTTGGCCGCCGCGTACAGGGCCGAACCCACCCCCGGCGCGCGGCCGGCGATGGAGGTGATGTTGAGGATGTGGCCCGACCTCTGCGCCCGCAGGGCGGGCAGGGCGGCGCGGATCAGCCGGACCGGCCCGAACACGTCCACCGTGAACAGCTGCTCCATCTGGTCGTCGCTGGCGTCCGCCAGGGCGCCCAGCAGGCCGTAGCCGGCGTTGTTGACGATCACGTCCAGCCGCCCTCCGGCCAGCTCGAACGCCTGGGGGACCGCCGCTTCGATCGCCGCGGCGTCGGCCATGTCCAGGGTCAGCAGGTGCAGCGTCCCGTCGCCCGCGTCGAGCGCCGGC
>JBARAK010000544.1:0-1716 GCA_049791955.1 Caulobacteraceae bacterium
CAGCGGGGGCAGGTGCGCTCGACGGCGAAGAAGCCTTGCTGGGCGCGGATGCGGCCCGCGCCGCCGCAGGTCGGGCAGCCGGTGGGCTGGGTGCCCGGCTTGGCTCCCGATCCGTCGCAGACCTCGCAGGACTGGACCGTGGGATAGCGCACCTCGATGTCGTCGCCGGCGTAGGCCTGCTCGAGGGTGATCTCCACGTCGTAGCGCAGGTCCTGGCCCCGGGCGGGGCCGCTGGAGCGCCGGCCGGCGTTGAACATCTCGCCGAACGCCTGGCCGAACACCTCCGAGAAGATGTCGCCCATGTCCTGGAAGCCGCCCTGCTGGCCGCCGCCGTTCTGGCCATTGACCCCGGCATGGCCGAAGCGGTCGTACATGGCCCGCTTGTTGGCGTCGGACAGCACCGAGTAGGCCTCGTTGCATTCCTTGAAGCGGATCTCCGCCTGGGCGTCGTCAGGGTTGCGGTCCGGGTGGTGCTGCATGGCCGCCTTGCGGAAGGCGGTCTTCAGCTCGACCTCGGTGCAGGTGCGAGACACCCCGAGGACTTCGTAATAGTCGCGCGCCATGCCGCGTTTGACCTTCCGCTCATACTTGCCGAGCGCATCGGCCCGCTCATCCTGTCAGAACAGATGAGCAGGCTCCGCGTCGGATACAACTGGGGCCTCGCGCCGCAATCGCTGCCGCCCGAGGCCCCTGTCTAAGTCAATTCACTTACATTCCAGAGGCGCTTCAGGCGGACTTCTTGCCGCCGTCCACTTCCTCGAACTCGGCGTCGACCACGCCGTCGTCCGAGCCGTGCGCCTCAGCGCCGCCTTCAGCGCCCGAAGCCTGCTGGGCCTTGTACATGGCCTCGCCGAGCTTCATCGACGCCTGCATCAGCGTCTGGGTCTTGGCGGTGATCGCTTCGTGATCGTCGCCGTCCTTGATCGCCTTCAGGTCGGCCAGGGCGGTCTCGATGGCGCCCTTGTCCTCGGCCGAGACCTTGTCGCCGTACTCGGCGACCGACTTCTCGGTCTGGTGGATCAGGGCGTCGGCATGGTTGCGGGCTTCCACCAGCTCCTTGCGCTTCTTGTCCTCCGCCGCATGGCTTTCGGCGTCGCGGACCATCTGCTCGATGTCGCCATCCGACAGGCCGCCGTTGGCCTGGATGCGGATGGAGTGCTCCTTGTTGCTCGCCTTGTCCTTGGCGGTCACGTGCACGATGCCGTTGGCGTCGATGTCGAAGGTGACCTCGATCTGCGGCATGCCGCGCGGCGCCGGCGGGATGCCCATCAGGTCGAACTGACCGAGCATCTTGTTGTCGTGCGCCATCGGCCGCTCGCCCTGGAACACCCGGATCGTCACCGCGGACTGGTTGTCGTCAGCCGTGGAGAAGGTCTGGGAGCGCTTGGTCGGGATGGTGGTGTTGCGCTCGATCAGGGGCGTGAACACGCCGCCCAGGGTCTCGATGCCGAGCGTCAGCGGGGTGACGTCCAGCAGCAGCACGTCCTTCACGTCGCCCTGCAGCACGCCGGCCTGGATGGCCGCGCCCAGCGCCACCACCTCGTCCGGGTTCACGCCCTTGTGCGGCTCGCGGCCGAAGAAGCCCTTCACCGCCTCCTGAACCTTGGGCATGCGGGTCATGCCGCCGACCAGCACCACCTCGTCGATGTCGCTGGCCTTCAGGCCGGCGTCCTTCAGCGCCTGCTGGCAGGGGCCGATGGTCTTGGCCACCAGGTC
>JBARAK010000545.1:0-9633 GCA_049791955.1 Caulobacteraceae bacterium
GCTTGTGGCCACGCGGGGTCGGCGCGGGGGCGGGCTGGTCGCCTTGATCCCCCTGGTCGCCCTGGCCCGCTGAACCGCTGTCGTCGTTGTCGTCGCCCTGGTCGTCGCCGCCGCCCTGGGGCGGCACGTTGAACTGGAAGGGCAGGCCGGGAATTTGCAGAGTGCGGGGCTGGTCAAGGTGCGTGGTGACCTCGATCGAAACCACCGCAGGCGCCACACGCTGGATGATATTGGCGAAGGACATCGGCGCGCCGGTCGGCGCCATGGCTCCCGGAGGCGCGGTCGGTTGGATCGCCTGAGGATCGGCCGAGGCGCGTTGGATATGGACGCCCGCGCCCACCGCAGCAGCGGCGGTCAGCCCGATCCCGATGGTCGCGCCTGCGAGGAAGCCCTTGTTCTTGATCGCCATCTATCGTCTTTCCCTGCGTCGGCAGGCGGGGCGTTCCCGCCGGCGTTCGGCGTTTAAGGTTCGAAACAGCCTACGGGTTGCGGCCGTATGCGTCGCTTGTCGAATACTTCAGGGCTCACACCGACGGGTCGTTCGTTGGGCCGACCTGCGGCGGAACCGTGTCTCCTGATATAGGCCAAGCCTCCAGGGCTTGCAGCTTCTCTTCCTCTTCCGGCGTAAGGGAAGTCTCCTCAGGCTTGCTTCCGGAGCGGCGGCGGCGGGCCAGTACGACCAGTCCGCCCAGGCCCACAACCACGAACGGGCTTAGCCACAAGGCCGCGTTGGCGGCTGAAAAGGCTGGGCGCATCAGCACGAATTCGCCATAGCGCTTGACCAGAAAGCTTTTGATTTCAACGTCTGAGCGGCCGGAGGTGATCTGCTGGCGGATGATGCGGCGCAGGTCGTCGGCAAGTTCAGCGTCGCTGTCGTCGATCGACTCGTTCTGGCAGACCAGACAGCGGACCTGGCGGAACAGGACACGGGCGCGGGCTTCCTGCGCCGGATCGTGCAGCACTACGGTCGGGTCGCCTGCAGCTCCTCCGAGACAGAGCGCCGCAGCCAGGGCCACGGCGAGGATGCGAGCCTTCATTCCGCGGGGGCCAGTATGGGCGCTGGCCGGACCCTGCGCCCTACCGCCAGCCGTAGCCGCCGGTCTGACAGGGAAATTGCACCGCCTAGAGCCATCAGGATCGGTCCCAGGAAAATCAACCGGGCCAGGGGATTGAAGAACACCCGCACCAGCCAGGCCGCGTGGCCGCCCTGGTCACGCCGCTCGCCGAGCACGACGTAGAGGTCGCTCGCGCCACGCCGGCGGATGGCGATCTTGGAGGTGGTCTGACGCTGGGCGGGATAGAAGCGCCGCTCCGGCGTGACCTCGAACCGGGCCCCGCCAGGTCCCGACACCTGGATGATCGCGCGATCCGCACTGAAGTTGGGCCCGTCCACCGGCGTCACCGACGACAGGGTCAATGTATAGGCCCCGGCCTGCAGCGACTGGCCCAGGTTCAGCGCCTTCACGGTTTCGCTCCGCCAGGACAGTTCACAACAGGCGCCGATCACGAACACTCCGATCCCCAGGTGAGCCAGTGTCATGCCCCACTCCGCCCGCGGCAGGCGCCGCAGGCGCTGCAGACCAAGCGACATGCTCGCGCGTCCGAAGCCGCACCGGTGGGCGACCTCTGTCAGCGACCCCGCGACAAGCCAGGTCCCAAGGGCCAACCCGGCCGCAGCCATCCCCCTCTGCGGACTGACGAGCAGCAAGGCGAACAAACCGACGGCCACCGCGATGGCGCCTGCCAGCCATAGTCTCTGCAGGGCGCCGAGCAGGTCGCTTCGCTTCCAGGCCAGCAAAGGTCCGGCCGGCAGGATCAGCAGGCAGGCCCCCATCAGCGGCGCAAAGGTAAGGGCGAAGTAGGGCGCCCCTACCGAGATCGCCTCGCCGCTGAGCGCCTGGCGGATCAGGGGATACAAGGTGCCTAGCGCCACGCTGACCACCGCCGCGGAGAGGAACAGGTTGTTCAGCACCAGCGCGCCCTCGCGGCTGATGGGGGCGAACAGGCCGCCGGGGTTTAGGCTGGGCGCCCGCCACGCGAACAGGGCGAAGGCGGTTCCGGCCGCTATGCCCAGGATGCTCAGCAGCAGCACGCCCCGGGTCGGATCGACCGCGAAGGCGTGTACCGAGGTCAGTACGCCGGAACGGACCAGGAACCCGCCGAGCATGGAGAAGGTGAACGCTGCGAGCGCGAGGAATACGGTCCAGCCGGCCAGCGCGCCGCGCTTCTCGGTGACGATGGCGGAATGGATCAGCGCCGTCCCCACCAGCCAGGGCATGAAGCTGGCGTTCTCCACCGGGTCCCAGAACCACCAGCCGCCCCAGCCGAGTTCGTAGTAGGCCCAGAAAGATCCCAGCGTGATGCCGATCGTGAGCAGGCTCCACGCCGCCAGCGCCCAGGGACGCACCCAGCGCGCCCAGGCTGCGTCCACCCGGCCTTCGATCAGGGCGGCGACCGCCAGGGAGAAAACCACCGAAAAGCCGACATAGCCCGAGTAGAGGAACGGCGGATGGATCGCCATGAACGGATCCTGCAGGATCGGGTTCAGTGAATGACCCTGGACCGGCGCGAACTGCAGCCGCTGGAACGGGCTGGAAGCGAACACCGTGTAACCGATGAACAGCACGCCCAGCGCACCCTGGGAGGCGAGCGTCAGGCTTCTGATGCCGGCGGGGAGGTTGGCGCCAAACACCGCAACGGCTGCGCCCAGGCCGGTGAGGGCGAGGTTCCACAGCAGCATGGAGCCTTCGTGCGACCCCCAGGTCGCCGCGACCCGATAGAACAGCGGCTGATCGGTGTGGGAATTGGCGACTACGTTGGCCACCGAGAAGTCGGAGGTGACGAACGCGGTCATCAGGGATGCGAAGGCGATGGCCATGGCCACGAAGGCCGCGCCCGCAGCGCCCTCGCCGGCGCCGCGCAAGGTAGCGTTGCTTCGGATGCGCCCGAGCGCGGAAAGGACCAGCTGCAGCGCCGAGAAGACCAGCGCGAGCATCAGGGCGAAGGCGCCGATTTCAGCCGTCATCGCACGCTCCCAGACGCCGCCGTCCGGGCGGCGGTGGAAGGCTGGGCGGCCTGGTCGGCATAGCTGGGAGGTCCCGCGCCGTCCCCGCGCCATTCGCCGGATTTCTTCAGGGCGTCGGCGACTTCCTTGGGCATGTACTTCTCATCGTGCTTGGCCAGGACTTCGCGCGCTTCAAACACGCCGTCGGGGCGGAATACGCCTTGGGTGACTACCCCCTGGCCTTCGCGGAACAGATCGGGCAGGTCGCCGCGATAGACCACCGTGTCGTGCGCGCCGTGGTCGGCGACACCGAAGCGCACTGTTCCGTCGTCGAGCTTGACCACCGAACCTGTCTGCACGAGCCCTCCTAAGCGGATGAGCCGCCCGGCGGGTACGTGCTTCTGAACCGCCTGGCTCGGGCTGTAGAAGAAGACCGCCGCATCGCCCATGGCGTAGAGCGACAACCCGACCGCCAGGGCCAGGATCGGCGCAGCCGCAGCCACCACCATCAGCCGTCGACGCGCCTTGCGGGATTTGGGGAGTAGGCCCATTGCGACGGGAACATAGCGACGGCCGCGCCTCGCACAAAGAGGCGTGACACGGTGCTTCAGCCCTTTCGTACGGCGGTGAAGAACAGGCGTGGGAAGGCCAGCAGCAGCCGCCCATCGACGCGGGGCGGATAGGCTTTGGCGACGACTGCGGCGTAGCGCTCCAGAAAGGCCGGACGCTCCGCTTCGTCCATGCGTTCGAGGAACACTTTGAGGCCCGCGCCCCGCATCCAGTCCACGATCGCCTGGGCCGAGGTCATGGGGTGCTGATAGACCGTGCGCCATACCTCGATACGGGCGGCGCGGATCGCCAACAGGTCATAGTAGCCGGATAGGGGCATGATCCGTGAGCGGAGGGTGTCCACATCCCCGACCTGCGTCGCCCAAGGCTGCTCGGCGGCGGTTCGGCGCATGAGGACATGGGAAGGTTCCTCACGGTTGTCCGGCATCTGGACAGCCAGCATTCCGCCGGGCGCCAGCAGGCCCAGCAGGCGTGGCAGCAAGGTCGCGTGATCGGGAACCCACTGCAGCGAGGCGTTGGCGAAGATCAGGTCCGGCGTCGCGCCAGGTCGCCAGGCGGTGATGTCGCCGGTTTCGAACCGGACCTCGGGCAGGCGGCGGCGCGCGCTCTCGAGCATGGCCTCCGAGTTGTCCAGCCCGAGGATCTCCGCGTCGGGATAGCGTTCGGCGAGCAGTTGGGTGGAATTGCCGGGACCGCAGCCCAGATCGACCACCACCTTCGGCGCCTGCAGCGGAATGCGCGCCAGCAGATCCCTGGCGGGCTGGCTGCGTTCGGCCTCATAGCGGCGATAGAGGTCCGGCTCCCAGTTCACCATCGCGTGCTCTCCCTGGTCACGCCCCGTCCAGCGCGTTGAGCAGGCTTGTAGACCGGCCATGCTCCACCGCCACCGACTTCAATACCGCCCAGATATCGCGTCCGGGCTTGAGGTCCAGTTCCAGCACGGCGTCCTCGGTGACGGCGGACAGCAGGTCGGGACCTTCGTGCAGGCGCACCCGCACCAGGGCGGCGTCCTGGCCCAGTTCCACGTGTTCGATCCGTCCGGGCAGGATGTTGCGGGCGGACAGGCCGCTCGGCGGTCCGCTCGCCAGCAGGACCTCGCGCGCCAGCACCGCGACGCGCACCTTCGCGCCGGCCTCAAGCGGCAGGGCGGGGACGCGCAGGACCGATTCGCCCGCTTTCAGGTTCGTCAGGCGGCGGCTCTCATCATGACCGACGACTTCCGCGTCAAAGGCCGTGGCGGCGTCGTGGCGGCCGGCGAGGGTGGGCAGGTCGGTGCGGGAAAGCACTTCGTTCGTCGGTCCCTGCGCAGCCACCCGGCCCGTCTCCAGCACCACGACGCGGTCCGCCAGCCGGGCCAGTTCGGACAGGGCATGGGTGACGTAAAGGATCGGCAGCCTGAAGCGGGTCTTCAGCTGCTCCAGATAGGGCATGATTTCCGCCCGCCGTGGCGCGTCCAGGGCTGAGAGGGGCTCGTCCATCAGCAGCAGGCGAGGCCGGCCCAGCAGGGCGCGACCGATGGCGACCCGTTGCCGTTCGCCGCCCGACAGGTCGCGCGGGCGACGTTTGAGCAGATGCCCGATCCCCAGGACCGCCACCACCTCGTCGAAGTCGGCGATAGCCGGCCGGCCTGTGGCGCGACGGGCGCCGTAGGACAGGTTGGCTGTCACATCCATATGCGGGAACAGCCGCGCGTCCTGGAACACCCAGCCGATGGCGCGATGTTGCATGGGCAGGTCGATACCGCGTCCGGAATCGAACAGTGTCTCGCCGTTCAGTACGATCCGTCCGTTGTCTGGTCGGGCCGCGCCGGCGATGGCCGCCAGGACCTGGCTCTTGCCTGCGCCGGAGGGACCGAACAACGTGGTCACGCCCTCCGCCGCGCCGCTAAACGCCACGTCGAGCCGAAAATCGCCGAGCCGCTTTTGGATTTCGACCTGTATGCCGGTTGCAGCGCTCACCGGCCGCTCCACGCCCGCGCCTTGCGGGCCAGCCATTCCGAGGCGCCCAGCGCCACGATCGCGAGGGTGAAGGAGATCGTCGCGAGCCGGGCCGCCGAGGCTTCCGCGCCCGGAGTCTGCAGGGTGGTGTAGATGGCCAGCGGCAAGGTCTGGGTCACGCCCGGCACATTGGCGGCGAAGGTGATCACCGCGCCGAACTCTCCCAGGCAGGCGGCGAAGCCCACTACCGCTGCGGCCACCACCCCCGGCGCGGCGAGGGGCAGCACGATGCTGATCATCCGGTCCCACCAGCCGGCCCCGAGCGACCGGGCCGCGACCTCCAGGGCCGGATCCACGGCCTCCAGCGACAGGCGGACCGCCCGCACCATCAGGGGAAAGGCCATGACCCCCGCGGCCAGCGAGGCGCCGGCTGAGGTGAAGGGCAGCCGGATGTGAAAGGCGCCATACAGCAGTCCGCCCAGTGGGCCGTGGACGCCCAAGAGCACCAGCAGCACATAGCCGACCAGCACTGGCGGCAGCACCAGGGGGCTATGCACCAGCAGGTCCAGGATGGTGCGCCCGGCGAACCTTCCGCGCGCAAGCGCCCAGGCCACAGCGATGGCTAAGGGCAGGGCGATGATCACCGCGCGCAGGCTGACCACCAGGCTGACGATCAGGGCCGAGATTTCGTCGGGGGTCATGGCGATGCGCCTTCAGGGCCGCGTCGCCGCCCTCAAGGCAGGTGCTTGAGGGCGATCTCCACCACCGAGCGCGCGGACCGGGCGGGCTTGATGTCTCCGTCAACGACCAGGCGGAACGGGCCCTCGTGGGCGTCCAGCGGCTTGCCGTCGGCCTGGTCGGCCAGGATCACCCGGGCGCCCTTGTGGACGCTGGGGTCGACTTCCGCCAGCGTCAGCACGACGCGATACTTGTCGGCTGCTGTGACGAACAGCACGTCGTTCACCGCTTCCCCGTGCATCCTGGCGCCCATGGGCGCATCGAGATCGCGCAGCATGTCGTTGAGCAGCGGACCGGAATAGGCGGTGGTCTTTCCCTCGTGGGTCAGGGTCACCGTCTGATGCGGCAGGGCGGCCACCTGGGCGGTGGTCAGGGTCTCGCTGCGACCATCCAGGCCCTGTAGCGTCACCGTTCCGGGAGCCGCCGGGGCCTCGGCAACCTGGGTTGGGGCCGCAGTCGTCGGGCCTTGGGCGAACGCTGGCGAAGCCGCCAGCAGGACGGCGGCGGAGATGAGGGCGCGCAACGCCGGACCTATTCCGCGGCGAAGGTGTGGGAGGAGACCGCCGGCTCGCCGTCGAGGGACGCGCCGCAGCGCGCGAGCACGTTGCGCAGGTCGCGGATCGCCGGGAACACCTCGTTGTTCCAGTCGGCGCCCTGGGCGTCGTGAGCGAGCTGTTCGTATTCGACGATCTCTTTGTCTTCGCGGAAGATATTCTCGGTGAACCAGGTCACGAACGGCCACATCGCCTCGATCAGCCCGGGCATCGGCGGACGCTTCACCGACAGATAGCCATAGGTGCGGTTGGTGCGCTGTTCGGCGTCCAGCGGGGTGTAGCCAAGCCACACGTCCAGCACCGGGTCATCGGTCTCCTTGATGTCGCGTCCGATCCACACGCGCAGGGACTGGTTCGGATAATCGGTGCGGATACGCATGTGGTCGGAGAAGTCGGCCTTCTTCACGCCGCGCTTGCGGACCAGGTCGACGATCACCTTCTCGCCCACCGAAGGTTTCCCGGAGGTGCGGCTGAAGGTGTACTCCACCTCGGCCCAGTCCTCGCCATGGGTGCGGCCGATGCACTTGGCCTTGATCGAACCCATCTGCTTGCGGTGCATGAACTGGTGGTTCATGTCGAACAGGTTCTCGTGCATGAAGGTGTAGTGGCAGGCCACTTCACGATTCAGCCGGCGGGTCTTGTAGGTCTTGTCCTGCGAGCGCCCGAGGGTGGTCGGGAGGCGGGCCTCGGCCAGGGCCGGATCGCCGGGGAACACGAAGATCAGCCCGTCGATCTCGCGGACCGGGTAGCTCTTCACCCCGTTCGGCAGGCGGTCCTTGCCGAGATAGGGCACGTCCACGCACTTGCCGGTCCGGTCGTAGGCCCATCCGTGGTAATGGCACTTGATCTCGTCGCCGTTCACTACGCCGAGGTGCAAGGGCACCTGGCGATGGGCGCAACGATCCTCGAGCGCGAACACCTGGCCGCCCTTGCCACGATAGAGCGCGATGGGTTGGCCGGCGAAACGGCGTCCCAGCGCCTTGCCAGCCTTCAGCTCATCCGACCAGGCGAGCGGATACCAGTAGTCGGGGTGCGAACCCACGCGCCTGAGATCGAAGGCGTTCGGCGAATTCGCCGCCCGCATGGCGATCAGGTTGGAACCGTCTTCCGGCATCAGGCCCTCCACAGTTCTGATGATGTTAAACCGTCGCGGGCCGATGTTCACAACCCCCTAGGGGTGGCGTGCCGCCGCAGTCGGAGCGACGAGGGCTCGGTTATGCGCAAATTCCTTGCGCTTGATATCATCTTCGAGTGGACGTCATGCGAGGCTGCGGGCCCCGGCCGGATCAGAAATCCAGGTCGTGGTAGTGGGGAGCCGGCGGCAGGCCCGGCAGGCGGTCGGCCAGCAAAGGGCGGAAGCAGGGCCTGGACTTGATCTTCATGTACCAGGTCCGGACGTTCTTGAACTGATCCCAGGGCGCCTCGCCGATGTAGTCGATCACCGAAAGGTGGCCCGCCGCGGCGATGTCGCCCAGGCTGATACGCCGGCCCGCCAGCCATTCCCGCTCGTGCAGCAACTGGTCCAGGTAGCCCAGATGCTGGCGCAGGGATTCGCGGCCTCTCCGGATCCCGGCGAGATCGGGCGCGCCCAGTCCGAGCAGGCGTTTCTCCATCTTCTCATAGAGAAGGTAGGCGTTGACTTCATTGTGGAATTTGCGGTCGAACCAGTCTCCCAGGCGCCGCGCCTCGGCCCGTTCCGCCACGTCGCGCGGCATCAACGGGACTTCGGGATAACGGTCCTCGAGGTATTCAAGCAGCGAGCGCGTCTCGCACACGATCAGCCGGTCGTAACCGGTTCCGTCCACCAGCACCGGCGGCAGGCCGGTCGGGTTCAGTTCGGCGAGCACCTCGGGCCGTTCCCAATAGCGCTCCACCTGTTCGTCGAACGCCAGCCGCTTTTCGCCCAGAGCCAGGCGCGCCTGGCGGGAGAAGGGGTCGAGCGGAAAGTGGTGCAGGGTGCGTTCGGCGGCCATGGGTTGAGAAATGGAAGGGGTAAAGGAGGCGGGGGCGGCCCCGCAACGTGCACGTTGATCTCTTAAGACCGGTTTACCGTAGAACGATCCTTGCGCGCATATCGGGTCGGGATGGATTACTCTGCCGATTCTGCATTCAAGTCGGGGACGTCATGGCTGCATACGACGCCGCCTTCGCAGCTGCTGGAGGCGCGACTTTTCTCGCGTTGGCGGCGACTTTCTGGACGCTGTCGCAACGCCGGCAGGCGGCCGCGCGGGTGCGCGAACTGACGGAGGCCTTGCGGGTCTTCGAACGGCGCGCCGAGGCCGCGCACGCTTCGACTGAAGCTTTCGACCGCGCCGTGGTGGTGCTGGAGGCCAATGGCGTGCGTCTTGCTTCGGGGCGCGACAGTCTGGCGTCCTGCGCCATAGCGCTCGGCCTGCCGCACGATGCGGAGCCGGAAGCGGTTGTGGATGCGCTCGTCCGCAGCCATCCCGAGCACGCGCGCCGCCTCCAGGCCCTCTCGGAGCGGGGGGAGCCCTGCGACTTCGAGGCGCGGGGTCACGGCAAGGGCGCGGTGGTGGTCGAGGGACGCACCGCCGGGGCGTTGGCGTGGCTCGGCCTGTCGACGGTGAGCAGCGCCGGCTTGCCTTCAGCCGCCCGCTTCGCCGCCTTCCTGGACGCCCAGCCCGATCCCGCCTGGATCACCGGGCTGTCCGGCCGCCTGGTGTGGGCCAACCGGGCGTGGCTCGACGCCGCCGAGGCGGAGACGGTCGAGGACGCGGTCGCGCGCGGGGTGATGTTCGACCGCAATGTGGAGCAACTTCCTGCCGAGGCGGCTGCGGCCGGCGGCCGGCGGGAGAGCCTGCGCTGGGCG
>JBARAK010000546.1:0-3957 GCA_049791955.1 Caulobacteraceae bacterium
GGGCGCGCGGCGGACCTTGGCGGGGGCCTCGACCTCTTCGCGGCCTCTCAGGGTCGCTGTGCTCATGGGGTGATCACCAGCAGGGTCGAGGTGGCGGAGGCGAGCAGCCGGCCGGAGGCGTCGATCAGCTTGCCCTCGGTGAAGGCGGCGCGCCGGCCGAAGGTGACCACCCGTCCCTCGGCGCGGACCTTGCCGGTCTCCCGCGTCATGGCCTTGTGGTAGGCGATCTTGAGCTCAAGGGTGGTGAAGCCCTGGCCGGCCGCCAGCTTGGCGTGGACCGCGCAGCCGCAGGCGGAGTCGAGCAGGGTCGCCGCATAGCCGCCGTGCACCGTGCCGAGCGGGTTGTAGGCGTGTTCGCCGGGGACGCCCTCGAAGGCGGCGAAGCCGGCCTCGTCCACCTCGACCAGGTCGAAGTCCAGGCTCACGGCGATGCCGGGCCGGCGGCCGGTGGCCATCAGCGCGCGGAGTTGCTGGACCCCGGTCAGCGGGGCCTCGACGATGTCGGCGAGTGGGTTCATGCCCGGGGCTCTCCACCTTGGGTCGTGAGACCCAGCCGCTGGGACACGGCCGCGCGCGAGCGGGCCAGGATCGCGTCGGACTGTTCCGGGTCGGACACGGCGCGGGACAGCGACAGGGCCCCGATCATCTCCGACAGCGTCGAACCCGCCACGACCTCGGCGTCGGGATGGCCCAGCTGCTCCAGCAGGCCTTGGATCAACCCGGTCAGCCGCGCCACGCCCTGGGCGAAAGAGGCGCGGGCCGGCGCCTGCATGCGGGCCAGGTCGCTGGACAGCAAGGGCAGGGGACAGCCGTGCTCGCGCGAGTCGCGGTGGGCGGTGGAGAGGTAGAAGTCGACATAGGTCTGCAGCGCCTCGCGCGGCGGCTTGCCGGCGGTGTAGCGCTCGAAGGTGCCGCGGGCGCCGGCGAACATCTCGCCGATGGCGGCCAGCACCAGGTCGTCCTTTGATTCGAAGTGGGCGTAGAAGCCGCCATGGGTCAGGCCGGCGCGCGCCATCACTCCGGCGACGCCGATCCGTTCAGGCCCCTCGGCCCGGATCGCCTTGACCGCTTCCTTCAGCACCCGTGCGCGGGTGCGCTCCTTGTGCTCGGCGTCGTAGCGCATCGATCTTGCCGTCCTATTTTATATGACGCATATAATATCAAGCCGGGCCGCGCTGCAAGAAGGGCCCCAAAGACCCAAACGGCGGAGAGGATATCCATGCTCAAAGCCCTCCGCGCCGGCGCCGGGGACCCGACCATCCCTCTGGCCCCGTCCGAGCTGCCGAAAGCCACAAAGTACCTGATCTTCTCGGTGATGGCGTTCGGCCAGTTCATGGCCTTGATCGACATCCAGATCGTCGCCGCCTCGCTGAACGACGTGCAGGCGGGCCTGTCGGCCGGGCCCGACGAGATCAGCTGGGTGCAGACGGCCTATCTGATGGCCGAGCTGGTGATGATCCCGTTCTCAGCCTTCCTGGCCCAGGCGATGTCCACCCGCATCCTGTTCGCCCTGTCGGCCTGCCTGTTCACCATTTCCAGCGCGCTCTGCGGCATGGCCTGGGACATCAATTCGATGATCGCGTTCCGGGCGATCCAGGGCTTCGTCGGCGGGGCGATGGTGCCGACGGTGTTCGCCACCGGCTACGGCATGTTCGTGGGCAAGGACCGGGCGATGATACCGGCCATCCTGGGCATGGTCTCGGTGCT
The DNA here is from genome assembly GCA_049791955.1 of Caulobacteraceae bacterium. Taxonomy (GTDB): domain Bacteria; phylum Pseudomonadota; class Alphaproteobacteria; order Caulobacterales; family Caulobacteraceae; genus CAHJWH01. The sequence continues at coordinate 1,708 of JBARAK010000546.1, forward strand.
GGCGCCCACCCTGGGCCCCACGGTCGGCGGCTGGATCACCGACGCCATCGGCTGGCGCTGGATCTTCTACATCAACATCGCGCCGGGGATCGCGGTGACCCTGTTGTCGCTGGCGGTGATCCGCGGCGTCGACCGGCCCAACCCGAAGATGCTCCAGCGCATCGACTATGCGCACCTGGCCGCCATGGCCGTATTCCTGGGCGGGCTGGAATATGTGCTGGAGGAGGGCCAGCGCCACGACTGGTTCAGCGATCCCGGCATCGCCATCGCCGCCTGGGCCTCGTTCGTGGCCTTCCTGCTGTTCATGGAGCGTTCGTTCTTCTCCGCCTCGCCGGTGGTCAGGCTCAGCCCGTTCCGCAAGCCGACCTTCGCCTTCGCCTGCCTGTTCAACCTGGTGATCGGGTTCGGGCTCTACGCTTCCAACTTCCTGATCCCGGTGTTCCTGGGGCGGGTGCGCGACTACAACAGCCTCCAGATCGGGCTGACGGTGTTCGTCACCGGCATCGCCCAGCTGGCCAGCACCTTCATCGCCGCCCGCCTGTCCCAGCGGGCCGACCCGCGGATCATGATCACGGTGGGGCTGGGCCTGTTCGCCACCAGCCTTTGGATGATGTCCTACATCACCCCGGACTGGGGCTTCGGGGCCCTGCTGGCGCCGCAGATGCTGCGCGGCTTCTCGATGATGCTGTGCATCGTGCCCAGCGTGGGCATGGCGCTGAGCGGCTTCGCGGCGGCGGAGCTGCGCTACGCCTCGGGCCTGTTCAACCTGATGCGCAACCTGGGCGGGGCGATCGGCATCGCGATCGTCAACGTCTGGCTCTACGACCAGACCCGCATCCACGCCGCGCACCTGGGCGAGGCCATGGACGTCCCCGGCCGCCCCGCCTCGGGCTTTGTGACGGAGATGGCGCGCCGGATGGCCCAGGTCACGCCCGACCCCGCCCACGCCCTGGCCATGGCCCAGGGCGAGTTCGCCCGGCTGGTCGGCCGCCAGACCCTGTCCCTGGCGTTCGAGGAGGTGTTCCGCACCACCGCCTGGCTGTTTATCCTGGCCCTGGTGATGGTCCCCTTCTGCCGGCCCGCCAAGCCCGGCCAAGCCGCCGCCCCGCCGTCGGAAGCGCACTGAGCGGCGTTGACTTGGACCATTTAATGGTCCATTTTCTAGGCGTCAGAGGCGAGGGTCGATGCAGGTATCGGTGAGCGATGCGAAGGGCCAGCTGACCGATCTGGTCCGGCGCGCCGAAGCGGGTGAGGATGTTCTCCTGACCCGGCACGGCCAGCCTGTGGCGCGCCTGACACCCATAAAACCAGTGCTCGATCGCCAGGCTCGCAAGGCGTTGATGGAGGCGATCAGTCTGTCAGGGGCAGCGAAGGTTCAGTCGAATCCTGAGGCCGCTGGCGGACATGATTTCCTCTATGACGAGGATGGTCTGCCGAAATGATCGTTGTGGACACCTCGGCGCTCATGGCGATTGTCCGCCGTGAGGCGCAGGCGTTCGCGTGCATGACGATTCTCGAAGGGGAGGGCGAAGTGCTGATCTCCGCGGGAACCATGGCCGAGGCGCTAATCGTTGCGAACCGCCGAGGGCTCTCGGAAGAGATGGACCGGCTGATCGAGGGGCTTGGTATGGAGGTCGCGCCATTGACGGCGGCCTCAGCCAAGCGGGTCGCCGAAGCCTACGAACGCTGGGGCGAAGGAGTCCATCCGGCAACCCTTAACCTTGGCGACTGCTTTGCCTACGAACTGGCGAAGAGCCGGGGGTGCCGATTGCTGTTCGTCGGTGAGGATTTCTCGAAGACGGATTTGGAATCCGCTCTTTAGGCAGTCCGCTTTTCAGGTCCGAAGGCTAAGGTCCCGACCGATCAGGACTGGCCCAGCACCATGCAGGGGTGGCCGTGGGCGGCCAGGGTGCGGCAGGCGGCCTTGGCCTCCCTCTGGCTCAGGCCGCTGAAGCGGGCGCGGTAGTTGCCGCCGGCGTGCTCGACCTGGGCGTGGCCGTCGACCATGTTGGCCATCTTGTCGAGCTGGTCCTTGGCCAGGGTGTGGTTGCGGTAGGCGCCGACCTGGATCATGTAGCCGCCGCTCTTCCGGTCGCTCTTGTCCGCCTTCTCCGCGCGCTCGGCCTTGGCGACCTGGGCCGCTTCACAGGCGGCGTGGCGGTGATGGCGGCCGTGGACGGTGGGGCAGGGGGCGGCTTCGGCTTCCGCTTCGCGGGCCTTGGAGGCGCGGGCGTCCACCTTGGCGACGGC
>JBARAK010000547.1:0-5314 GCA_049791955.1 Caulobacteraceae bacterium
GATCCCGTCCGCGCCGGCGGCGATGGCAAGGTCAGCGGCGCGCAGCGGTTCGGGATAGCCTTCCCCGCGCGCGTTGCGGATGGTCGCCACGTGATCGATGTTGACGCCCAGCCGAAGCCGGGCGCCAGGACGCGTCAGCGGACCACCCGCGGGGCTCATGCCGTGGCCGCCAGACGGCGGCTGCCGGGCTCCTCCACCGGCAGGGCGGCGAGTTCGGGCGGAAGTTGGTCGGCCGGGTAGGCGGGCACCTTGTGGCGGGCCAGGGCAATCAGGGGAACGCCCACGTCCGCTTCGCCGCCGGAACGGTCGACGATGCAGGCGGCGCAGACCACCTCGCCACCGGCGGCCTTGATCGCGGCGATGCACTCGCGCGACGACAGGCCGGTGGTGACGATGTCCTCGACCATGGCGACCCGCGCGCCCGGCTCCAGGTGGAAGCCGCGGCGGAACTTGAACACCCCGCCCTCGCGCTCGACGTACAGCGAGGGGACCTTCAGCCAGCGGGCGGTCTCATAGCCCGGGATGATGCCGCCGACCGCCGGGGAGACCACCACGTCGACCGCGCCGGCCTCGGCCTTGATCCGCTCGGCCAGCGCCTTGCACAGCCGCTCGGCCCGGTCGGGGTGCATGAACACCAGGTTCTTCTGCAGGAACACGCCGCTGTGCAGCCCGGAGGACAGGACGAAATGCCCCTCGCGCAACGCGCCCGCCGCGCGGAATTCGTCCATGACTGCTTCGGTATCCATCGGCTGGGCCTCTTAACTGATCAAGCGCGTCGTAATGCCGGAAAATCCCGTCTTCGTTAAACGGAATACGCCAGTCCGACGTCAGGCCGGGACCAGACCCGCGGCCTGCTTCTGCGCCTTTGACTTGCCGAGGAAGCGGCGGGCGAAGCGCACCAGGCGCGGGAAGAAGGTCGGACGGATCAGGCGCGGATCGTAGACCGACAGCCGCCGGTCGTTTTCCGCCAGGCAGAGGTCCATCAGGCCCGGCACGTCGATCTCGGCCACCGCTTCGCCGCCTACGACGGTGAAATTGGTCTCCTCGGCGGTGCCGACATCCTTGGCCAGGCCCATGCGTTCCCAGCCCAGGAACAGCCACACCGCCATCACCTTCAGCTCGAACCCGGGGCGGCGCCACAGGGGCATGTTGCGGCGGCGCCATTCGACCCAGTTCACAAAGAACAGGATGTGGCGGCCCTCCTCGTGGATCACCGGCTCGAAGGTGTCGACCAGTTCCGGCGGGAAGAAGCCGGAGCGCCGAGCCGCCTCGAACAGGCCGAAGGCGAAGAAGCTGTCGATGCATTCCGAGAAGCCGGTGACCATGAAGGCCCACTCGGCGTTACGGGGCTGCTTGTAGGGCTCGTCCGGCTTGACCTTGATGCCATAGGCCTCGACCAGGTTGGCCAGGACGTGGCGATGGCGTCCCTCTTCGAAGCCGTTCAGCTCGACCGCCTTGCGCAGCAAGGGGTCCGGGCAGAACTCGGCGTAGGACATCACCCGGCGGCTGGCCTTGTTCTCGGTCTGGATCGCGATGTCCCAGATCGGCAGCCCGGTAAGCCGCGCCAGCGCCGCCGGCTCCAGCTTCGGCCAGTCGATCACTGCGGGCTTATAGGGATTGAAGGTGTCCAGCAGGGTCCGGCAGAACAGCGTCTTGTGGGCTTCGGAGCCAAGGCGGATCGGCTGGGGGAGGGGCGGGACCCCTCCGTCGGAACCTTCAGAAAACTGGGCTGGATCCTGAGGTATCAAGGTGCGGCGCTCCGCGTAGGCTTCAATGGACACTAACATAGGACGTTGCGCTCGCGGCGACACGGCGAGTGCAGAAAAAAGCCCGCCGACTCGCGTCAGCGGGCTTTCCCTTATTTAGTCGAGGCGAAGCTGGACAAAAGGCCCAGCCAGCAGTCAGGCGTTCGCGTCAGCGGCCTTCTTGCGGCCGCGAGGCGTCTTGGGGGCCGCTTCGGCGACTTCGGGAGCCGGCGCGGCTTCGGCGGGTTGCGAGCCACGACCGCCACGGCCCAGACCCAGGGTCTTGGCCAGGTTCGAGCGCTGGGCCGAATAGTTCGCGGCCACCATGGGGTAATCCTTCGGCAGGCCCCACTTGGCGCGGTATTCGTCGGGCGTCATGCCGCGGGTGTTGAGGTGACGCTTCAGCGACTTGTACTTACGGCCGTCTTCCAGGCTGATCAGGTAGTCGGGGGTGACCGACTTCTTGACCGGCACCGCGGGCGTCAGGGGGGGCGCGGGCTCGACCTGCGGGCCGGAGGCGGCCTGGGTCAGCGCGTCATGCACTTGCTGGATCAGCTTCGGCAGATCGGTGGCCGCGACGCTGTTGTTGGTGACGTACGCGGATACGATATCAGCGGTGAGTTCAACCGCTTCGGAGTTCTCGGCCATGAGAGCCTTCTTGCTTGGTAGGGTAAGAACCTGGGCGTCGCCGAGATCGGTCAATCGATCCGGAACGGCGTCTATATAGATGTACTTTTCGGATCGTCCAGCAAGTTCTCAAACCTTTGGGCTATTTTCATATCTTTGCGGCTAACCGACAGGCGCTCTTGGGGTGACAGGGTCACGAGGCGCCCGCCAATGCCACGCAGCTTTGACGCCTGTTGGCGCTCTCGGTGACGTGGCGGTAACGAATACGCAGGGCTCCAAACGATAGCGCATCGTTTGTTACCCGGATGGATCGACGACGGCCGGCGAAGCGTCCATTTAGCGAAGCCGAGATGGAATCGGGTCGAGATCAGCTCGCGGAAAGAGCGGTTGAATTAAATCGAGCAACCAGAGCATTCATGTCTGGTTTGAAGCAAAATTCATTGCCGCGATTCGATTCCGCAAGGCGTGGCGAGCGGCGACGTCCGATTGGCGAGGGCGCGCCCGACCAGCAGCCCTACTGATCGCAACACAAAATACGCAGGCGGCCCAATTCAAGTATGTCGGCTACGACATATTTCGCCTTTGCGTTTTCATTCGCACATTCGACCGCTGAAAACTTCAAAGGTCGGTGATGGAGCGGATTGGAGGGTATCGGCGCCGGATGGCGGATGGGGTGGGATTCGAACCCACGGTGGGCGCGAACCCACGGCGGTTTTCAAGACCGCTGCCTTAAACCACTCGGCCACCCATCCCCGAGCACGACCGCTTCAGGTGGAATCGATACGTCCTCGCCGTCGCTCATAACAAAGGAGCGGGCCCGACGCGAGAGGAGGCGGCCGTGCGCTGCGCCGCAGTCGACCGGAGATTTGCTAACCTTGTTTTCAGGCTTGGCGGGCAGACTTGCGCTTCGACGCCCACGTGGGCGAACGGCGTACAGAGGTTTTGCGATGCAGCGCTCTTGGCCGGGGCCGGGCTTGCGGCCGCTTCGCATCCTGGCGGCTTGTCTCGCCCTGGGCGGACTTGCGGCCTGCGCCACCGCCCCTCCGGCCCGCATCGCCGGCTCTGGCGGTCCTGGCGGCCCGCGCGTCCCGGCCTACAACCGGCCGTACGAGATCCATGGGCGCTGGTATACGCCCAGCAGCCAGCCGCACTACGACGTGGTCGGCGTCGCCTCCTGGTACAGCTACGAATCGCCCAGCCGCACCACGGCGGACGGCGAGCCGTTCAACGCGCGCTGGGCCACGGCGGCGCACACCACCTTGCCGCTGCCAAGCTATCTGGAGGTGACCAACCTCGACAACGGACGGCGGCTGCGGGTCAGGCTGAACGATCGCGGCCCGTTCGCCCCTGGACGCATCATCGATCTCACCCGCGGCGCGGCCGAGCAACTGGGCTTCGTGAACCGGGGAACCGCGCACGTGCGGGTCCGTTATCTCGGGCCCGCCCCGCCCTATGGCCATAAAGACTACCTTGCCGAGGCCAATGCCGCGCCGCCCGCCGCCATCGTTTCGGGACCTGAATCCCGATATTCCGATCCGCCTCGACCCAGCGGATCCGATGTCCCGCCCGGCGAGCCGCCTTCACCGCAACCCTGACCGGCGGCCTTGCCCTCTTGCGTTCGCCCCCTGACAGGGCGAAGGACGGGCGGTGACACGCGGACGGTTCATCACCTTCGAAGGCGGAGAGGGGGCGGGCAAGACCACCCAGGTGCGGCGGCTGGCCGAACGGCTCGCCACGCATGCGCCCGAGATCGTGGTCACCCGCGAACCCGGCGGCTCCCCCGGCGCCGAACTGCTGCGCGACCTGCTGGTGCGCGGATCGGTCGACCGCTGGTCGCCGACCGCGGAGACCCTGATCCTCTACGCCGCGCGCGAAGACCATCTGCAGCGCCGGATCCGGCCCGCGCTTGAGCGAGGGGCCTGGGTGCTTTGCGATCGCTTCGCCGACTCGACCCGCGCCTACCAGGGTGCAGCCGGCGGGGCGGATCCGGCCTTGATCTCGGGGCTGGAGCAGGCGGTGGTCGGCGACTGCCAGCCGCACCTGACCTTCATCCTCGACGTCCCGGTGGAGCTGGGCCTGGCCCGGGCCCATGGCCGCGGCGGCTCGGAGACCCGCTTCGAGGACAAGGGACAAAGCTTCCACGCGCGCCTGCGCGACGCCTTCCTCGACATCGCCGCCGCCGAGCCCGTGCGCTGCATGGTGGTCGACGCCACCCGCCCTCCGGATGCGGTGGCGGACGATATCTGGCGTGCGGTCGGTGAACGGCTTGGCGTAAGCGTCCTATGAGCCGCGCCGCCGCATCGCGCGCCGAAGCGCCGGAGGGGCCGCCGCATCCGCGCTTCAGCTATCGCCTCGATCACATCGAAGCGCCGGCCGAAGCGTTCGAGACGGCCCTGTCGCGCGGACGGATGCACCACGCCTGGCTGCTGACCGGCCCGGAGGGGATCGGCAAGGCCAGCTTCGCCTATCGCGCCGTCCGCAGGCTGCTGGGGGCCGCGCCAGCCGCTGGCTTCGGCCCGCTCGGCGCTTCGCCGGACGATCCGGCCAGTCGCATGATCGCGGCCCAGTCCCACCCCGACCTGATCGTGCTGGAGCGGGCGGTGGAGGGGGTTACGCGAAAGAGCATCCCGGTCGACGAAGCGCGCCGCCTGCCGGAGTTCTTTTCCAAGGCGCCGGCGATCGCGGCGTTCCGCGCCGCCATCATCGATGCCGCCGACGACCTGAACGTGAATGCGGCCAACGCCGTGCTGAAGACCCTGGAGGAGCCGTCCGGCCGGGGCGTGCTGTTCCTGGTCAGCCATGCGCCGGGACGGCTGCTGCCGACGATCCGCTCGCGCTGCCGGCGGCTGGCGTTCTCGCGCTGGTCCGAACCGGACCTGGCCGCCTTCGCCCGCACTCATTGCGATGTGGACGGCGAGGACGCGGAGCGGCTGGCGGCCATG
>JBARAK010000548.1:0-8570 GCA_049791955.1 Caulobacteraceae bacterium
GATGGCCGAGGCCGCCCGCGCCCAGGCCCGCCGGCCGATGCTGAAGCTCAAGATCGGCGGGGCCGACCACCTGGACCGGGTCGCCGCCGTGCGCGAGGCCGCCCCCCGCACCCGGCTGGTGGTGGACGCCAACGAGGCCCTGGACCTGGACGGGCTGAAGCGCCTGGCCCCCGAGCTCGCCCGCCTGAACGTGATGCTGATCGAGCAGCCGCTGAAGGCCGGCGAGGACGAGGGGCTGGAGGGCTACGACAGCCCGGTGCCGCTGTGCGCCGACGAGTCCCTGCACACCCGGCTGGAGCTGGACGCCTGCGCGAGGCGCTACCGCTTCGTGAACATCAAGCTCGATAAGACCGGCGGCCTGACCGAGGCCCTGGCCCTCCGCGACGACGCCCGCCGCCTGGGCCTGGAGATCATGACCGGCTGCATGGTCGCCACCTCGCTGGCCATGGCCCCCGCCCTGCTGATCGCCCAGGGGGCGGAGGTCGTCGACCTGGACGGCCCGCTGCTGCTGGCGAAGGACCGCGAACCGGGACTGGTCTACCAGGGCTCGATGATCGAACCGCCGCCCGCGGCGCTATGGGGATAGGCGCGCGCCAGCTCAGGCGGGCCCGATCGGACCTTGCGCCGGGGTGTCAGCCCGACCGGGCGCGGGAACATAGGGGAAGACCTTGGAGGGCTTCTCGACCACCGACTCCTTGCCGATGCCAAGCGAAACAGGCGTGTTCGCGGCCAGGCTGAACATCACGTCGGGCGCGTTGTCGGTCAGCGAGCGGCCGTTCCACTGGGAGAAGCCGAACGTCGCCGGGGTTCCGACCTCGTAGGGCAGGATGTTCGGGAACAGACGGTGGGCCACCCTCACCCCGTAGTCCTGCGGGGCCTCCGAGGTCCCGTTGGCCGCGACCGCCCCGGCGATCGCCTTGGCGACCTGGGCGCCGTAGGTGGCGAAATCGTCGGCCGGACGGCCGGCGTTCAGCCGATTGCCCAGGTCCTCGTTGAACTGGGTGAACAGCGGATGGATCATCGGCAGGCCGATACGGTTGATCGAGCGCCAGCCACCGGCGTCGGTCGCCAGCGTCGCGACGGCCCAGACGCCGATCTGCTTCCTGCTGGAGGCGTCGGCGAGCAGCTCCGCGTCAGGCGCCTCGATCACCATGGAATAGACCGTGTGACCGGCGAACAGGTTCTTGGCTTTGCCGGGCTCCCATCCGCTCAGGTCGATCTTCGTACCGTCCTGGAAGGCGTGGCCGACCGCGTGCAGCACGTCGGGCTCGATCCAGAACGGATCGCCGGCCCTGCCCGCCCAGACCCGCAGGCCATTGGTCCCCGCCACTGTCTCGCCGGTGCGTCCTTCGGCGACCACGACGCCGGGCGCATCCGGGTCGACGGCCTCGGCCCCGCTGATGCGGCGAAGTACGAAGCGCTGGACTCCGGCATCGTCCCGCTCATCGAAGGTGAAGCGGTAGGTCACGTCCTCCACCGCATCGTTGTCGAGATCGATCTTGAATTCGTACATGCCTTCCGGGTGATAGCCCGGGGTCGGGATCTTGCCGAAGATCGAGTGGCAGACGTTTATCGCGAAGACTGTGCCCACTTCACCTCGGAATACGTACAGGTCCGTGATGTCGAGCCGGATGTCCTGGCGAGCCAGCGGTGAATCGAGATGGTGTGACATGTCTGCGTCCGCTCTCTTCGATTAGGGATAAGACGAATACAGAAAAGCGCCCGAGGCGCGCCTGCGGGTGTCGCGGTTACATCCAACCTGATCACGGCCCACACCCATAGCCGCGACGGGAACGTTTCCAGCGGCGAGAGGTTGCCCAAAATCGCAACGCCCCCCGTCCCGAGAACACCTGGACCATCCTCGCCCGCCCGACCGCGCTCGGTAGGCTCGCAATTATTTTCATTACCCTCAATAGTTGTGAGATCATCGCCATGAGGACATGCCGATTCGATGCGGCGCTACTGTCCGGGCGGGGGCCGACAATGAGAACCGGAGCGACTCTATCCTTGCTGGCGGCGCTTTGCGGCGGCGTCGCGTTCGGGCTGGCGGCCGGGACGCCGCAACCCGCCCACGCCTTCCTGGAGGACATCTGCCTGGCGCAGCGGACCGGGGGCCTGCGCAACTGCATCGAACCGGCCTCCCAGTGCCGCACGCCGCGGGACACGACCAACCGGGCCTGCGTGGTGCAGGCGGCCCAGTTCGCCCTGATCCCACCCGGCCGCAGCCTGATCCACGCCGATGCGACCTATTTCATCGCCCTGGCGCTCGGCTACCAGGCCGACGTGGCCTATTGGATCGCCGCCTACAACGAGGTCAGCGACTACGGCCAGTACAAGCCGATCGACCAATGCGGCGTGCAGGCAAGTTCGAGCAATACCGGCGCGCCCTACATCTCCGCCGCCTTCAACGGCTTCGTGCGCACCAACACCACCACCGACGGGCCGATCTACCATTACGTGCTGGCCTTCTCCCCGACCGGCGACGGCGACGACGTGCACGGGGCCGGCGGGGTGCAGGCGGTCTATCCCTTCCACTATCCGAGCCCCGGCTATCCGCTGAAGATCGACGACACCTACGAGGGCACGCTCTACAACCTGCGCCAGTGGGCCATGACGCCCGGCGGCGAGCCGGGGCTGCTCTGTTCGGGCGGCTTCACCACGCCCAACGGCTCTTCGAACTTCAGCGGCGACCGTTGCCTTTCCGGGGTCACCTTCACCGGGACCGTGCCTGTGCTGGAAGGCTCCGGCGCCGGGGTCGCCCTCACGTTCCCGGCCGGGCCCAAGGTGCTCGACAACGCCAATGGCGTGGTCACCTCCTATCCGGCCCTGGCGTCCTGGCTGGCCGACAAGCAAAGAACCATCGGCGTGCTGTGGGACGACCCGCAAAGGCCGCCGGTTCCGGTCCAGATCGCCCGCATCGGGCTCTATCTGCACTCGCTGCAGGACACCGCCTCCCACTCGACTTTCTGCGGTGACGATGCGCCCTCGCCGCCGGGCGGCCACGACGCCGGGAGCTATATCGCCATGCCGTCCAGCAGCGGGACCATGGCGTTCGGGACCTATTGCGCGACCGGGCCGCACCTGGCCGGCCACGTCCAGGAGACCGGCTCGAACGCCCTGCCGCTGCGCGACTTCACCGCCCTCAACATCACCGTCGGCGAGCTGATCGTGTTCGCCAACACCGTGGCCAAGCCCCACGGCTGGATCATCAACCCGGAGCTGCTTCCCCCCGACCTGGTCGGGGGCAGGAACGCCCTGGGCGAGACCGCCACCGATCTCCAGACCCGGCTGGTCGGCCAGATCGTCTCGGGCCAGGCCTGGACCCGCGGCGAGGTCTACGCCCCCGGCGCCGTCACCAAGCCGCTGCAGCAGGCCCAGGCGACGGCCCGGCTGCGTGCGATGAACGCGGCCCTGATGGCCTATTCCGACGCCCTGCGGACGCGGATCGGGTCCGGCGCGCACTTCACCCCGTTCGAGGAAATGCCAGGCAATTCGAGCGACCCGGCCGACGCCAGGGCCTGTTTCAAATGATCCCGCCTACACCTTCACGTGCAGCCAGCGGGCGACGCGGCCGAAGGTCAGGCCCTGGACCAGGACCGAGAAGCTGACCACCGCGAAGGTGGTCGCCAGCACCACGTCGCGCGGGCCGCCCTGGGGCAGGGACAGCGCCAGGGCCAGGCTGATCGCGCCGCGCAGGCCGCCCCAGGCCAGCATCAGGCTCGGCGCCCGCTCCTCATGCCGGAAGCGGAAGTAGACCCCCCAAGGCAGCACCACGATCAGCCGCGCCGCGCCGGCCAGCACGATGGCCGACAGCCACAGCCCCACCTCGCCGGGGTGGAGCGGCACCACGAAGATCTGGAACCCCATCAGCAGGAACAGCAGTCCGTTCAGCACCTCGTCGACCAGGTGCCAGAAGCCCTGGATGTGCTCGCGGGTCGCCTCGCTCATGGCCCGCCCGACCCCATAGGAGCCCACCACCAGGCCCGCAGCCCCCGCCGCGATCGGTCCGGAGACATGGAACGCCTGAGCCAACGCATAGACCCCGGTGGCCAGCGCCAGGGAGGCGGTCAGCTCCACCACATAGTCGTCGATCGCCCCCATGATCCAACTGACCAGCAGTCCGGCGGCGACGCCCAGCACCAGTCCGCCGCCCGCCTCCATCAGGATGCTTTCGCCCAGGTGCGGGAGGCCCGGCGCCACCCCGCTCTGGGCGAAGGTCAGGGCGGCGGTGAAGATGACCAGTCCCATGCCGTCGTTGAACAGCGCCTCGCCCTGCAGCACCGCGCCCAGCCGCTGCGACAGTTCGCCGGAGCGCACATTGGCCATCACCGCGACCGGGTCGGTCGGGCTGATCAGGGCCCCGAACACCAGCGCCCACGGCAGCGACAGCGCGATGCCGAATACGCCCGAGGCCCACCACACTCCCAGGCCGATCAGGATGGTGGAGACCACCACGCCCAGGGTGGACAGCGACAGGATGGCCAGGCGGCGGCGGTTGAACTCGCCCAGGTCCACCTGCATGCCGCCGCTGAACAGCAGGAAGGCGAGCAGATAGCTCAACACCGCCTCGGTGAAGTTCAGCCGGGCGATCTCGTCATGGACGGAGTTGTAGCCCCAGAACGGGCCGATCGCGGTCTGGGCGCCATAGAGCAGCGCCGCCGACAGCACACCCGCACCCAGCATGGCCACGCTCTGCGGCGCGCGCAGCGTGCGGGCGTTGATCCATCCCACCACCGCCATGATGGCGAGCAGAACGGCGGCGGTCTGGAACAGGCTCATCAGGCGGCACTATAGCCGCATGCACGGATAAGCGGAGCGGTTCGGATTCTATGGCGCGCAAGGAGCGTCCGGCCGACGCGAACGCCGGCCGGATCGGAACTTAATGCGGTTGCGGCAGGCCGAACAGCACGTCCAGGCGGACCAGGGCGTGCAGGCCGATCACGAAGGCATGGGTGTCCTTGCCGTCCGGGAAGGCCTGGCCGAGTTGGTCGGGGTTGTTCACGTACTGCAGGTAGGGGAACGCCGACAGGCCGGGCGCGATGGCGATGCCGTAGTTCACCTCGTAGGCGTCCTCGTCACGCATCAGGTAGTCGACGTGGTGGACCTCGGCGAGCGCATCGCGCCCCTCGATCTCACGTCCGTCGAAGACCTCGTGGGAGACCAGGAAGTTGAGCGTATCGGCCGCGCGCTGGGCGAACGGCCCGGTGATGATGAAGCCGCCCGAATACTGGTCCTTGACTGTTTCCAGCCCGGTCACGTCCCAATCGCCGGTGAAGAACAGCGACACGCCGCGGGTGCTCTTTGGATCGTTGCTGAACCGCCAGACGGTCTGCTGCAGGGCGGTGAAGATGCCCGAGGTGCCCTGGTCGATCAGCGGCGCGCCCGGATGGGTGGCGGCCTCCAGCAGGCGGGAGTTGAAGAACTTATCCGGGAAGGTGCCGCTGTCGTAGTAGCCGCCGATATGGAAGTTGGTCGGATACAGCGAGTTCAGCGGCGAGGTGACATAGCCGAGCTGGATCGGGAAGAAGGCGCCGGCCGCCTCGTTGAAGCCCCAGTCGCGGCCCGGCCAGCCCAGGTGCGAGTGGGTTTCGGTGACTTCCAGCGGCTGGTTCTCGTAGACGCCGCCCTTGATGTACCAGTTGGGGGCCGGGTGGATGGTGATGAAGCCGCCCCAGGATCCGACCTCGTAAGGCGCCTTGGGCGAGTTGGCCGCGAAGGCGGCGGTGTTGCCGCAGGAGGTGGTGAAGAAGGTGCAATACCACGCCGTCTGGTGGATGCCAGGCGACAGGTAGGGCGTCGAGGTGTAGCCCGGCGACATCCGGCCCAGGGTGATCTGCAGGTTATGATCGAACAGGCTCTGGTTGTAGTAGAAGTTCACCAGCCGCGCGGCGTCGCCGAAGGCGATCGGCACGTTGCCCATCGAGCCTTCGCCGTTCTCGGTCGCCGCGGAGTTGCCGAGCTGGGTGCTGACGGTCATGTCGAACATGCCGCCCTTCAGGCCAAGCAGCTTCTCGGTATCCAGGTCGAAGCCCCAGTACCCCAGGTTGAACAGGCTGGTCCCGCCCTTGTGGCCGCCGGACACGACGGTGACGTCGTTGATCTGGGTCGCGCCGTGCAGGTAGATGCCGTCGTTGGCCAGGGTGTGGCCGAAGCCTGAACCGTAGGTCGCCAGGTTGAACAGGTAGCCGGGGTTCTCGCCCAGGACCTGGAAGCTCTGGCTGGTCGGGACCGGGGTGGCGCCGCTGACCGTCGGGTTGCTGATGCCGCCCGGAACATCCTTCTGCGACGGCGTGGTCGCCGACGGCGCAGTGGAGCGGGGCTGGTCAGGCGGCGCGGTCACCGTGACCGGCGCCATCGAGGTCGAGGGCGTGGACATATTGCTCGGGGCGGCCTGCGAATCCGCAGCCGTCTGCGCCAGGGCGGCTGTACCGCCCAGCATCATCGCCAGCAACACTGTAGAAACCGAAGCCAGACGCTTACCGCGCACGGACACGCACGCTCCGCGCCCCGAAGTCTTAAACATAGTATCTCCCCACAACCCGAACTGTTTCAGGCCAAATTTTTACTGTTCTCGCGCCATGGCTTCATGGCGAGATGCTGTTGAACTTGATCTTGATGTCAGAAGTGACGGCCTTCCCATCCGGAAGGCGAGATGCGGCGTCTATCGAGTGCGCCGGACATGCGGGGCCTTCGACTTCAACCGGGGATACGCTTTGGCGCCGCTTTTAAGCGCGGCTGCGAACGGCTCGCGTCACCTCATTCTCTCCCTAGGCACGTTTATTCTGAATTATCTAGAAACGAGTTGTACAATGCCAAATCGGATTCGCAAGGGCTTTCACCCGCGTTTTCCGCGCGCCTTTGACGCGTCCGGAACCTGTGTCCGCAAAGCCCCAGCACCCGACCAGCCCTCCCCGCCGTCCGTTGCAGGCGGACAAATGCCCGGCAAAGGTGAATATATGATTGCGCTAACATGGCCAAATGGCCGCACCTCCGCCACGGACGCAGCGTGACCGTGGGACAGCCGGGCGCGGCCCCTCAGGCCGGCGTGAGGAACCTGAAGACGAACTGGTCGGCGTGGCCCCGGATGGCAGGGTCGAAGACGATGCAGTGCGTCGGTGTCGCACATGCCCGAGCCCGAAATCAGGTCGACGACCTTGTCACCTGGTCAGAGCCTTTCTAGCCAGAAAGGCTCCAACTCATACGGTTGGAGCGTGACGGCCGCCGCAACCGGCTTCCACTTTCGGCTATCACGCCCTAGCCCTCCCCGCCCTTCTCCCCCTTGAGCTTCAGGGCCAGGAAGGCGGAGCGGCCGCCGGCCTGGACGCCCAGCAGTATACGCCCACGGCCCTGCTTGCGGGCCTGGGCCACCGCGCCCTGGATATCGGTGGGAGCGTGGACCAGCCGCTCGCCGGCCCGGAACACCACCACCCCGCGCTGCAGGCCCTTCTCGGCCGCCTCCGAGCCGTCGTCCACGCGCTCGACCACCACCCCGTCCTTGTCGCCCAGGCCGTAGCGGCGGCGGGTCGCGTCGTCGATCGCGCCGAAGGTCATGCCCAGGGCGGAGGCGCTCCCCGCGCTCTCCGGCGGCTGGTCCGCGGGCGCACCATCGGCCCGGGCCAGTTGCTGTTCGGACGGCCGCCGCCCGGACACCACGCTGACGTGGCGGATCTGGCCGTCGCGGTAGAAGCCGAGGTCGAAGCTCTGGCCGGTGATGGTCATGGCCACCCGCCGCGTCAGGTCGGTGGAGCTGGTCAGGGCGTGGGCGTCGACCATCAGGACCACGTCGCCGGACTTGAGCCCCGCCCGCGCGGCCGGTCCGGCCGGGACGATCTCGGTCAGCAGCCCACCCTTGCGGCCGGGCAGGCCGAGGCTGTCGGCGATGTCCGGCGTCAAGTCCTGGATGGTGGCTCCGAGATAGCCGCGCGAGACCTTGCCCTGGGCGATCAGCTGGCGCGTCACCGACTGCACGGTGTCGGCCGGGATGGCGAAGCCGATCCCCACCGAGTCCCCGGTCTCGGAGAAGATGATGGTGTTGACCCCGATCACCCGGCCCGAGATGTCGAAGGTCGGCCCGCCGGAGTTGCCCTTGTTGATCGGGGTGTCGATCTGGATGAAGTCGTTGAAGTTGGCCCCGATCTCCCGCCCGCTGGCCGAGACGATCCCCGCCGTGGCCGTGCCGCTCAGCCCATAGGGATTGCCGATGGCGATGGCCCAGTCCCCGACCCGCGGGCGGGCGGCGCCGGCGAAGCTGATGAACGGAAAGCCCGTCCCCTCCACCTTGATCACGGCCAGGTCGGTGGGCTCGTCGGTCCCGATCACCTTGCCCGTCAACTCCCGCCCGTCCTTCAGCGTCACCTTCAGGCTGGTGGCGTGGCGGACGCAGTGATCGTTGGTGACCAGATAGCCCGAGGCCGAGATGAAGAAGGCCGAGCACAGGGCCTGGGCCTTGGCGGTGGGCTCGTCCGGGTTGGCGGCGCCGTCGGGCTTGGGCGCGAACGGGTCCTGGCCGCCCTGGGCCAGCTCGCTGATCGGCACGCGCGAGGTCACCGCGATCGAGGCCACCGCTGGGG
>JBARAK010000549.1:0-6362 GCA_049791955.1 Caulobacteraceae bacterium
GGGCCGGGTTGGCCCCGTGCGCGGAGCCGGTCGTCCCCGGATGGGGCGAGGGCGCGTGCTTGGAGGCGTCGGCCGAGGCGGTTCCGCGGTTGGCGCGCCAGCCCTCGAATTCCTGGCTGAAGGCGGCGTGGCGGTCCTTGCGCCAGCTGCCGTAGTCCTCGTCGTAGCGACGGGCCTGTTCAGAGCGCCAGTGCGCATAGTCGCGATCATGGTTGTCGAGCTGGGCGTCGCGCCAGCGGCGATAGCTATGGTCGTGGTGGTCCGAGCGGGTGTCGTAGTTGTAGTCCGGCTGGCCATAACCCGTCGGCCCGAACCGGCCGCCGCCCTGGCTATAGTTCAGGCCCTGGGTGAGGGGGCCGTAGCCGCCCTGGCCCCATTGCGAGTTCAGGCCCTGCTGGCCGAAACCGCCCGCCGCGCCGCCGCTGTATCCGCCCTCCACCCGATCCGACGAGCCTTGGGCGATCTGGCCATAGGAAGAATAGCCCCCGTCGCCATAGCCATAGGCGTCCGACCCGGCGCCGCCGCGGCCCTCGTCGCGGCTATGGCGCTGCGGATCGCGGAACGAACGTTCCTGATCCCGATAGCGGCTTTCCGAGCGAAGCCGGTCCTCGGGCCGGTCGCGCCAGTCCCGGTCGTCGTGTCCCCGATCGCCTCGGTAGGTTTCCCGATCCGACATTTCCACGATCCTCCTTTTGATGTCCCAAAACCAACTGTCCCAGACCAACCAGCTTGGCGGGGCCGATGTTCCGGGTGGCGGCGCATCACAATCTGCAAGCGCGGTGCGGGGTGGCTACATAAGGCGCTGAATTTCAACGCTGGACGCCCCCGCGACAGATTGGTAACAAATGGACGGGGATTAGGGATTCTCGGGGACGGCGGGAGTCTGGTAAGCTGATGTTGGCACTTCAGCAGAGTGGCGTGGAAGCTGGCCTGGCGTTGGTCGCCGCTGGCGATGAACCCTTCGGCGATCGCCTCAAGGGATATTTCGACAACCTGACCTCAGGCCCGGTTCCGGACCGATTGGCCCAGCTCGCCGAGGCGCTGGAACACGCCATGGACCGTGGGGAGCTTCCTGGCTTCGAGTTGTGCTACACGGCCTGACGGCCGGAGCCGATTCTATCCGCTAGATCGGGGCGTGTCGCCCAGACCCAGGCAGGACCTTTCCCGCGGCTGTCACGCTCTAAACGCTGCTTCCCGCCTCATCGGCGTCCATGATCTTCATCAGCTTGGCGCGGGCGCGGTTGACCCGGCTCTTGATGGTGCCCAGCGCGCAGCCGCAAATCTCCGCCGCCTCCTCGTAAGTGAGGCCAGCCGCCCCGACCAGCACCAGGGCTTCGCGATGTTCGTCGGGCAGGCGCTGCAAGGCGGCCTGGAGCGAGCGCATGGCGACGCTCCATTCCTGGGTGGGGGCGGCGCAGAGGGTGGCGGCGTGCTTGCCTTCCTCGTCGGCCACTTCCCGGCGTTTCTTCGCCAGCACCGTGTAGTAGGTGTTGCGCAGGATGGTGAACAGCCATGCGCGCAGGTTGGTGCCGGGTTCGAACTTGTCCCGGTTGGCCCAGGCCTTAATTAAGGTCTCCTGGACCAGGTCGTCGGCGTCGGCGCTATTGTGGCTGAGCGACCAGGCGAAGGCGCGGAGGGCGGGCACCAAGGCCACCACGTCGTCGCGCCACGCGTCGTCATCGAGTTCCGCTCTGGAGGAATGGACACGATCTAGATCAGGCGCAGCGACGTCGAAGGCGTGGGGCACCGTCATGCACTCAACTTGAATACGCCCCCATCTCGGGACTGCGAGGAAACGTATTCCTCATACGTCCGTTCCCCTTTTCAACATTTGATTCGGGCCTGGCCCCAGGATTCATGATGAGCAATCAGTCTTCCGCCAAGGCAATGCTAGTCGATGAAATTTCCAGCCATGAAATGGGGTCGGATATTGCTACGGTCGGGCGACGCGATCTGTTGAATAGGTATGCTGAAGTCCGTCGGCGCACGGAATTTTTGGCGGCGCCTTTGTCGGCGGAAGACCAGCTGGCCCAGTCCATGCCGGACGCCAGCCCCACCAAATGGCACCTGGCGCACACGACCTGGTTCTTCGAGACCTTCATCCTCAAAGACAGGGGCCATGCGCCCTTCGATCCGGCCTTCGGTTACCTGTTCAATTCCTATTACGAGGCTCTGGGCGCGCGTCAGCCCCGGCCCGAGCGCGGGTTGCTGACCCGGCCGTCCAACGCCGAGGTGCTGGCCTACCGCCATCACGTGGACGCGGCCATGCGCGCGCTGCTGGATCGTCCCGAGGTGGATCTGGACCTGGCCGCGCTGGTCGTGCTGGGGTTCGCCCACGAGGAGCAGCATCAGGAGCTGATCCTGATGGATATCCAGCACCTGTTCGCCCAGAACGTCCTGCGGCCGGCCTACCAGTCGCATCCTGAGCGGCCCGATCCGGGGGCGGCCGAGGGCGGTCCGGCTCCCTTGAGGTTCATCGAACGCTCCGGCGGCCTGGTCGAGATCGGCGACGCCGGCGAGGGCTTCGCCTTCGATAACGAGCGCCCGCGCCATGCGGTCTATCTGGCCCCCCACCGCCTGGCCAACCGGCTGAGCACCAACGGGGAATGGATGGCGTTCATGGCCGACGGGGGCTACCGCCGGCCGGAGCTGTGGCTGTCCGATGGCTGGGCCTGCGCGCGCGCCAACGAGTGGGAAGCGCCGTTATATTGGGAACAGCAGGCGGACGGCGCGTGGCGCCGGTTCAGCCTCAACGGCATGGCCGATGTCGATCCGGCCGCGCCCGTGGCCCACGTCAGCTACTACGAGGCCGACGCTTTCGCCCGCTGGAGCGGACGCCGGCTGCCGACGGAAGCGGAGTGGGAGGCGGCCTCAGGCGAAGCCGTCCACGACGGCGCCTTCCTGGACGATGGCGAATTGGAACCCCGGCTATGTGAGCCCGGAGACGGCCTGGCCCAGATGTTCGGCGACCTGTGGGAATGGACCGCAAGTCCGTACACGTCCTATCCCGGCTATCGGCCCGCGGAGGGCGCGGTCGGCGAGTACAACGGCAAGTTCATGATCAACCAGATGGTCCTGCGCGGCGGCTGCTGCTTCACGCCCCGGCGTCACATCCGCGCCACCTACAGGAACTTCTTCGCACCCCACCAGCGGTGGCAGGCGGCCGGGGTGCGGCTGGCGGACGACTAGGTGAGAGAGCGAGAGGCCGGGAGACTGGCCTCCAACTCCCAGGTTCTTACGCGTCCGCCATTATCGCGAGTCTCTGAGCGAATCTCAGGACGACCGGCGGCGGGCGCCCTGTGAAGCTTCGCCACCTTTGCGGCCGGCGGCCGCGGCGAGTTCACGATCCTGCGAGAAGCTGCGCTTTTCGTGAGGCACGCTCTCGCCGCCCTTGCGGGCGATCTCGCGTTGCTTGGCCCGGTCCATCGACGCGAAACCACGGTTCGACTTTCCGCCTTGCCGGCCTTCCACTTGCTGGGTCATCGGGACTACCTCCACGCGTTGGGTTCGAACTTAGCCGGTAACCCCGCTCGCCCCCCTGGGGTTCCGCCCACAATTGGCTGAATGGCCTTGCGCGCCGCCGCATCGCCGTCGAGTCTGCCGTTCGAGACAACCACGGGATGATCATGAACATTCAAAGCCTGGGCCGGTTCATCACCTTCCGGTGGCGGACCCTGCTGGCCGGCGCCGTCGGTGTGGCGGCCGGGATCGGCGCCCGCGACCTGGGACAGCTTCCAGGCGTATCGGGCCTGATCGGCTGGCTCTGCGGGGCGATCACCTACCTGGTTCCAACCTGGTGCATGTTCCTGGGCGACGACGAGGAGAGGGTGCGCCGCCGGGCCGGCCGGGAGGACGAGACCCAGGTCGTCATCATGGTCGTCACCCTGGCGGCCATCGCCGCCAGCCTGGCCGCGATCGTGGTGGCCCTGCACGAAGGTAAGGCCAAGTCGGCCGCGATCTCCCCGGTGGCGCTGGCAGCCCTGGCGGGCGGGACATTGATATCAGGCTGGCTCGTGCTGCAGTCCCTCTTCACCCTGCACTACGCCCATAGGTATTTCGGCGATCGGGATGGAGACGGGACCGCCGATCAGGGTATAGATTTTCCGGGAGATCCTCCACGGACCTATCGGGATTTCATTTATGTAGCGATCTGTATCGGCGCTACATTCCAAGTCTCGGATTTCAACATCACCCACGCCAAGTTCCGAAATTTGATCACCGCCCACGCGGCTCTGGCCTTCTTCTTCAATACGATGGTGCTTGCGTTTGGCATCAACATCCTGGGGGGCCTCGTGGGGCAGTAAGCCGCTGCGGCGGTTTGCGCGATAACGGCGATGATCGCGTCCGCCTATGCTGCCCAGACCAATTGGCTGTGCGCTGTCAACGGGATTGGAACCTTGGAGTTTTGGCGTCGTTCCGATGCCGTCGAGGCTAAATCCGGCCCCATCGACGGTATGTCCCGTAGCGAAGACACGCAGGGCGAAGGAAGGTCCATGCCGAGGCAGATCGGACGCCAGGCCCCGTATCTACGCCGCTACGCCCGCGCGCTCACAGGCGCGCAGGGGGCGGGCGATAGCCTTGTGCAATCGACCATGGAGCGCTTGCTGAACGGCTCCATCGTGCTGGCGATGGAGGTTCCCCTCCGCCTGGCCCTCTATTCCGCCCTGCACGCGACCTGGATCGAGACCGATCGCCCCGTCTACGGCGAACAGGTCTTCGGCGAGGGCAGCGGACTGGTCGCCGACGAGCGGCTGCAGACCCTGACCCGCGACCAGCGGGCGGCGCTGCTGCTCGTGTCGATGGAGGGGTTCACCATCGCCGAGGCCGGGCAGATCCTCGGCGTCGAGGATGGCGAGTTGATCGACCGGCTGGAGTGCGCGGAGGCGACCCTGCGCCGTCAGCTGGCCACCGACGTGCTGATCATCGAGGACGAGCCGATCATCGGCCTGGACCTGACCCGCCTGACCCGCGAACTCGGTCACCGGGTCACCGGGGTCGCCGCCACCCGCGACGAAGCCGTGGCCCTGGCGGAGCGGACCCGGCCGGGCCTGGTGCTCGCCGATATCCGCCTGGCCGACGGCTCCAGCGGCATGGACGCGGCCGCCGACATCCTTGAGAGCTTTGATATCCCGGTGATCTTCATCACCGCCTTCCCCGAGCACCTGCTCACCGGGGACCGTCCGGAACCGGCCTTCCTGATCACCAAGCCGTTCCGTGAAGAGGCGGTGAAGGCCCTGATCGGCCAGGCGCTGTTCTTCCACCGCCCCCAGGCCGAGCCGGCGAACGCCTGATCCTGGCGCCCGCCTATGGTGCGTCGTGAAGCCGCGCGGCCGGAACTCCGCGTGGCCTGAAGGTGTTTCCTCAACTTAGCTTTGCCATTGGAGCCGGTTCATGAGCGATGCGAGCGTGGGACAACATGTCGAGGAGGCGGCCGGTGCGGCCGAAGCCGCGGCGGACAAAGGCGCCGCCAAGCTCTCCGCCACGGCGGAGCAGGTGAAGAAGACGGTGACCGAAAAGGCCGGGGTGGCCAAGGATTGGGCCGGCGACCGCGCGGGCGTGGCCCGCGACTGGGCGCTGGATCAGGGCGATGTGCTGCGCGACACCGTGCAGACCCGGCCCTTCATCTCGGTCGGGGTTTCGGCGGGCTCGGCCTTTGCGGCCGGCTTGATCCTGGGGATTTTGCTCACCCGTAACTAACCAGGGTCATTCCCTCGGTTAGTTTTCCAAGTCAGTTCTCCATTCCCCAGTCAGTATTCCCCAGTCAGTTCTCTGGCGGCGCGTCGGGCTTCTTCTGCTTTGCAGCCTGCTTGGCGCGCCGCTCGATTTCCTTCTGCACCGGCGTCTTGGGCAGGGTGGCCAGGGTGAGATAACCGAGCTGCTTGGTGTCCAGCAGGTCGAAGCGCTTGTCGGCCGTGGACTCGAACGCCTCCAGCGTGATGCGGCCGTCGAACTTGAGGTCGGCGGCGGCTATGGGTTCAGGCTCGTTGAGCAGGCCAAACAGCCCGGCGCCCTGCAGCACCTCGATGGTGGCGGGGCCGGGCTGGCGCGGTTCGCGGTAGCCGCCCCGGCGCTGGCGATCATCCTGGTTGTCCCGATTGAACTGCAGGCCGGTGTCCATGCCTTCGTTGGCCCTGAGGTGGCCGACGTCGGGCAGGATCTCCGGCGCGACCGAGTCCTCGTAGCGGGCCACCTCGTCCCCATCCAGGATGCCGTTGTGGTCGAGGTCCAGGGTCTTGAAGAAGGCGGCGGCGTCCTGGCGGAATTCCTCGCGGGTCAGTTTCCCGTCGTGGTTTGCGTCGGCCTCGGCGAACCAGGCCGCCACCGGATAGGGCGCGCCGCGGGCGGCGTGGAAGGGCTTGCCC
>JBARAK010000550.1:0-5857 GCA_049791955.1 Caulobacteraceae bacterium
ACGCCAGGTCCGTCGCGCCGAGGCCTGGACCTCCGTCTGTCCGGTGCGTTCGGGCGCGCCGAGGACCGCCTGCCTCACCACGGCCATCGCGCAGGCCGATCGGGATCTGCGGGGAAGCTACGCGCAAGCCGTCGATGTCGGCGTCCGTACGGAGACCCTGCGCCAGTACCGCCAGACCTGGGACCGGCTCAGGAACCGGGAGGCGGAAAATCCCGAGGCGATGATCCTCGGCTATCGGCGGCTGGCGCTGGAGATCCAGCAGTCCGCCAGATCGGCGCGGCTGGCGCAGGGCGAACGCCCGCGCCGCCGCAGGGGATACCCATGGCTTTGAACGATATCGGCGGCCTGGACCGCATGCAGGACGAGCTTCCGCTGGAAATCCGCCCGCGTTCCACCAATGGCGAGATCGTCTACGCCATCGGCGACATCCACGGCCGCTACGATCTGCTGAAGGCGTTGCTGGCGCTGATCTCGGAGGATCAGGCCAAGGCGCCCCTGGCCATCCGTAAGCGGATCATCTTCTGCGGCGACTACGTCGACCGTGGGCCGGCCTCCTCCTGGGTGGTGGAGGCGCTGAAGTGGATACGCGCCTCGTCGCGGTTCGACGTCTGCATGCTGATGGGCAACCACGAGCAGTCGCTGCTGCGGTTCATCGAGGGCTCCAGCGACCCGCGCGACTGGCTGGCCTACGGCGGGGCGGAGACCCTGATGTCCTATGGCGTCCAGCCGCCGGTGGCGGGCAACGCCGCCGACTGCGACCGGGCGAGGGCGGAGCTGCTGCAGGCGATGCCCGCCTCGCACCTGGATTTCCTGGCCGGCCTGCAGCTCAAGGTCACGGTGGGCGACTACGCCTTCGTCCATGCCGGCATACGGCCCGGCGTCCCGCTCGACGCGCAGGAGACCTCGGACCTGCTTTGGATCCGCGGCCCGTTCATCGACGCCGAAGGGCCGTTCGAGAAGGTCATCGTCCACGGTCACACCTGGATCAGCGACCGGCCGCAGCAGCTGCCGCACCGGATCGGGATCGACACCGGCGCCTATGAGACCGGGGTGCTGACCGCCGTGCGCCTGCACGGCGACGATGTCAGCTTCCTGCGCGCCGAGGGCAGCCTTGGCGTGGCGGCGGCCTGACCTAGGCCCCTACTGCGGCTGGATCGAAGCCGTGGACTGGCCGCCCAGCGAAGGGAACTGCTGGACCAGCTGGTCCAGGCGGTAGTTCAGGTTCTCCCGGTCCCAGTCCCGCAGCTGGCCGTGGCGCTGCCGCTGGGTTGCCTCCTCGGCCCGGATCGACTTCAGCGCCGTCTCGGCGCGGCGGCGTTGCGATGGCTGCAGGCTCGACGTCCTCTGCTCCACGTTCGAGATCCGCGCATCCACGTCATAGAAGGCGCCCTGCCCGTGGCCGACATAGGGGCCGGTCGCGCCGGGCGCGGGATTGACCGCCTGGTCCCCGGGGATGCCTGGGCTGGTCTGGGATGTGTCGGGGGCCGGGCGCGAGGCGGTGACCGCGGGCTGATCCGGGGCCTGCGGGGCCGGGTCGGTCTGCGCCAGGGCGGGACCCGCGGCGGCCAGCCCTGAAACAAGCAGTGCGGCGAGAAGCGGTTTCATGGTCGTTTCCTCCTTCCCCCATTCCCCTTGAACGCCCCGTGAGGCCAAGGGATGCGATGTGGGAAGCCGACCGGAGCCAGCCCTTATCGGCTAGAAGCCCTGCGAACCGAACAGGGTCCGCATCAGGAAGTGGCCGACGAAGGCCGCCAGCGGCGGGGCCACGAACAGCAGGAACAGGCATATCACCAGGCCGCGCCAGCTGTTGATGAGCGGTTCCCGTCCCCCGCCGCGCGTCCGCTTCTGAGCCGGGCCGCGGGCCAGTCCACGGCCAGCGCCCTGGGCCGCGTTGCGTTTGAAGATCGGTTCGCGGGGCGGCTTGCTGGCCTTGGGCAGGTCTTCCCAGGGGCCGCGCACCACGCTGGACTGGCCTTCTATGATCTGAGGCTTGCGCTTGCGATCCGGACCGAGATCGTCGGCGGACATTGTAACTCCCGATCTGCTCGCCCCGCTTATCGCGCCTCCGCATCCGAAACGCCAGTATCGCCGGCGCCCCTCCGTGGCTGGATCGCGGCGCGCTGGCGCGGTATTTCCACCTGGGGCGCAGGGGTAAGGAGCTTGTCATGTCCAGGTTCGGGTCCGGCCTCGCCGCTGCGGCCGCCGTGGCGATCGTCTGTCTGGGGGCGGGGCAGGCCGCCGCCAAGGACGGGCCGAAGAGCGCGCGGCAGTGCTTCCTCAGCCGCGACTACGAGGGCTTCCGGCCCATCGACGACCACAGCTTCTACATCCGGGTCAATGTGAACGACTTCTACCGGATCGAGCTGGAGGGGGCCTGCCCGGAGATCACCTATCCCGACGCCCGACTGATCACCGTGGTGCGCGGCTCCGACGAGATCTGCGGTCCGCTGGACTGGGACCTCAAGGTGGGGGAATCGCCGCCCAGCATTCCGGTCCCCTGCATCGTGAAAAGCCAGACCAAGCTGACCCCGGCCGAAGCCGCCGCCATCCCGCGCAAGCAGAAGCCTTAGAGTTCAGCGCCCGCGGCGATCGCCCGCCTCGATTTCGCCCGCAGCCGCCAGCTGCGCAGGGCGGCGACGACCAGCACGATCAGGGCGCCCGTCGCCAGCAGGTTGTTGCCCAGGGCCTGGATCCGGCTGGGCGGGGTGGAGGCCTCGTAGAGCAGGGCGTGCAGGAAGAACAAGGTGGCCTGGATGCCGACCATCACCCACAGGAAGCCCCTGTTGTAGCGCCAGGCGAACCAGAGCAGCCCCACGCCGAAGACCGCGTCGCCGATCATCACCGGTTCCGCGCGCCGGCCGGTCGCGAATTCGGCCAGGGTTGTCACGGTCCAGCAGACGACAACCAGCATCGCGGTCCGGCGTTCGGGGCGTTCTCCCAGGCGTAGAGCGATGAAACAGGTCGTCGCCATCACGGCGCAACCGATCAGGAGCCGGACGTAAGTTGGATTCACCGATCGGTCCCGTCCCGCCCCATTCGACTCGCGCCCGGGGCGGCGAACCGCCCATCCCCCGGGTCGGCGCGCGTCCCGCGCTGTTGCGCCAGCTTCGGATGATTTCCAGCTTAGATTGCGCCTTCCCCCGCCACCAGCGCCACTACGTTGAAGGCCACGCCCGATCACAACTGGAGTACGATGAATCTCGAAGCCTTTTCGGCCGGGCCGGTTCCATCCAGACCCGCCGAAAGGCCTTGGCGGATGGGTTGGAGCTTGGCGCGGCCGAAGCCGGCGGCGACCGTATTCAACGTCTGCATGCAATCATCGCGCCAGACGCGTTTCCAGACCCATGGACACTCCAATCGGACAGGTGCGATAGCCGCTGCGACCGGGGGGCTTGGTTTGACGATTATCCTGGGGCTGTTGGGAATGCTCATCACGTGCGGCGCCGCCTGGCGGTGGGGCGCGCGTCCGGAGCGTCTGGGCGCGGTCCTTCTCGCTGTCACCTGGGTGGTGGTCCTGATCGGCCAGCTGGCGATGGGTGGCCGCAGGATGGAGCCGATCATCATCGGCGACTGCATCTACGGGTCCGGCCTGTTGGTCATCAGCGGCGTCTACTGGCGGGTCTGGAGCTGGCTTTCGATCGCGCTGGAGGCGGTCGCCTTCTTCATCCACGCGCTGATGTACCAGGGCATCGTCAACGAGTCCTACGCCTACGCCTACGCGATGAACGTGATCTCCATCCTGGAACTGCTGCTGCTGCTGGGCGCGGCGCTGCTGAACCTGAGAGCGCGAGGGCTGGTCCGGCCGCACTGACGGCCCGGGCATATGATCGAACTTATCGAACGATTTGCTCGCTTCAATCAGTTGGACAAGGCAACGCTTCGGCGCGACTCTCCAGCCTTAGAGCGGGGTCGCTCCCGAGCCGCAGGCCAGCGAAGCTGCACCGGCATCCACTTTCGGCGATCGCGCTCCAGGAGGACCCCGACATGGAAGACATGCCCAGCCGACGTTCGACCCTGAAGGGTCTCGGCTTCGCCGCGGCTGCATTCACGGCCGTCTCCACGGCGACCGCCATGGCCGAGAGCGCGCCGGCGGGCGAAAGCCTGCTGCCACCCGGCGCGGTCGCGCTGAAAGCCTTGACGGAACGCCTGGCGCGGGCGCCGCGACGCCGCGATTTCCGTACGGTTCCGATGATCCTGGACGATCCCATGCTATGGGACCACGAGGCGATCGCCGAGCTGCTGGCCTACCGCAGCGTCGGTCCCCGGCAGATCTGGGACAACACCGACCTCGCCGGGTCCTGGCTCGGCGGCATGCATAATTCCATGGCGGCCCAGATCTGGTCGTTCAAGCACCCCGACTTCCTCGTCGTCTCGGCCACCCACGGACCGGCGCAGCTGCCGCTGCTGGACCAGGCCATGTGGGACAAGTACCAGCTCGGCAAGCTCACCAACGGGGCCTACGCCACCAACACCCTGCTCGAGCGCAATCCGGCGGCGATGGCCGACCGGGACCACCAGAGCGAGACCGGCGCCTACTCCGCCGCCAACAACAATGTCGCGACCCTGATGGACCGGGGCGTGGTGTTCATGACCTGCCACATCGCGCTGTGGGAACTGACGGCGAAGCTGCAGAAGCAGGGCGTCAATCCGGATCATCTCTCCCACGGGGCCATGGCCGCGGAGCTGACCAACCACCTGATTCCGGGCGCGGTGCTGACGCCGGGGATGGTCGCGACCATCCCGGAGTTCCAGCAGGCCGGCTACCACTACCTCCGCTGAGCCAAGGGATGATCCGCACCTCCAAGCGCGCCCTGGCGGGCGCGATCCTGGCGGGGGCCCTGGCGGTCCCGCCCCTGGCCCTGGCCCAAAGTCCGGCCCAGGCTCCGGCCACCGCCCGCGACCGGGACGCCGTCTTCCCGCCCTGGCAGCACGGCCAGAACAACGACGCGATCGACCGCGGGCTGGAGTTCACGGTGCCCCAGATCGACGACCTGGCCGACTTCCATGGCGACCTGACCGACCTCAAGCTGGTGCTCTACGTCGGCGGCAACTACTTCTTCGCCATGGCGCCGCTGGTGCAGGCGTTCGAGGCCGCCCACCCGGCCTACAAGGGGCGGCTGTACTGGGAGACCATCCCGCCGGGCCTGCTGGTCGACCAGATCAAGGCCGGCGGCCGGATCACCTCCGGCAACATGACCTGGACGGCCAAGGGCGATGTCTATCTCGCCGGCCTGGAGCAGGTGCGGGCGCTGGTCGCCGACGGGACGCTCGCCGGGCCCACGGTCCCATACGCCACCAACGACCTGACGATCATGGTCCAGGCTGGCGATCCGGCGGGGATCCACGGCCTGGCCGACCTCGCCCGGCCCGACCTGCGCCTGGCCATGCCCAATCCGAAGTTCGAGGGCGTCGCGCGCCAGATCAAGGCGGCCCTGGCCAAGGCCGGCGGCCCCGCGCTGGTCAAGGCGGTCTATGAGACCAAGGTCGCGGACGGGACTACGGAACTGACCCGCATCCATCACCGCCAGACGCCGCTGTTCCTGATGCAGGGACGGGTGCAGGCGGGCGTGACCTGGAAATCGGAGGCCCTGTTCCAGGAGCAGGCCGGCAACCCGATCAGCCACATCGACATCCCGGCGGAGCAGAACGCCGTCGGCGCCTACGGAGCCGCCCAGATCAAAGGCGCCGCCCATCCCGAAGCCGCCCGGCTGTGGCTGGAGTTCATCCGTTCGCCCGAGGCCCTGCGGATCTTCGGCCGATACGGCTTCAAGCCCTACGCCGGCGAAGCGCCCGGAGCGAAGTAGTGAGGCCGGCGGTCGCCTGCGCCCTCGCGGCCTTGCTCGGGGCGGGGATCGCC
>JBARAK010000551.1:0-4360 GCA_049791955.1 Caulobacteraceae bacterium
GCGCTGGAGCTCGCCACGTCCACGACCCAGCCCTGGACCTGCGACACGCCCTGGCCCTCCCGGATCAGCGGCGCCCGCGCCATGCCGGTGCTCAGCGCCCCGTCGGCGAACCCGAACATGGCCGCCGCCAGCAGCATCGCCACCGCCGCCAGGTCGCGGCGCCAG
Source organism: Caulobacteraceae bacterium (assembly GCA_049791955.1). GTDB lineage: Bacteria > Pseudomonadota > Alphaproteobacteria > Caulobacterales > Caulobacteraceae > CAHJWH01. The sequence continues at coordinate 166 of JBARAK010000551.1, forward strand.
TTGAACAGCCTGGCGGCGCAGGCCAGCATGACAGCGCCCACCGCCATCCCCGCCGCCAGGATCAGCGTGGGTTCGTCCCTCAGAGCAAAATAGCTCGCGGCCCCCGCCCCGAACGCCACCGGCGTCCACAGCACCCATCGCTCCGCCTGGGCCGCCGCCTGTTCCGCCATGGCGGCTGGCGCCCCTCGCAATGCGCGGGCCAAGGCGGCTATAGGATTCCTTCGCGGGGGCGTATTAAGCGCCCCGACCCTATCTGGACCCGTACTTCCGATGACCGACCGATCCGCCGTCGTCACCCGTTTCGCCCCCTCGCCCACCGGCGACCTGCACATAGGAGGCGCGCGCACCGCGCTGTTCAACCTCCTTTATGCACGTCATACGGGTGGACGCTTCCTATTGCGAATCGAAGACACCGATCGCGAGCGTTCCACCGCCTCGGCGGTGCAGGCGATCTTCGACGGCCTGGCCTGGCTGGGGATCGCCGCCGACAGCGAACCGGTGTTCCAGCACAGCCGCATCGAGCGCCATCGCGAAGCCGTGGCCGAGCTGCTGGCCGGTGGCCACGCCTACAAGGACTACACCACGCCCGAAGAGCTGGAGGCCGAGCGCACCGCCGCTCGCGCCGAGGGCCGGGTGGTCCACTCGGCCTGGCGCGACCGTGACTCGAGCGAAGGCGGCGACCGGCCCTTCGTGCTCCGCCTGCGGAGCCCCCTGGAAGGGGACACGATGGTCAACGACCTGGTGAAGGGCCCGGTGCGGTTCCAGAACCGCGAGCTCGACGACCTGGTGCTGCTGCGCTCGGACGGCACGCCGACCTATAACCTGGCCGTGGTGGTCGATGACCACGACATGGGCGTCACCCATGTGATCCGCGGCGACGACCACCTGAACAACGCCGCGCGCCAGACCCTGATCTACCAGGGACTGGGTTGGGCCGTTCCCGCCTTCGCCCACATCCCGCTGATCCATGGGCCGGACGGGGCCAAGCTATCCAAGCGGCACGGGGCCCAGGCGGTGGGCGAGTTCGCCGGCCAGGGCTACCTGCCCGAGGCCATGCGCAACTACCTGGCGCGCCTGGGCTGGGGCCACGGCGACGACGAAATCTTCACCGACGCCCAGGCCGCGGAATGGTTCGACATCGCCGACGTGGTGAAGGCGCCGGCGCGGCTGGACTGGGCCAAGCTGAACTTCGTCAACCAGCAGTACATCCGCGTCGCCGACGACGCCCGCCTGACCGAGATGGTCGCTGCAGTGCACCACGGTCGCGGCGTGACCATCACCGAGGCCGGCCGCGCGCACCTGACCGCCGCGGTTCCCCTGGTCAAGGACGGCGCCCATACCACCCTGGAACTGGCCGACCTCACCCACTTCACCCTGCTCGCGCGGCCGGTAGTTTTGGACGAAAAGTCGAGAAAGCGTCTCGATCCGGAAACCCTGGCGCGACTGCAACGACTTCACGATCGCTTGACCGGACAGGCCGACTGGAACGTGCCGGCCCTGGAGGCGGCGTTGCGCGCGTTCGCGGAAACGGAGGGCGTGGGCCTAGGAAAATTCGGGTCTGCGCTGCGCGGAACCCTCAGCGGAGCGGTCTCCGCGCCCGACCTCGCCAGCGCCTTGACCGCCCTTGGAAAGGCCGAGAGTCTGGGTCGCCTCGGCGACGCTCTTTCCCAAGCCGCGTGAAGGTCTATAAAGCCGCCGGAAATTACGCCGCGGCGCACAATGAGGCGCCTCGCCGCAGATGAGGATCAGCATGGATAGCAAGGTCGTTTCAAACGGCTCCGCGACGTTCAAGATCGGCGACAAGGAGGTCTCCCTCCCGGTGTTGAAGGGGTCGGTCGGGCCGGATGTGGTGGACATCCGCAAGCTGTACGCGGAAGCCGACGTCTTCACCTACGATCCCGGCTTCACCTCGACGGCGAGCTGCGAGAGCCAGATCACCTATATCGACGGCGACAAGGGCGTGCTGCTGTACCGCGGCTACCCGATCGAGCAGCTCGCCGAGCAGTCCTCCTTCCTCGAGGTCTGCTACCTGCTCCTGAACGGCGAACTGCCCACCGCCAAGGAACTGGAAGAGTTCACGTTCACCATCACGCACCACACCATGGTGCACGAGCAGTTCGATCGCTTCTTCCAGGGCTTCCGCCGCGACGCCCATCCGATGGCCATCATGGTCAGCGCCGTGGGCGCGCTGTCGGCCTTCTACCACGACAGCACCAACGTCCACGATCTGCAGCAGCGCGAGATCAGCGCCCATCGCATGATCGCCAAGGTGCCGACCATCGCGGCGCGCGCCTTCAAGTATTCGGTGGGTCAGCCGTTCGTGTTCCCGCGCAACGAGCTTGGCTACGCCGAGAACTTCCTGCGCATGTGCTTCTCGGTCCCGGCTGAAGACTATCATGTGAACCCGGTGTTGGCGAAGGCCATGGACCGGATCTTCATCCTTCATGCCGATCACGAGCAGAACGCCTCGACCTCGACCGTGCGTCTGGCCGGCTCCTCCGGGGCCAACCCGTTCGCCTGTATCGCGGCGGGCGTGGCCTGCCTGTGGGGTCCGAGCCATGGCGGCGCCAATGAAGAGGCGCTGAACATGCTCCGCTCCATCGGCACGGTGGACAAGATCCCCGAGTTCGTGGAGGGCGTGAAGGCCCGCAAGTACAAGCTGATGGGCTTCGGCCACCGGGTCTACAAGAACTACGACCCGCGCGCGAAGGTCATGCAGAAGACCGCCCACGAGGTGCTGGACGAACTCGGCAAGCATAACGATCCGCTGCTGAAGGTCGCCCTGGAGCTCGAGCGTATCGCGCTGAGCGACGAGTACTTCATCGAGCGCAAGCTGTACCCGAACGTGGACTTCTACTCGGGCATCACCCTGAACGCGATGGGCTTCCCCAGCGAGATGTTCACCGTGCTGTTCGCCCTGGCCCGCACCGTGGGCTGGATCGCCCAGTGGAAGGAGATGATCGAGGATCCGTCGCAGAAGATCGGCCGCCCGCGCCAGATCTACACCGGCGCGGAACATCGCGACTTCATCCCGGTCGACAAGCGGGGCTGAGTCTCCCCGTAAATCTCTTCGATACGAGGCGCGCTCCATCCGGGGCGCGCCTTTTTCGTTGGGCGGAAAGTCCCTACCGTCCCAGCACGTCCATCACCGCATCCGCCGCGCGTTCGGCGGGGGCCAGGGTGGGATCGCGGCCCATCTTCTCCAGGGCGGCGTCCTGGGCGGCGATCTGGCGGGCGCGCAGGGCCGGGTCGTCGAGGCGGCGCGCCAGTTCGGCGGCCAGCTTTTCGCCCGTGCAATCCTCCTGGATCAGCTCGGGCGCGACGGCTTCGTCGGCGGCGATGTTGAACAGGGTGATGAAGCGGGTGGTCACCAGCCGCTTGAGCACGCGATAGGTCAGCGGCCCCACCCGATAGGCCACCACCATCGGACAGCCCGACAGCGCCAGTTCGGTGGTCACGCTGCCGCTGCACGCCAGCGCCACGGTCGCCCCCGCCATGGCGTCCAGCTTCAGGGCCTCATCCTCGATCAGCAGCGGAGGATGCGGCCAGGTCGCGACCTCCGCCCTCGCCTGCTCGGCGACGGTTCCGGCCAGCGGGAGAACGAGGCGCAGGTCCGGACGCTCGGCCTTCAGCCGCATGGCCGCATCGCGGAACGGCGGCGACATGCGCACCACCTCGCCCGGACGACTGCCGGGCAGGATCAGCAGGATCGGATCATCGGCGCCCGCGCCGATATGGGCGCGGAAACGCGGCCCGCCGTCCCGCGAGACCGGACGGGCCAGGGTGGAGTTGCCGACGAAGGTGGTCTTTAGGCCTTCACGCTCGAACCAGGGCGCATCGAAGGCGTGGATGGCCAGCAGGCGATCCACCGCGCCGGCCAGCGTCTTGGCTCGCCCCGGCCGGGACGCCCAGACCTGCGGCCCGACGTACTTCACCAGCGGCAGGGCCGGATCCAGCTTCCGCAGCCCATGGGCGACGCGAAGAGTGAAGCCCCACGAGTCGATCAGGATCGCGATATCGGGCCGTTCGCGGCGCGCCAGCTCCACCGTATCGCGCACGCGCCGGCGCACGCGGGGATAGGCCCGCACCCCTTCGAATATGCCGAGGATGGACAGTTCGGAGATCGGGAAGGGGCTGGCCACGCCCTGCTCGGCCATGCGCGCGCCCCCGACCCCCACGAAACGCACGCCATCGC
>JBARAK010000552.1:0-32653 GCA_049791955.1 Caulobacteraceae bacterium
AGTCGGCGCCGTCCCCGCCAAGCCGCAGGCGTTCGCGCGCAGTCGGGGGGCGGGAAGGGAGGTCGCCGCCAAGTCGGGGGGGGCGGCGGCGCTAGGCGGCCCGCACGCCCACGCCGCGAAGTCCTACGATCTGACCGATCCTGGCGGGTCGCCCTCGAGGAGCGGAAGCCAGGTCATCGACATCCATCTGACCGCCGATCCGGTCTATCTCTACGACGCCGCGACCGGCGCCAAGGTGGGGACGGTGACGCTGAAGCCGGCGGCCGCCAAGCCTTCGCCCGCGGGCGTCGCGGGCTCCGCCCACCCCGCCGCCGGTGGCCGCAGATGACGATCCGGACCTACCAGCCCAGGGTGTCGGTGACACTGCTGAAGAACATCGCCCGCACCACCCTGGGAGCCAACGTCGCGACGTCCGGACGCTACAGGGGCGCGCACCGCCAGACCGACCTGACCCGCTTCCTGGGCCACGGTGGATCGGTGGTGACGCGCAAATCGATCCGCCATTCCGCCGGCCAGTGGTCGGTGACCCTTACCGACCAGAGCGTGACCGAACAGCTCGAGAGCCTCTACGGCCTGATCGAGCCCATGGATGTGGTCGAGATCCGCATGGCGCATGACGTCTCGCCCTATTACGCGACCTTGCCGAAGCACATGCCGATCCTGATGCGGGGTTTCGTCAGCCACGTCAGTCACAAGCGGGCGATGAGCGGCCGTGGTCCGGTTCGCTCAGTGACCATATCCGGCCAGGATTACGGCCGATTGCTGGAGATGATCAACATCGTCTACCTGCCCGGCATGGTGGTCGGGCAGAATCTGACCGACGCCTACCACCTGTTCCTGACCTATGGCCTGAACACCAAGTCGGACCAGACGGCGGGGACGTTCATCAGCGGCGTGATGACCTCGGTGGTGGCCCCGTTCATCGCCAACATGCGCTCGGCCGTGGCCAACGGCGTCGGAGGCGCCAATGGGGGAGCGGGCGCCCAGTCGCCGGTGCTCGACTTCGGCGTCGAGTTGGACGTGCAGGGCGGCTCGATCAGTCCCTTCGGCTCACAGGAATGGAAGGGCGGCACGGTGGACGCCTTGCTTCGCCACTATGCGGACGTCGGCCCCTGGAACGAACTCTATGTCGAGGACCGTGAGGGCGGGCCTTTCCTCGTCTACCGCGCCACCCCTTTCAAGGACCTGACGGGCGCCTTCATCCAGCAGATCCCCAACCTTCCCACTGTCGTGAAAATCCCCGACTGCGATGTGGTGGATGAGGAGCTGTCGCGCTCCGACGACGGGATCGCCAACTATTACTGGGTCGACGCGCCGCGCTACAACATGGTGGACGGGGCGCTGTTGAAGGCGGCGGTGGCGGGAAGCCTGAGCCCCCCGCCCTTCGTCAGCGGCTACGCCAATTGTGCGTCCCAGTTCTATGGCGTGCGGGCGATGCAGCTCGAAACCCAGCAGGGACCGCGCGTGGACGGCCAGGACAAGAGCCAGCTCGACGCCGGCAATGTCCAGGGGCTCGACCTGGTGAACCAGCGTCGCGACGTCTTGATCAAGAACAATCGCGACAACGTGGTGCTCGAAAGCGGCCGTATGACTTTGCGCGGAAACGAAACCATCAAGGCGGGCGTCTATCTGCAGCGTCTTCTTGGTGATGGCCGGTCTCAGGCGCCAAAGGCGGAATATTACGTCACTGAGGTCCGTCAGGACTTCAAGCCGTTCGGGAAATACGAGACCACAGTCGAGGTCGAGCGTGGAACCGGCTTTGTCGTGAGGGCCCAACAGGGTGGCGGGGTGAATTCCCCCTACCTTTCAGATCTCAACCTTGGCGGCGTCTATGGGACCTAGCAATGTCGGGCGGTGGGCCAAGGTCACAGCGGTCCACCCGGAGGCCCATGCGGTGGACCTGGTCTTCCTGGACACCGGGGCGCAGGTTCCGATGGCGCCGGTGCTCAGCGCCAGCATCGGGACGGACTTCGGCTTGGTGGACCTGCCCGACCCCACGCCGCCGGCCCAGCCCTACGATGTCCAGGCCACGGGCGGCCGCGACGTCTACGCGGCGGTGATCTATGTCGGTGGCCTGCCGGTGGTGGTCGGCTTCAAGGCGCCTGAGATCGGCCAGCTGACCTTCGCCGATCGGAGCCGAAAGATCAGCCGCCACGCCAGCGACGTGTACACTTCGGTGGATTCGCAAGGCAATTTCGAACTGTTCCATCCTAGCGGGACCTACCTGCGCATCGGAGCGACCACGGGCCACGAAGACCTGACTGGAAAGGACTTTGATGGCTTATGGCGCATACAGAATAATACCGCCACACAGCCCCACATCTATCTGGCCTGTGTCAATGGGGGCGCCGTGAAATCATCCGTCGATCTGGATCCGGGTGGCGACGTGACGGTGACAGCCCAGGCCTCGGTGCAGGTGACCGCGCCCGCGGTCGGGTTAAGCGGCGTCGTCACGGTCAATGGAAACGCAACGGTCACGGGCGATTTGACGGTGGCCAGCGGTGCGACGGGAACCTTCACCACGTCCAGCGGCGCCACCGTGACTGTTCAGGGCGGCATCATCACCAACATCACCTAAGGCGTTATAGTCGCAGAGGGGGCTGGTTGCGGCGGTGATCACGCTCTAACTCTACGATTTGGAACCCTTTTTCCGGTTCGAATGATGCCGTTTGAACAGGAGGGGTCTTAGCATGAGAGTGCGAATTAGGAATCAGGCATTTCCGTTTAGAGTGTCTGCGAGGGCGTCGCCAATGTCTTGCGTGATGCTATTTCTCAACGCATCACGCCCGCCTCGATCAGTCGGCAAGGTGCAGGGCACGGTTTCATTCATGGCCCTGGATGAAACAACGAAATATATTTGACATTCACATGCACTGTCCGGCTGATCAAAACAAATTCCGTTTGTGCTCTTTTCGACAATTGTTGCCTGAATTCCGATTGGGCCGCCGTGGGAAGCGCGCATTGATATAGAAACATTATTTGGCTTGGTGGTATATTGTTTAATAAGAAATTTTGAATCGTATTTATATTTGATTTTTAACTTAAATAGTTTGACATCGTCTAATGCCATGTCTTTCCCGTCGGGAAATCGTTCAAACGATATGCCCTTATTTGAAGCCTTGGTGAAAAAATCATTGGCTATTTCGATTGCGAATTTGTTCAAGGCTTCTTGCCGACGCGCGGCTGCGCTCCCCAGCAAACCGCACCCGCAGAGGGCCAGGGTGGCCAGAAGCGAAAGGCCGAAAGGCGCCGCACGCATAGATGGTTTCTCCCCCGATCCGCGCCTTATGGCGAATTCTCCCGCGGAACGAAAGGGGGACGCCGCGTCATTTTTCAGATTGCGTAGGGCGCGTTCCGCCGGGGCCTGCCACCGGTCGTGACTGCATCCTGGGGCCATGGCGGCGCCCACATCCCAGAAAAGTTCTGCATGTCCGATCGGCTTCGTGCTGACGGATGCGGACGGCCAACGCACCTCCCTTACGCTCAGTATTCGTCCCGAGGATCTCAGCCGCGACGATCCTTCCCGGCAGACCGTGACCCAGACGCTCGGCGGCGCGTGGCTGGACGACTTCGGGGCCGGCGTCAGCACCATCCATATCCGCGGCAATACCGGCTGGCGGGGCGGCGAGGCGGGCGACGGGGTCGAGCTGTTCGCGACCTTGCGCAACACGATCTGGACTGCCTGGCACAGCGCGCGGGCGAGGGCGGTCGATGAGGGCAAGAGTCCCGACACCGTCACCCTGATCTTCGCCGACAGCCTGAACGGGATGACCCCGCGGGTAGCTCCGGGGCGGTTCGCCTTGAAGCGCAATCGCAATCGTCCGCTGCTTATGATGTACGAGCTTTCCATGACCGTCCTGTCGGACGACATCGGCCAGCCGGTGAGCGATCCATTGTCGTTCTCGGCGCCGACAGGGAGTTCGGCCAGCGATCTGCTGTCGTTGGGAACCAGCAGCCTTACCAGCAGCATAAGCAGCCTGACGGCCCTGGGCGCCACGATCGCCAACGCCATGCCAGCGGTTTTGGCCAGTCCCGCTGCTGCATTGCTCAGCGTGGCCACGGGCAGCTTCTCAGCCGCGATCACGGCGGCGGCTGGATCCGGAGGGCTTCTGAGTGCGGACGCGACGTCGTTGATCTCGATCTCGACCTCGCTGGCTCAAGCCGGGCGCAACGGCTTCTATGCCGTGGGCGCGATCCCGGGGCTGGCGCCCGACGCCATGTTCGCCGCCAGCCAGGTCGCGGCGGCGTTCGACAACGCCTTCTGCGTGCTTGGCAACTGCTTCGTCGGTGTGCCGCAATACCCCGACTATTCCTCGCTCTACGGCGCATCCAACTGCTCCTCGACGATAGGCGGCTCGCCAATCAGTCCGCTGACGGGCCAGAATGCGCTGGAGGCCCTCTTCCCGGTGGGCGGCGGCCCGGTCACGGTGAGCTCGGACGCCCAGGCCAACCTGACGGTGATGGCCAACTCCGACCCGGTGTTCGCGCCCATGGACCCGGGCGATCTGGCCTCCAGGTTCTCGTCCATCGCCAATGGGGTGACGATCGCGTGAGCACGCCGTCCGCTTCCGTCTCGACGCCGGCCCCGGGCCCGGGGGTCAACCGTGCCCTGGCCGGTTTCCGCTTCGTGGAGATCCAGCAAGGCGACACCCTGCACACGATCGCGGCGCGCGAGCTCAGCGACACCACCAAATGGGCGGACCTGATCGCCATCAACGGGTTGAGCTACCCCTACATCACCGGCGATCCGACCCAGGCCAACGACGCGGTGCGGCTCTATGGCCAGCTGTTGATCGTGCCGGCGGCGACGGCCCAGGTGCAGGCCACCGCGGATCCGGATCGGGTCTATGGCGTCGACCTGCTGCTGCAGAACGGCCAGCTTACCGCCAGCAACGGCGACCTCGCGTTGGTCGGGGGCGTAGCCAACCTGGGCCAAGCGTTGATGAACCGCCTCGCCACCTCGCTGCGCGAGTTGCTGTTCCATCTGGATTACGGCAACGGCGCGCGCGGATTGCTTGGCCAGGTCAACGGACCGACCGCGATCCTGCTCGCCGCCCAGTACGTCAAGTCCGCCGTGCTGCAGGAAGCCCGCATCCAGACGGTCAACAGCTCGGTGGCGACGGCCGTAGGCGACCAGATCCAGGTCGCGGCCAGCGTATCGCCGATCACCGGCGCGCCCATCGCCCTCACAACCTCGGTCTGAAGCATGGCTTTCCAGCTAAAGAACTTCACCTCCATCGCCGCGGCGATCCTGAACCGGTTCCGTGGCAGTCAGAGCGCGGTCACCGACTTCAACATCGGTTCGGTGAACCGGACCATGTTCGAAGCCGTATCGGCCGAGATCGATGAGCTCTACCAGCAGATGTTCAACGGCCTGATGGAGGGGATCGCCACCAGCGTCTTCAACTCGTTCAGCTTCGCCAAGCTGCCCGCCACCCCCGCTTCGGGACTGATCCGAGTGACGATCGCCCCCAATCCCTCCACGATCCTCATTCCGGCCGGGACCGTGTTCTCCAACACCGCGATCGCCAACACCTACGTCACCCAGGCCGACGCCACCATCGCGGCGGGAAACACCTTCGTCGATGTGCTGGCGGTGGCCTCTACGGCCGGGGCGGCCTCAAACCTGAACGCGAACGTCTCGTTCACCTGCGGGCCCGCGCCGGCCGGCTTCGTCAGCGCGGTCAGCCTGGCCGCCTTCTTGAACGGACGCGATCTCGAAACGGACGACCAACGCAAGCAGCGCTTTGGCGAGTTCGTGCAGAACCTGACCCGCGGCACCGTGTCGGCGCTGGAGTACGGCGCGATGACCACCGTGCTGAACGACGCCAACGGTGCGGAGATCGAGCGGGTCGCCCTTGTCGAGGTGATCGAGCCCTACGTGACCGACAACACCCAGCCCATCGCCCAGGTGAACATGTTCATCCACAACGGGGTGGGCGACACCTCGACCGCGCTCGTCAACCTCTGCACCCAGATCATCGACGGCTATGTCGACGCCAATGGGAGCAAGGTGGCGGGCTGGAAGGCGGCGGGGGTGCCGGTCACCGTAGCTGCGGCGGTGGAAACGCCATTGAACGTCTCTGGCGTCCTGACGCCCGCGCCCGGCTTCGACGGGCCGACTCTTAACGCCTCCGCCCAAGGTGTGCTTGGGACCTACATCCTGGGGCTTGGAATCGGCCAGACCTTCCTGTTCAGCGACGCCATCGTCGCGGTGAAGGGCGTGCAAGGGGTCTCGGACTTCGTGTTCTCGACCCCGACGGCCAATGACGTCACGCCCTCGGCCAGCGCCAAGTTCATGCCCGGAACTTTCGCCATCACCAATCCGGCGACCAACTGATGCGGCTCACCACCAAGCTGCTGAGCTATCTGAACCGGGTCTTCGACAAAGATCCGCATCCCTTCGCCGCCTTCCGTGTCAGTTACGCCGGCGGAGATCTCGCGTGGGTGGTGCAGGATGGCGTGCTGACCACCACCGTTACCGGCGGGGTGGGGCAGGGGCTGAGCATCGACTTGTCCCAGTACACCCTTGGCGCACTGGTGGAATTCATCGCCGGCCAAGCCGGCTACGCGCTCGATAGCCTGGATCAGACCCGCCAGGGGCTGAGCGCGCTGGTGCTGCTGGATGGGCAGGGCGATCTTTCACAGCCGAACGGTGGGGTGCTGACCGGCTATACCTCGTTGCTGTTCGCCTTCCTTGAGGCGGTGGGCTTTGAGCTCGCCACTGCGAAGACCAACGTCGCCGCGCTGCCGGCCCAGATGGATCTGACCCAGGCGCAAGGGCAATGGATCGATCAGATCGCCTCCTATTACGATGTGCCCCGGCTGCAGGGTGAATCCGACCAAGTCTATGCGCCGCGGGTGATCGCGACGGTGTTCCAGATGCGGCAGAACAACCGCGCCATCGAAATCGCCATTCAGCAGCAAACCGGGCAAGCCGCTACGGTAACCGACGTGATCCAGTGGACGGAAGCGCTCTATTATTACGATGGAAGCCGAAAGTACGACGGGACACAGGAATATACCACCCACCCTGTGGCCAATTACGGCCTGTTCGACGTGGTCACGGCCTATGACCTGATCAATCTGACCGATCCGGTGAGCTTCCGGAATCAGATCTCATCCATCTGCGATCAGTTCCGCGCGGCGGGCGCCCATCTGCGCGCGGTTTCTTTCGAGGGCTCGCAATTGGCGGACAGCTTCACAGCCACGCCGAGCGATAGCTCCACCGAGACCGCTCTGCTCGCCTTCGCCGACGCCCCGGCGGCGGCGCCATCGGATGCGGGCGCATCGACTATTCGCTACATCGCGGCCGATGTCGTGACGCCCCCGAACGATGCGACGGACGGGCTGGTCATCACGACCCTGTACAGCTCACAGGATAGCCAGCCCCTGTACGCCACGACCACCACCGAAACCATCGCCGGCGACGTGATCATCTCGGTTACGCCGCCGGTTCCTGTGCAGATCGCGTCGCAGGGCGGCCAGAGCCTCCTCGACCAAAGCGGCGATTACGTGCTGGAGGGATGAATCCAGGTCGTGACGGCACTTTCCGGTCAATCGGCGTGGAGAAATAGCGTGCGGGCTGCTGAAAGATTTGACGCGCCGTCGGGGCGGTTCCGTCTGTGGACTTGGCGCCGGGGCGTGCTGATGGAGGTGACGGACGAGGCGAACCTGATCGTCTCGAACTCTCAGCAGATCCACGCGCAGTTGCTGGGCGGTCAGGTCGCCAACAACAGCGTCACCCAGATCGCCTATGGCACGGGAACGGCGCCGGCGGCGGTGGGCAATACGGTTATCACCAATCCCTTCGCTAAGCCGCTGGACAGCGTCGCCTTTCCTGCGTCCAACCAGGTCCAGTTCAACTTCTCGCTCGCCTCGACCGAGGATAACGGCGTCGCCATCTCGGAGTTTGGCCTACTGACGGCGGGCGGCGTACTCTACGCCCGCAAGGTGCGGACCGCGCCGCTGAACAAAGACACCGACCTCAGCTTCACGGGGTCCTGGACCATCTCGTTCTAGGGCGGCGCAGATGGCGACCTCACTTCCCGAAATCAGCAATTTCGATGCCCAGGTCTATGAGCTCCAGCTGACCGATCCGGTCCAGGGCGGCGACACGGGGGTGTCCAACACCCCGCTGATCAACCTGACCAATCGTACGCGCTGGCTCTACAACGCCACCACCGCGCTGCAGGCGGCGCTGGCGGCCCTGGCGCCGATCAACTCGCCGACCTTCACAGGCTCGGCCAATGCGCCGACGCCGGCGCAAGGCGATGCCTCCACCCTGGTGGCCACGACCGCGTTCGTGAACAGCGCGAGCCAGGGGCTGGTCACCATCCCTTGCGACGGCAACGCCAATGTCGCGCTGACCTCTGCGCAGGCGGCGACGCCCATCCTGATCCTCACGGGCGTCCTGACCGGCGCGATCAACCTGATCTTCCCTTCGGGGTCCGGACGGTGGCTGGTCTCCAATCGCACGACTGGTTCCTTCACGATCACCTGCAAGACCGCCGCCGGGTCCGGCCAGGTGGTGACCCAGGGGCGGACGCGCTTGATCTACGGCGATGCGACCGCGGTCTTTCCGGTCGACGATCTCGCCAACGCGGTCCTGAGCGGGAACTCCCTGGCCGATACGCCACCAGCCGGCGATGACAGTCAGCGGGTCGCCACCACGGCTTTCGTCCAGGCCGTCGGCGCGTTGCTCGCACCGCTGCTGTCGCCCTCACTTCAAGGGACGCCGACGGCGCCCACGCCCGCTACGGCCGATAGCTCGGCCAGGTTGGCCACCACCGCCTTCGTCCGTGCGTTCCAGGCCTCGCTGCCGGCGGCGGGGGACATGTTCAGGGCCAACAATCTGGGCGACGTCGCCTCGCCATCGGCCGCGCTGGCCAATCTGGACGGCCTGTCTACTGCCGCGGCGGCCTCGACGTACGCGCCGCTTTTAAGCGCGATCCTCCAAGGAGCGCCTCAGGCGCCGACGCCCGTGGCGGGAGACAACACCCAGCGGCTGTCGACGACCGCCTTCGTACAGGCCGCGGTCACCGGTTTGCTGTCGGTTGCGGCTGCTGCTGCGACCTATGCTCCGATCCTCAACCCCGCCCTTCAGGGGTCTCCCCAGGCTCCGACACCGGCGAACAACGACAACTCGACCCGCATTGCGACCACGGCCTTTGTGAAGGGTTTGGTGGCCGTCCTCGCCCCGCTTGCATCTCCGGTCTTCTCAGGAGCCCCGATGGCCCCGACCCCGGGCGTCGGTGATAATTCGGGACGCCTGGCGACAACGGCATTCTGTGCAGGACTGACGAATGGCCTTGCGCCGATTGTATCGCCGGCATTCCAGGGCGCGCCGACGGCACCGTCTCCCGGTGCTGACGACAACTCTGGCCATGTTGCGAACACGGCGTGGGTGGTCCAAGTGCTAGGGGCTTACCTCACCTCAGGCGTCGCCGCGGCGACCTACGCGCCGATCCAAAGCCCCGTTCTTCAGGGTACGCCACAGGCGCCCACCGCGCCGGCTGGCGACAACTCGGCCAGGATCGCCAATACCAACTGGGTGCAATCCCTGTTCAATGATGGCTCGATCCTTGGCAGTCCGGGCATGTGCCGTTTGCCAGGCGGCTGGATTCTTCAGACCGGCTTCCAGGCTGGTCCGTTCTCCGAACAGGCCGTCGACGTCCACATGCCGGTGAATTTCCCGAATGTTTGCGTGTCGGCATTCGGCGCGACTAGCAACAGTAACGGCAATATCAACATCGCCACCCGGATCGACACAGCCAATCTTTCGCAGGGGCAAGTCATCTTCTTCGTCAATCGCGACTCTAGCGGCTCTCCCAATATCGAAGGTTTCTATTGGTTCGCTCTGGGGTTTTGAGATGTACCGCTTCTGCCCAAGTCTTGGTTTCTTCCATCCGGACGTCAACGCCAAGATCCCCGCGCATGCGGTCGCGGTCTCGGATGAGCGCCATGCAGAGTTGATCAAGGCCCAGAGCGCCGGCGCGCGCATCGTACCCGACGACCATGGCCGTCCTATCGCCATCCTTCGAGCCGGGCCGACCATGGACGAGCTCTGGCGCAGGGTTCGGCGGGAGCGCGATGTTTGTCTGGCGGCTTCGGACTGGACCCAATTGGGTGACGCTCCGCTCTCTCATGGCGAGCGCGCCCTATGTGCTGCTTATCGGGCCGCGCTGCGCGCCATTCCACAAATCCAGGCCGATCCAGCCAGCATCATCTGGCCACCGGCCCCCATCGTTCTCGACAGGTAGATCATGGCCACCGCTGGAATCGTTCACTTCTCGGACTTCCCCGCCGCCGCCACCCTGCAAGGTTCGGAAGGCCTCGCGGGTTTGCAGGCGGGCTCCAACGTCCAGATCACGCCAACCCAGATCTTCAGCTTCGTGGCGACTACGCCGGGTACGCTGACGAACAAGACCGTTAGCACCGCGGCTGCGGGAGACAGCTCCGGAGCTGTTGCAAGCACCCAGTTCGTGGCGACAGCAATCGCACCGTTGGCGCCGACCAATGCGCCCGCCTTTACTGGTGACGCGAGCTTTGGCGGGGCGTCTTTTAGCGGGGCGGTCACCCTCGCGAGCCGTCCGAGTTTCAATGGCGCGACTCCCTGGGATAGCGCGAATTTCGTGCCCGCAAACTACCTCACTGCGGGAAGTCCCGTCTGGACCGGGACCATGTTCAGCACTGCCGGTCTACTCCAGACTGGAGGCACCATCGACGCCACTACCAGTGCAACCGCCGGCTATGGAATTCGTACTCGCGCCAGCACGGCGGGCACGGCGGCCATTCAATTCGCCAACGCGGCCGGCAGTGCGGCATTCGGCACGCTGTCGACCACGAGCGGCGGCATATTGAATTGGAGTGGGGCGACCGTATACACCAGCGCGAATTTCAATCCCGCAAGCTATCTTCCCCTGACCGGCGGCGCGCTTTCCGGCGCGCTTTCGATGTCATCCGCGAACCTGCTTGGACCTGGAAGTAATCTTCGGTTTTCGTACAACCAGGATGGTCTAGATGCATATATTTTTCAAGGCAGCGGCAATGGTCTTAATCTGACATTGGGTTCCGTTGCTAATTCTGCTGGCGCCTTTATAGCGACCGGCACCTCCGGCGCCTCCCTCGGACTCGGCAGCACGGGCATTTCTGTAAGCACCTTCTCGAACGCTACCGTGGGAAGCGCGACGCCAACCTCCACAACCATTGCCGCCATCAACACGACCAGTGCTGCCTTCAATTCGCCAATCCTTCAGAATGGAAATCAAGTCTGGCACGCCGGAAATTTCAACCCGACGCTCTATGCGACTTTGAATTCTCCGACATTTTCGGGAGGTTTGGCCGCATTCAATATGACGGGAACTCAAACGATGACGAGTTCCTCCAATTCTGGAAATGCAGCGCTAATGATAAATCAGACGAGCGCGACCGCGGGGGGCGCATATGTTGCGTTTTTGAATGGTGATAGATTTGGTGCTCTGTTCGGATTGGACATCGATAATCAACTGAAAGTTGGTGGGTGGTCGTATGGGGAGGTTGCACATGTAATATTGCACGACGGTAACTATTCGTCCTATGCGGTTCCCGTTACGGGCGGGAGTTTTACTGGGGCGATTTTTGCGCCAATAGGAGAATTTGGGGATGGAAATTACTCCATGTTCCTTTCTGGCGGGAACCCAATTCTGAATTTTAATACAAATTGCTTCTTATCTTACACGAGATCAAGTGGATTGCTGCAATACATAGTGAATAGTGGTGCAATATTTAGTGTCGACGCGGGCGGAAATGTGAGCGGTAATGGCGGGTATACGGCTGGGGGGAATGGCAATTTTAACGACGTTGAGATTCGCTCCGACCGGCGCCTCAAGGTTGTCGATGGGCCGATTCACGATGCGACTCAGATCATCCAAAACACGCGGGCTTATCGTGGTGCGAAGAGTGGAGCGTCTGGCTTCTTCCTGATCGCTGATGAAGCCGCAGCGATCACACCCGAGTTGGTCCGGCCCGGAAGTGAGCCTTTCGAGGGAGGGGACCCGCTCCTTAGTCTGGATCTGCTCAGCTATGTCCCCATCCTGCTGGAGGAGGTGAAGCGCCTCCGCCAGGAAGTCGAGATGTTGAAGGTGATCCGATGACAATCCCATCGCTTCCATTCTTCCTAAGCTCGGCGATCTCCGAAATGCAGGAGGGATTTCCCAATCTCGTATCCTCCTGTGTTTCTTTGTTGGGGGGCGGATTTCCTTTCTTTTGTTCTTCACTTTCTGGTAAGTCATTCTTCAGCGCATCGCTCACCGTTAATTCCATAGGCAGTACGACGGCGCAGGCGGTGGCCAATGTCATCGGGGGCGCACCGCCCTATAGCTATGGTTGGGCGGTGTCGACGGGATTTACTATTCAAAGCGCGAGCGCCAACACCTGCAATATATTCTCGAGCGGAGATTCGGGAAATGTGAGTTGCACGGTAAGTGATAGCGCCGGCCGGCAAATCAACATTGATGCGGCGATCACTATAGTTGGTGGCGGCGGTGGGACGAAGCCTTGTGTGTTGCTAAGCAGTTATCTCCCCTATGGAATGCGCGCCTGGCAGGCCGTCGGCGGGACCCGGCTGCGGGTGCTGGACGCTGCGTTTGCGGAACCGGAGGACGCGTTCGCTGACCTTGGCCGTACGGCCTGGAACTGGTGCGTGCGCATTACCAGTGAGAGCGGTATTGCTCTCGGTCTTTCCGCGAACACCCACATCACCCAGCCGGATGGGAATTGGGGGCCTAAGGCGAGGGATGCATTGGGCGCTTGGGTGGCTGTCGAGGATGAACGCGGTTTCCGCTGGGAGCGGCTCGTAAAAGTGAAGCGAATTGGATTGCGCCGTGTGCGGAAGATAAGTGTGCAAAATAAGACCTATGCTGCCGGAGAGATGCCGGGTAGATATTTATACACGCATAACGCCAAGGAATAATATGTCGACGCTGTCGTGATTTTATATTGAACGCGATGGTCGAATATTGCTGCGACAGTTGCTACTTCGGTTCCGAAGGCCGGTTGTTACTGTCCAAGTATACCGCCCGATGCGCCTCTTTTCGTCAATCTGGAGGGCAGGTCATGACCTTTTCGTCGGCGTCCGCGGCCTCGCCTCCGGATGATGTATCCTGGCTCGCGCTCTGCGTTTGGGACGAGGCGCGCGGCGAAGTCTGCCTGGGGCAAGCTGCGGTCGCCCAGGTCGTGCTGAACCGCGCCGCGCGGAAGTACGCTTCCGACGGAACCGTGAAGGGCGCGATCTTGGGGCGTTTTCAATTCTCGGGATTCTGGTTCGCCATGGAAAACGGCCATTACACCCAGATAAGCGGAGACCAGGCTGACGCTGAGCACGAGGCGGCTATACTTTACGCCCAGGCGCAGAAGGATCGCGCTTGGGCGTCGTGCCTGATCGTCGCCCGGACTGTCCTGGCGAAGAGCTACACCTCGCCAATGCCGCAATGGGCGGCGCTAAGGTCCGAACCGAATACGGTCCTCTACTATAATCCAGCCATCTGCGGCCGGCCTGGTTGGGCGTCGCCCAGTCGCGAGGTCTGCGTGATCGGCCACCACACCTTTTTCCGTAGCGCCTGACATCGGATTACGCGTGAACCCTCAGACCATCAGCGCAATGTTCACCGGCGTGGGCGTGATCTTTTCCATCCTGATGGGGATCATCAGCCTACTGCATTCCCGACAGGCGAGCGCCAAATCGGAGGGGCAGGCCCAGGCCAAGGTCGAGGCGCTGGGCGCTGCGCAGAGCGAGCGCATGAACGCCCTCGAAGGGCGGCTCCATATTGTCGAAAGTTCAATTCGGGCGCTTCCCGAATTGGATAAGGCGATCGCCGTCCTGGCTAAGGATTTTGATGGCTTTAGAAAGCAAATAGAAACAAAAGTTGACGAATCGAATCACAATACCCGTAATATTCGCGCGGGCCAGGACCACCTGTCGCGTTTGATTCAGGAGGTGATCGCTAGCGGCGCAGGCAAGGGCGGTCTGTCAGGGCGTTGACGCCGGGGGATCGCCCA
The DNA here is from genome assembly GCA_049791955.1 of Caulobacteraceae bacterium. Classification (GTDB taxonomy): domain Bacteria; phylum Pseudomonadota; class Alphaproteobacteria; order Caulobacterales; family Caulobacteraceae; genus CAHJWH01. The sequence continues at coordinate 14,038 of JBARAK010000552.1, forward strand.
GGGCGACGACGCGGATGGCGGTCATGAGCATGAGCTGGGCCGGATTTGATCGCGTGAGTTCAGCGCCGTCCAGGCTTCGGATCGGGACGGCGCCCTGAAGGCTGTTGGTGACGAAGGCTCCGTCGCTGGCCAGGAGGCGTTGTGGGGGAGCGTGCACTTCCCGGGCGTCCAGGCCCTGACTGTGGGCGATCCGTAGCGCCGCGTCGCGCACAACGCCATCGAGGACGCCGCAGTCCAACGCCGGCGTGTATAGGCTTTCACCTTCGAGCCAGAAGATGTTGGCGGCGGCGGCGCAGGCGATCGAACCGCTTTGATCGAGCAACAGCGCCTCGTCGGCGCCCGCCATGGTCGCCTCCGTGCGGGCGAGTACGTTTTCGAGGTAATTCACCGTTTTGAGGCGCGAGGCTGGAGACGAGCTGTTGCGCCGGATGGTGGAGATGTGGAGCGCGGCGCTCTCCGCCGCCGCCGCCGCCCGCGTGGCCGCGACTAACAAACGCGGATGGGGGTGAAGGGGCGCCGCCAACCCTCGTGCTCCACTTCCCCCGGTCCAGGTCAGGCGGATCGCCGCGCGGCCGGTCCTGAGGCCGGCCTCTTCCAGGGCCTCGTTCGCAGCCGCCGAACAGAGGGCGCGGTCAGGGGAGGGGAGGGCCAGGACGGCGCATCCCCGTTCCAACCTGTCGAGATGAGCATCCCAGAGCAATGGCCGCCCATCGACCGCCAGGACCGTTTCGAACAAACCCACCCCCAGGGTCAGGCCGCGGTCGTCGGCAGGGATGGTCTTCATTGCATTGGCCCCAGGGCGGCCTGGATAGCGGCGATCTTGGCGCAGGTTTCGGCGTCTTCGGCTTCAGGGTCGCTATCGGCGGTTACGCCGGCGCCGGCGCGGGTTTCGAAGCGCCAGCCGCCGGCTTCGTCCTGTTCGAAGGCCAGGGTGCGGATCAACACGTTCGAGTCGAACGCTCCATCCACCCCGGCCCAGAACAGCGATCCGCAGTAGGGACCGCGCGGCGGTTCATGGCGGCCGATCACCTGCATCGCCTGCAGCTTGGGCGCGCCGGTGATCGAGCCGGGCGGGAAGGCCGAAATGAACAGATCCAACGCATTGCGGCCCCGTTCCAGTTCGCCGCTGACCGTGGAGACGAGGTGGTGCACCTTGCTGAAACTCTCCAACGCGAAGAGGCTTTCGACCTTGACGCTGCCAGGCCGGCAGGCGCGGGCTAGGTCGTTACGCATCAGGTCCACGATCATGAGGTTTTCGGCTCGGTCCTTCTCGCTCGCGACAAGCTCGGCGGCGAGGGCGGCGTCCTGCGCCGGATCGGCGTGACGAGGGCGTGTGCCTTTGATCGGCTGGCTCCGGGCCAGCCCGTTCATCGAGACGCTCAGGAAACGTTCGGGGGAGTTGCTGACCACAGCTAGGTCGGGCAGGCGCATGTAACCGGCGAAGGGGGCGGGGCTTTCGACGGCGAGCGTGGCCAGGACGTCGAAGGGCTCGACGCCGGACGTCAGGCGGCCGCGCCAAGCGCGCGCGATATTGGCCTGGAAGATCTCGCCTGCGGCGATGGACGCCTTCACCTCACCGACGGCCTCGGCATAGGTCCGGCTCCGCGGTTCGGCGAGGAATGTTCCAGATGGCCGGTGCGCGCCGCGCGTTGGGGCGTTGAGCAGGGCGCGGGCCGCTTCCGCACGCGCCTGCGCCTGGGGTCCTGTCGCGCCGCGGCCGACCGCCCAGACGCGGTGGGCATGGTGATCGAAGGCGAGGAGGCTGTCGTAGACGCCGCCGATCAGGTCTGGCCAGCGATCGGTGCGCGCCTGAGGGGCGGTGGATTCCAGCGCGGCGCCCCACTCGTAGCTGGCGAGGCCCACGGCGCCGCCCTGGAACGGCGGCGAATGGCCGCTGTTATCGAAGGTTGAGGCGGCGGAAAGCTCTGCGGCCAGGGCGTCATGATTGTCGAACGTCCGCAACGGGTTCCGTGCAACGTATGACCATCGGCCATCCCGCGAACCGTCGGACAGCAGCGCCAGCGCGAACGGCTCGTCGGCGAAGGGGGCGAGGACGTCGAGCGGGGCGCGCCAGGCGACCGGGAGGAGGGAAATGGCCTGCATCGCGCCAGCCATGGCCGAGGCCGACCCGATGGGCAATGGGGAGAGCTGCGCTGAAGTCGGGCTCTCCCTCCAGGGCGTAAGGTCAGGGCGCGGCCGGCGCCGGGGGGCGAAGGGACTTGGAGGACTGGGGCAGATAGGCGGCCAAGCCTTCGTACTGATCGGTGGCGATGAAGTTCACGCCGGCGGCGATGGTGGCCTTCCAGCGGGGGATCACCTGGGCCTGGGAGCCGAAGTTGTAGTAGCCGCCCCAGCCGTGGTCTTCAGCCGGGGAGAAGCCGTCCAGGGTGTAGAAGCGGATCCAGTAGCCCAGCTGGTGGGCGCGATCCACCAGGGCGCGCAGGCGCTGGTCGTCGGCCGCCGTCCAATCGCCGGCGCGGCTCTGACCGCCTTCCTCGACCTCGTACCAGGAGTTGTTCCACCAGCGGCGATAGTTGGTGGCCGGGGTGGTCAGCAGTTGGTCGGCCGGCGTCGCCACCGCCCAGTGCATCTGCGCCTCGCGCGACATTCCGGCCGGAGGCTCGGCGCTGTGGGCGGAGCCGAACAGCCGCAGCTTGGCGCCCACGGGCACGTCGTCGAAGAACACCCTGGCCTGGGCGTCGGAATCCTCGGTCACAACCAGGATCGGCTTGCGCTCGAAGGGAGAGAGGCGGGACGGATCGTCGGTCTTCACCGCGGTGGTCAGCCAGGGCTCATATTCACCGAGCAACTTCCACACCGCTTCCAGGATGGCGGGCTGGTTGTCCTTGAAGTCGAAGTGCAGGACGATCAGGGGCCAGGTGTCGCGCTTGTTCTCGGCCAGGGCCTTTTCGACCACCGGGCGCACCTGCTTGAAGAAGTAGTCGCGCAGCGTCGGTTCGGCCCCGCTCGCCTTGGGCGTATGGGAAACCACGACCCGGCCCTGGCCCGTCGCCGGGTCCACGTACCAGGCGAGGTCCTGCTCGATGGAGACGGGGAAACCTGAACTGAGCGCGCGCTGGACCCGGTCGTTCCACTTGCCGTCGTAAGGATAGCAGTTGTGCGCATCCAGCACCGGCCGGTTGTGATTGAGGAAGTCGAGGTCGGCCGCCCGGGCGCTTCCCGCCGACGTCGCGGCTACAACCGCAAGTGCTGCGCAGGCATTGAAAAACTTAAGCGTTTGCATCGCGGCGCCTCTTCTTCACAAGGCCGCGTACCTAGGGACGGACGGTGACAGTTTTTGCTGCTCGTCCTGCGATCCAGGCCACGAGCGTGGATATGTCCGACAGGACATGATTTCTGGAAATCGCTGTCAGAAAACCCAGCATGCGCCAGCCGTTGTGATTGGGCGGCGCCGCCCCAAATGTGCGAGATCGCCCAGCTTGACCGGTAGGACCGGTCCGCAGTCAAGGACAGTTCATGCCCTCTCTTTTCGATCCGCTCGTCGTCGGCGACCTGACGCTGCCGAACCGCGTCATCATGGCCCCCCTGACCCGTTCGCGGGCCGGCGACAGCCGTATCCCCAACGCGCTGATGGTCGACTACTACGTCCAGCGCGCATCCGCCGGCCTGATCCTGTCCGAAGCGACGCCGGTCACGCCCATGGGCGTCGGCTATGCGGCGACCCCGGGCGTTTGGTCGACGGCACAGGTCGAGGGCTGGAAGCAGGTCACCAGCGCCGTGCACGCGGCGGGTGGACGGATCTTCCTGCAGCTCTGGCACGTGGGCCGCATTTCCGATCCGGTGTTCCTGGACGGCCAGTTGCCCGTCGCGCCGAGCGCTATCGCGGCCAGCGGTAATGTCAGCCTGCTTCAGCCCAAGCGCCCGTTCGTGACGCCCCGCGCGCTCGAGACCGAGGAAGTCGCAGGCGTGGTCGAGGCTTTCCGCCAGGGCGCGGAGAACGCCCAGGCCGCCGGTTTCGACGGGGTCGAGGTGCACGCCGCCAATGGCTACCTGATCGACCAGTTCCTGCAGGACAGCACCAACCACCGCACCGACCAGTACGGTGGGCCGATCGAAAACCGCGCCCGCCTGCTGCTGGAGGCGACCGACGCGGTCATTTCGGTGTGGGGCGCCGATCGCGTGGGCGTCCACCTGGCGCCGCGTGCAGATTCCCACTCGATGGGCGACTCCGACCTAGCGGGCGCCTTTGGCTATGCTGCTCGCGAACTCGGCCAGCGAAAGATCGCTTTCCTCTGCGCCCGCGAAGCGGTCGGTCCCGACAGCCTGGGCCCGCAGCTGAAGGCGGCCTTCGGCGGCGTCTATATCGCCAACGAGAAGTTCACCGGCGAGAGCGCCCAGGCGGCGCTGGATGAGGGCTGGGCCGATGCGGTGGCCTTCGGTAAGGCGTTCATCGCCAACCCCGACCTGCCGACCCGCTTGCGCTCCGGTGCGCCGCTGAACGAATGGAAGGTCGAGACCTTCTATTCGCCTGGCCCCGAAGGCTACGTCGACTATCCCGCGTTCAACGGCTCCGCCGCCCACGGGGAAGCGGTGCTGGAAGGCGCGAAGTAGGACGTGAATTTCCTCCCCCTTCGCTCAAGTGAAGGGGGAGGTCGCTTCAGGCGCGTCTGGCCACGCCGGCCGGGAAATAGGCTTCCCGGTCCGCTTCGGCGCGAATGGCCGCCGCGCGCACCTGCAATACGTCCTTGCGGGTGATCAGGCCGACCAGCACGCCGGTCTTCGGGTCGGTCACGGGAATTCGGCCCTGGCCGCTGGCCAGCATCAGGTCGACGGCGTGGGCCACCACATCCTCCGGGTGGGCGGTGACCAGGGCGGCGTCGGAAATCCGGTCGGCCAGCCGTTCGCCTTCATGGCCGTTTTCCCGGCTCCAGAGCAGGGCGTCGCCGCGCGAAACCAGTCCGACCGGCCGTCCGGCGTTATCCACTACCGGATAGATGCGGTGGTGTCCTCCCGCCAGGGCGGCGACGGTGGCCGGTAGCGAAAGGTCGGCGGCCAGTACGTCAACCTTCTTGACCATGACCTCCGCCACGCGGGTCAGCTCGTAGGGGTCCACGGCGTACTCGCGGGTGATGTGCTGGCCGCGGCGCGCGATCTTCTCGGTCAGGATCGAACGCTTCAGCAGCAGCACCGTGACGGCGTAGGCGGCCGCCGTGGCGGCCAGCAGCGCCGGTAGCATGCGCATGTCGCCGGTAAGCTCGACAGCGAAGATCGCGCCTGTCAGCGGCGCCCGCATGGTTCCACCCAGCATGGCGGCCATGCCCAGCAGGGCCCAGAAGCCCGGCGAGCCGGGCAGCGCCAGGCCGACGATCCAGCCCAGCGCGCCGCCGAGGATCAGCAGCGGGGCCAGCACGCCGCCCGAGGTTCCCGAGGACAGGGAGATCAGCCAGATCGTCGACTTGACCAGCAGGATCGCCAGCACGCCCGCTAGCAGCATGTGGCCGTTCAGCAGGTCGCCGATCACATCGTAACCCACGCCGAGCGCGCGCGGCTCGACCAGGCCGCCCAAGCCGACCACGAGCCCGCCCAACGCCGGCCACCATATCCAGTGGATCGGCAGATGTTCGAACAGGTCCTCGATCAGGTACAGGAGCTTGGTCAGGAGGCCGGATAGCAGGCCCGAGGCGATACCCATGCCCGCGGCGGCGGCGAGGCCCCACCAGGGTAGGGCGGGATCGTTGGCGAACGGGAACAGCGGGCCCGAACCCAGCAGCAGCGGCCGCCAGCAGATAGCGGCGATGGCCCCGGCCGCCACCGGGATGAAGCTGCGGGGCCGCCATTCGAACAGCAGCAGCTCGACGGCTAGCAGCACCGCGGCGACCGGCGTTCCGAAGATGGCGGTCATGCCGGCGGCGGCGCCGGCGACCAGCAGCGTTTTCCGCTCCGCCGCGCTCAGGTGAAAGAACTGGGCGAACAGCGAACCGATCGCGCCCCCGGTCATGATAATAGGACCTTCAGCGCCGAAGGGACCGCCGGTTCCGATGGAAATGGCCGAAGAGATGGGTTTCAGCACCGCCACCTTGGGCGACATGCGGCTGCCGCCGATCAGGATCGCCTCGATCGCCTCGGGGATGCCGTGGCCCCGGATCTTCTCCGACCCGAAGCGGGCGAGCAGCCCGATGACGAGGCCTCCGAGTACAGGCGCCATCACCATCCAGGGCGTGCGCGCGGCGTGGGCGAGCGAGGTCGAGGCGTCGTCGAACCGGCCGAACCAGACCAGGTTGGTGACCAGCGCGATCAGCTTGAGCAGGACCCAGGCCGCGAAGGCGCCGCCCGTGCCGATCAGCAACGCCATGCCGATCAGCATCAGCAGCCGGCGATCCGCCTTGAAGTCGGCCAGGGCGTGCCTGCGGACGCCGTGCGGGGTTTGGGGCGCGACAGTTTCCGTCGCCAGGATCGTACTATCGGCCATATGCCGTCCTATCCGTGAACGGAGAGGCATATATATCGTGTTGCGATATTATCTAGGGGCCATGTCGCCTTTAGGAGGAACGTGGGCATGACGTCTGAAGTCCAGGCCGAATCCGACGCGGGGTCGGAGACCGGACTGTCTGCGGAGGACTATGCCGCCATCGCGGCTTTCCGCTACCGGTTGCGCCGCTTCCTGGCCTTCAGCGAAGCGGCGGCGGGGCGGGAAGGGCTGCCGCCTCAGCAGCACCAGGCCCTGCTGGCCATAGCCGGCCATGCGGAGGTCGAGCCGCCGTCGGTGGGAAGCCTGGCGGTCCAACTGATGATCGCTCCGCATACCGCCGCTGAACTGGCCACGCGCATGTGCGACGCCGGCCTGCTGACCAAGACCCCCTCCGCGCAAGATCGCCGCCGGATGGCGCTGGCGCTCACCCCCAAGGCGGAAAGCGTCCTGGCCCGGCTGACGACGGCCCACATCGAGGAGCTCAAGGTGCTGAAGCCGGCGTTGATCCAGGCGCTGGGGTAAAGACCGCTCGTCCGGGGGATGGGTTAGCCGGTGAACGCCTGCAGCCCGGTCTGGGCGCGGCCCAGGATCAGGGTGTGGACGTCGTAGGTGCCCTCGTAGGTGTTGACGGCTTCCAGGTTGCACATGTGGCGCATGACATGGAACTCGTCGGAGACGCCGTTGCCGCCGTGCATGTCACGGGCGGCGCGGGCGATATCGAGCGCCTTGCCGCAGCTGTTGCGCTTGACGATGGAGATCATCTCCGGGGCGGCGTGGCCTTCGTCAAGCAGGCGGCCGACGCGCAGGCAGGCCTGGAGCCCCAGCGCGATCTCGGTCTGCATGTCCACCAGCTTCTTCTGGAACAGCTGGTTGGCGGCCAGCGGTCGTCCGAACTGCTTGCGGTCCATGCCGTAGCCGCGCGCCGCCTGCCAGCAGAACTCCGCTGCGCCCAGCGCGCCCCAGGAGATGCCGTAGCGCGCCTTGTTCAGGCAGCCGAACGGGCCGGATAGGCCCTTCACGTTGGGCAGCAGGTTCTCTTCGGGGACCACCACGTCCTGCAGCACGATCTCGCCGGTGATGGAGGCGCGTAGCGACAGCTTGCCGTGGATTTTCGGGGTCTCGAAGCCGGCCATGCCACGCTCGACCACGAAGCCGCGGATCACGCCGTCGAGCTTGGCCCAGACCACCGCCAGGTCGGCGATCGGGCTGTTGGTGATCCAGGTCTTGGCGCCGTTGAGGCGATAGCCGCCCGTGACCTTCTCGGCCCGGGTCTCCATCCCGCCGGGATCGGAGCCGTGGTTGGGTTCGGTCAGGCCGAAGCAGCCGACCAGTTCGCCCGACGCCAGGCCCGGCAGGTACTTCCGCCGCTGTTCCTCGCTGCCGTAGGTGAAGATCGGATACATCACCAGCGAGGACTGCACGCTCATGGCCGAGCGATAGCCGCTGTCCACCCGCTCGACCTCGCGGGCGATCAGGCCATAGGCCACGTGGCTGGCTTCCGCGCCGCCGTATTCGGAGGGAAGGGTGGAGCCCAGCAGGCCGAGCTTGCCCATCTCGCGCATGATCTCGCGGTCGAAGGTCTCGGTGCGGGCGGCCATCATCACCCGCGGCTGCAGCTCGCCCTGGGCGTAGGCGTGGGCGGCGTCACGGATGTGGCGCTCATCCTCGCTGAGCTGGGTGTCCAGCGCGAAGGGGTCCTGCCAGTCGAACGCGCTCGCCGCAGCCATGGGACATGCTCCGTTGGTCCGATCGCAACTGGGTCGGACGTCAATTGTGTGTGGAACCTAGACGTCGCGGCGGGCGGTTTCCAGACCCTGGGGCGACAGCAGCAGGCGCGGCGGCCTGGCGCGCCCTTTCCAGACGAAATAGGCGATCGTCAGCAGGCCGAGCCAGGGCAGGCCTACGATCCACGATACGTTCCAGAATTCGGTGTCCAGTCCCATGGTGACCAGCAGGGCGGCGAGCAGCCCGAGGCCGGCCAGCTGCATCCAGGGGAACAGCGGCATGCGCACCGGCAGGTCTGCGAACTTGTTCTTGCGGCGGAACGCCAGGTGGCTGAGCAGGATGATCATCCAGACGATGATCGCCCCGAACAGGGCCACCCCCAGCAGGTAGTTGTAGGCCAGCGGCGTGATCCTGGAGATCGCGGCGGCCACCAGGATGCAGGCGCCGGAGGTGATGGTCGCGGCGACCGGCGAACCGTCCTTGCTGAGGCGCCCGAACGCCTTGGGCGCGTAGCCGCCACGCGACAGTGAGAACAGCATCCGCGCACACAGATAGACGTTGGTGTTCATGCTGGACAGCGCGGCGCTGAGCACCACGAAGTTCATCACCCCGGCGGCGTGCCTGACGCCCATGTAGCTGAACACCCGCACGAACGGGCTTTCGGTGACGATCTTGGCTGCAAGCGCGGTCCAGGGCACGAAGGTGACCACCACCGTCAGCGCCAGGACGTAGAACAGGAACAGCCGCACCACCATGGTGCGCAGCGCGGCCGGGATCGCGCGCCGCGGGTCCTTGGTCTCGCCCGAGGTGACGGCGATCACCTCGATGCCGTTGTAGGACAGCACGCCCACGATCACCGCCATCCACATGCCGTGCAGGCCGTGGGGGAAGAAGCCGCCCTGGGCGTGGGTCAGGTTGTGCAGGCCCACCGGCTTCACGCCCAACCCGAAGATGCTGATGATCCCCAGCACGATGAAGACGACGATGGCGCAGACCTTGATGAAGGAGAACCAGTACTCGACCGTGCCGAAGTGCTTCACCGAACGTGAATTGACGAACAGCAGCAACGCCGCGAAGGCGATCGACCATAGCCAGATCGGCGAGCCGGGAAACCAGAAGGTCATGTACATGCCCGCGGCCACCGCCTCGCCGCCGACCGCGATCACCTGGGCGGCCCAGTAGGTGTAGCGCACGACGAAGCCGGCCCACGGGTTCAGGTAGGTCTCGGCATAGGCGCCGAACGACCCGGCGGACGGGTGGACGACCGCCATTTCGGAAAGGCTGAACACCATCACCAGGGCGATGAAGCCCGCGATCACATAGCTCAGGATCACCGAGGGGCCGGCGTAGTTGATGGCGATGCTGCTGCCGGCGAACAGGGCGGTGCCGATCGCGCCGCCGAGCCCGATCATGACCACCTGGCCCTTGCTGAGGCCCTTGTGCAGGCCGCCTTCCTGTTCGGCGATGGCGGCGTCGGTCATCTTGGCTCCAGAGTCCACGAGAGGGACTTTCCGTCCCCGTCAGTCAGCCGTCAAGACGCTTTAAGTTTGAAATTTCCCGACAGGGCGATGAGGCTCGGGCTCAATAGTTGATGGACGGATTGTCGCCCGGATAGATCACCCCGACCACGTCCAGCCCGCCTTCCGAGGTGCATTCGACCGAGTGGAGCTGTTTTCTGGGCAGGAACATCACGTCGCCCGCCTTGACCTTGGCCTTGCGGGTTTCGGTCCACACCACGCCCTCGCCGCGAAGGAAAAGCAGCGTCTCCTCGTAGAGGTGGCGATGGGGCTCGGCCTTCGACGGCGGGATGTTGCCGATGAACTGGGTGACCATGGTCGAACCGTGCTCGCGGTTGACCAGGATCTGGAACGAGCGCTCGGCCATGGCCTGGCGCTGGGACGGATCGACGTCGGCGCGGCGGTCGGGATATTCGGCCTCGAACACCCTGGGCATCTCGTCCAGCCAGACCAGTTCCTCGCCGCCGGGACCATTGGAGACGAACAGGCGCATCGGTTCGGGGCTGGCGTTGTGGATTTGGTAGGCTTCGGAAGGGCGAACGTAGAGGCCGCTCTTCTGGGTGACGGCGAACCGGCGATCCCCGATCTGCACCTCGCCTTCGCCCTCCATGACGAACAGCACGGTGTGGCGTCCATCGGCGGAGATCACCGGAGAGGCGCCGGTCCCGGCCTCGACGTAGAACTGCGACTGGTGCAGCGCGCCCAGCGCCGGACTGATGGTCGGGCACCAGGCGAGGGGCCCGCGCCGCTCCAGCTTGGCGCGGGCGGGCGAGAACAGGTAGCAGTCGTTGTCGAGCTTCAGCACCGGCCCGGCGTCCGGGGCGATGGTCGCGATGGCGCGGTTCTCGGGGCTGTCGGGGTCGTCGTTCTGGTAGCCGCCGGGCAGGTTGCTGTGCGCGCCGTCGCAGAAGGGCGGCGTGCCGGTATGCTTGCAGCCGCAGAAGATCACGTCCTCGTCCTGCGTGGGCTTGAACAGCACCGGCAGGAAGTCGGTCCCCGCGTGCGACCCGTCGCAGAAGGGCTGGGTCTTGGACAGGCCGCAGCTGCACCACAGGTACCGCTTCCTGGCCTCGACCTCGTAGTAGTAGCCCTTGCGGTAGGCGATGGTGGGCGTGGACATCCGGGCTTCCTCCCCGTCAGGATACTAGGCCTAGAACGTGCGCGTGAGTGAAACGCCGAAGGTGCGGGGCCGTATGGTCAGCAACGCCAGCGGATCCTGCGCTGAATTGATCGCCGAGATCTGCGCCCGGTCGTCGCCCAGATTGCGCACGAACACCGTCCCGGTCCATGGGCCGGTGTTCAGCGAGGTCCGCAGGCCCACGAGGGTGTAGGCCGACAGGGGAACGTTGAACCCATTGTCGGTCAGGTTGGTCTGGCTGTTCATGCTGTCGCGATAGGTGATGTCGCCGGCCAGGGTCCAGGTCATCCGGTCATTGATCGGACGGGTGTAATCCAGGCTGAGGTTGGCCTGGAACGGCGGCACGTTGGCGATCTTGTCTCCGGTGACGCCCAGCGTCGGGTTGGCCGCGACCTCGGCTGCGGTCGCGCCCTTGGTCAGCACGGCGTCCTGGTAGGAGCCGGTGAAACTGACCGTCACGTACTGGATCGGCCTGGCGTCGAACTCGTACTCGAAGCCGGTGATCTGGGCGTTGCCGGCGTTGCCGGTGAAGGTGAATGCGCCGTCGGCGGTGGTCTCGGGCTGCTGGATGTTGTTCCAGAGGATGCCGTAGCCGTCGACGCTGTATTGCAGCATGCCGTCGAACAGCTTGCCCTTCAGGCCGGCCTCGAAGTTCCACAGCGAGTCCGGCGCGTAGGATGCGGGGATGGGCTCGAACGGCTGGCTCTGGGCGTTCAGGCCGCCGCCCCGGAAGCCTTCCGAGGCGGTGACATAGACCATCAGGTTCGGGGTGAACTTGTAGCTGGCGTTGGCCTTGAAGGTGACCTTGCTGAAGGTCTGCGTCTGATCCGGGATCACCACCAGGTTCTGGCCGGCGGGAAAGCCGCCGAAGGGGTGGGTCTGTTCCTGGGAGCCCTCAAGCGTCTCGGTGAAGTAACGCACGCCGCCCACCAGTTGCAGCTTGGGGGTGATGTCCCAGGTGACTTCGGTGAAGGCCGCATATTCGGTGGTCTGCCGGTCGTCGATACGGCCGAAGAAGGTGGTTCCGTCCGGGTTGGACAGGGCGTCCTCGGCGTTCGACTCGCTGAAGGCGCCGACCGGGTCGCCGGCCGCGTCGGTCTTCAGCACGTGTACGGCCAGGTCGTTGGTCTCATACTGGCGGAACACGCCGGCGACGAAATTGATCGGGAAGTCGAACTTGGAGGCGTAGCGGATTTCGCTGGAGTTGACGTCCCGCTGCTGGGGCTCCTCCGTCTCGCCGGGGATGTCGACCCCGTTGGCGATCAGCACCGGCGTGGAGTCGAAGTTGAACTGCAGGTGGCGATTGTACTGATTGGTGGTGGCGGTCACCTGGCCATAGGGCATCTGGTAGTTGATGGTGATGCCGAACAGGTCGAGCCGTTCGCCATAGGGGCTGCGGGTCACGTCGGTGTTGCACAGGTCGCAGCCCATGACCGACGGAATGCCCGGTGCGCCGTACGACGTTACGCCCGCCGGGGTGTAGCGAGGCGACCCGTCGGAGGACTCGGTCTGGGTGGTGTAGTAGGCGTCGATGGTCAGGTCATGGATGGGCTGGAACCGCAGGTTGATGCGCCCGCCGGAAACGTCGTCGTTGTTGACGCCCTTCAGCTCGCCCGTGGCGATGCGGGGCTGGTCGATGAACCCGCTGTCGCTGACCCGCCAGCCCACCACGCGCAAGGCCAGCACGTCCTTGATCAGCGGGATGTTGACCGCGCCGTTGAAGCTGTAGTTGCCGCTGCCGTGCTCGGTGTCGGACCCTTCCGCGGAGACATAGCCGCTGTAATCCTCAAGGTTGGGCTTCTTGGTGACGAAGCGGATGGTGCCGCTTTCCGAGCTGGCCCCGTACAGGGTGCCCTGGGGGCCGCGCAGGACCTCGACGTGATCCATGTCGAACAGGCGGATGTCGGACTCCATGCCGCCGCCGTCGTTGGCGTTGGAGCCGCTGATCACCGCTTCGTCGTAGTAGACGCCGGTGGTGGAGTCCCCCGTCGAGTTGACGCCGCGGATGACGTACTTGCGGTCGCCGGGACCGAGATCCTGGATCTGCAGGCCAGGAATTTTGACGGCGACGTCAAGAAATCCGATGGTTCCGGCCTTCTGCAGCGAGTCGCCCGAGATCGCCTGGATCGCGCCGGGCACCGACAGGGCGGTTTGCGAGACCCGCTTGTTGGCGGTGACCACCACCTCTGAAACACTGCCGGCGGCGGGCGTCTGCGGGGCGGTGGTAGCGGCTGGGGCTGGGCTCGTGGCCGGGGGCGAGGCGGGGACCGGGGCGGCCTGGGCGTCTGCGGCGCAGGCGGGGGCGACGGACAACCCCAAGGCGAGGATGCTGGCCGATCCCAGCAGGATCGACACTCCCGTCAGTCTGAATTTTTGACGATTGCGGTAAGACATGGCGCCGATCCCCTAGTCTGCGATGTCAAGGAAGATGCGTTATCATATGATATGTCAATCTTGTGCCGCGCCCTCTGACAAGGGGGTTTCCATTCGGCACAAAAATGTCGCAGATGTTGAAGGCGGCGCCCTTAAAGCAGCGGCGCGGGCCGGAAGCGGCCTCTAGCGGCCTCTAAAAGCAGCACGGGCGGATCGTGAGGTCACGATCCGCCCGCTAGAGACGCGTATATTACAAAATAGAAAGGTGTTTCAGGCGATCTTGCGCAGGAAGTCCGCGAAACGATCCACCTCCTCGTAGGTGTTATAGTGGACAAGCGAAGCGCGCACCGCCCCGCGATCCATCGACAGGCCGAGCCGGGCCATCAGGCGAGGGGCGTACATGTGGCCGTCGCGGATGCCGATGCCGGCGGCAGCGGCCTTTTCGACCACCTCGACCGGGTGCATGTCGCCGAGGTTGAAACAGATCGTCGGCACCCGCTCGCTGGCGCGCGCCGGGTCGCCCACGCCATAGATAGTGGCGCCGACCGCGTTCAGGGCCGTCAGCATCTTTTCCGACAGGGTCTGTTCATAGCTGCGGATGCCGTTCAGGCCGTGCACCAGCCGCGCCCGGCGCGTGGTGGCCGCATCCCCACCCGGCAGGCCCGCGCCCAGGTCCTCGAGGTAGTCCACCACCGCGCTCATGCCGGCGACGTTCTCGTAGATGAACGTGCCCGCTTCGATCTTGAACGGGGGCTCGTCGGGGATGAACTCTTCGCGGAAAGTCGGCAGGGCGACCAGCTTGTCGAACTTGCCCCACATGAAGCCCATGTGCGGCGAGAAGATCTTGTAGCCCGAGCAGACCAGGTAGTCGCAGTCCCACGCCTGCACGTCGATCGGCGCGTGCGGGCCGTAGTGCACGCAGTCCAGGAACACCTCGGCGCCGACCGCGTGGGCCGCCTTGGCCACCGCCGTAACGTCCACCAGCGATCCCAGGGCGTGGGACACCACGGTGCAGGCGACCAGGCGGGTCCGCTCGGACAGCAGCGGGATCAGGTCCTCGACATGCAGCTTGCCGTCCTCGCGCATGCGCCACCACTTGAAGGTCGCGCCCATGGGCTTCAGCGCCAGCCAGGTGGCGACGTCGGCGTCGTGGTCGAGGTCGGTGATGACGATCTCGCTGCGCTCGGGCTTCAGCGTCTGGCCGATGGCCAGGCTGACCAGACGGATGAACGAGGTGGCGTTCATGCCGAAGCACACCTCGTGAGGATTGTAGGCGTTGAGGAACTGGCCGACCTTGACCCGGGCCTCGGCGATCACACGGTCGACTTCCACGCTCTTGGCGTAGCGGCCGCCCCGCTGGACGTTATGGCCGACCAGGTGACGGTTCACCTCGTCCAGCACGTTCTGGGGCAGCTGGGCGCCGGCGGCGTTGTCGAAGAACATGAACGGCTCGGCGCTCGTCACCGCGGGGAATTTGGCGCGGGCGGCCTTGGCCGGGAAGGCGAGGGCGGTCGGCTTGATCAGGGTGTCGGACGCGAGACTCATAGGGCGCTCTCATGGATGGGCGGCGCGACGATTATCCGATCGCGCGCGGAACAGCCTAATAGCTCAGTTGAATTCATTTTCATATGATAATGTTGCGCGCCTATCCGCGCGGCGCCAGACGCCCGCCCGCATGGTTCCGGCGCGTGTCTGCTAATTTTAGACTTGAAATATGTCGTGGGCCTGACAGGCTGGCGCGAAACGGGTTGAAGGGGGTTCCATACGATGGCCGCCGACGTTCTGCACCATCTGGCCGCGGCTCTGGTGGACGGGAGGGTGAAGGTCATCGACCTGACCCAGCCGCTGGAGCCCAAGACGCCGATCCTGGCCCTGCCGCCCCAGTTCGCCCAGAACCCGCCGTTCGAGATCGAGGTGCTGTCCGAATACGACGAGAAGGGACCGGCCTGGTACTGGAACTGGTTCAAGTGCGGCGAGCACACCGGCACCCACTTCGACGCGCCGGTGCACTGGGTCTCCGGCAAGGACCATCCCAACAACACCACCGACACCATCGAGCCCGAGAAGTTCATCGGCCCGGCCTGCGTGCTCGATGCCGCGGCGGAGGCGGCCGCCGATCCGGACTTCCTGGTCAGCATCGCGTTCGTCGAGCGCTGGGAGGCCAGGCATGGCCGCATTCCCGAAGGGGCCTGGGTGCTGGTGCGCACCGACTGGTCCAAGCGCGCCGACCCCGACGCCTTCCTGAACATGAAGGCCGATGGCGCCCACACGCCCGGCTGGGCGCCGGATTGCGTACCGTTCCTGGCCGAGCAGCGCGGGGTGCGCGGCGTGGGCGTGGAGACGGTGGGCACCGACGCCGGCCAAGCCTTCGCCTTCGACCCGCCGTTCCCCTGTCACAGCCTGATGCACGGGGCGAACAAGTTCGGTCTGGCCAGCCTGACCAATCTCGACAAGCTGCCGCCGACCGGTGCGATCGTGGTCGCCGCCCCGCTCAAGATCGTGCGCGGGTCCGGCAGCCCGCTGCGGGTGCTGGCGCTGGTCGAGGGGTAGAGGCCAGAGCCAGCCGTTCGATCAGGCGGTCTGGCTCGTCTCCACGGACGAACCGGCGCGCCGCCGAGCAGGGATGGCGAAGCCCGCGAGGCCCACAGCGCAGGCCGTCGCCGCGAACACCAAGAGCGCCGGGCCAAGGTGACGGCCTGGCCCGAACAGGCGCTCCGACATCACCCCGACCACCGGAGGCCCTATGCCGAAGCCGATCAGGGTGACGACGGCCAGATAGATAGAGGCGACCGAGCCGCGCATGTGCGCGGGGCTGAGCAGCTTGAGCTGGACCAGCGACGCCGGAGCGGCCGCGCCAAGGCAGACCAGGATCACCGCATAGCCCGCAACCGAGGCCGCCAGATGTGGCGCAGCCAGCATCATGGTCGCGGCGACGACGGTGACGCCCAGGGCTGTCGCCAGCAGGCGCAAAGGCAGGTCGCCCAGTTCGCGGCGGCCAAGGCGGTCCAGCAGGACCCCGCCGAGCAGGCTGCCGGCGGGGGCGAAGACGATCAGCGCCGTACCGGTCAGCATTCCGGCCGTCGCCGGCGTGAGCCCGAACGTGCGCCCATAGAACAGCGGCATCCACGCGGCCAGGGTCTGGCTCAGCACCACCACCGCGCCGCTGGCCATGGTCAGGCGGAGGTAATCGCGCGCGTGGCGGCGCAGGTGCTCAGCGACCTGGCCGATCGGTGGGCGGCTGCGGGGAGCCGAGCTGTCGTCGCGGGCGAACAGCAGGGCTATGGCCAGCAGCAGGTTGGGGATGACGGCGAGCTGGATCAGCACCCGCCAGGGCGCGGCGCCGCCATGGGGAAGGCGCCGGGTGAGTTCGCCCAGCAGGACGCCGCCGGCCAGTAGCGCCAGTCCCTTTCCGAGCGTGGAGCCGGACGTGAACACCGACAGCGCCCGCCCGGTCCGCGCCGGCCCGGCCCGGGCGGCGATCAGCGACAGGGCGGCGGGTGTCAGCGCGGCCTCGCCCGCGCCCAGGGCGAGACGGCTCAGCGCTACGTCGGCGAAGGAGTGGGCGAACGCCAGCGCGAAGGTCGCCGCCGTCCAGATGCAAAGCCCGGCCAGGATCACCAACCTGGGCGAGAACCTGTCCGCAAGCCGCCCGAAAATCGGGGTGGCCACCAGGTAGAGCGCAACGAAGCAGGCGCCCTGGATCAGGCCGAATTGCGCGTCGCCCAGGTGCAGCTCGCGCGTCAGCGGCGCTGCGACCAGGGCGGTCAGGAAGCGGTCGCCGAACGCGGATGCGTGGACCGCCGCAAGCAGGCCCACCATTCCCCAGGTCGCGACCCGTGTGTCTGTATCAGAGCCCCCCATGGGGCGGGTGTCAGTGGACATCGGTCGAGAGCAGCACCGGAACGTTTTTCATGATCCAGCGCAGGGCGCCGGGGCGATCGGAATCGTGCAGCACCCGCTCCACCTCGCGTCGATAGCCGCTCGGCGTCATGCCGAGGGCGCGGGAGAACAGGGCGCTGGCGTAGGACGGATCGGTGATCCCGGCCGCCTCGGCGGCGTCGCCGATGGAGTGGGGACCCGACGCCAGGACCTGGCGGAACCTCCACAGCCGGCGGGCCTGGCGCCAACTGGAGGGCGTGCCGAGGTCTTGGAACATCCGGTACAGGGTCGCGCGGGACAGGCAGACCTCCGCGGCCACCCGTTCGGGCGTCAGGTCCGGATCGCCCAGGTCGCGCTCGATGACGCCGCGGATCCGGTCGCGCCGGATCGCGTCCTGTTCGCGCCGCTGGTGGATGGGGCGAGCAGCGGCGCCGCGTAGGGCGGTGTCCAGGGCGCTCATGAGCCCTTCGATGTCCGACGCCTCGTTCCCGTCCGCCGAGCTCCAGAACCTGGTCATCCACTGGACCAGCGGCGCGGCATGGAAAGCCGCCGCAACGGCGCCGTGGAGGCTCGTCGGCTGGGCGCATCGCTCGGCGATGAACGCCCGGGGAATGCTCACCGTTACGATCTCCCCGTCCACGACGTGGCGGAACGGCCGGGTCATGTCGAGGAAGAGGATCTCGCCAGGGGCCACGATCCGGCGCAGGCCGTCGGCCTGGACCTGCAGCAGCCCGCGGACATTGAGTTGGGCGGTGAAGTGATCGAAGCCACACTGGCGAACACGTTCCGCGTCCCGCCTGTGCGCCACATCGCTCAGCACCCGGTGGTAAAGCATCAACCCGCCACAGCGCCGGACGCGCATGGCCGCCCGGAACCGGGGGCCCAGAATTTCCACGTCCCCGCCTGCGGCGTAGAGGCTTCGATAGGCTTCCACCCTGTGGGCGGGGTCGATGTCCTCGGTATCGAAGCCAAGGTCCTGTTCAATCGGGCTTTGCGAGGGGAGATCGGTCGAAAGCTGCAATGGAGAGGTCAATTCGGAAATTGATTTTGCTTTCGCCCCTCTCGCCATCCACTTGGTCCGTTCGATCTGCTTCCGGCAAGGCCGGCTCTTAAACTTGGGCGACGCCGGGACGGCCGGATAACCGTTCGCCCCCCAAAGCTGTTTCCAGCCTCGTATATTAACTACTAATTGTTAACTACCATTGCCCCGCGAGCTGTCGGGTAACAGCAAATATGAGGGGGGGCGAACGATCTCTCCTGAGGTGCGAATTCGCCTGGCTCGCCGGCTGGCGTCGCCGCTGTGTTCGGAGCCGTAAGGGATTTCGTTCGCGCTGACGCGCCCCGTTTGGGGCTTTCACCGGGCGGATAAAGCGTGACAATTCGCTTCAGGCCGCGCTTCGCGGTCGCTGCAACGGACTGGGCGATGACCGAAGCTTCCAAGGTCGCGGTGGTGACGGGCGCCGGCAGCGGGATCGGACGGGCGACGGCGCAGGCTCTGGCCGCTGCGGGCTGGCGGGTGTTCCTCGCCGGCCGCCGGATCGACGCGCTTGAGGC